>DASPXO010000121.1:0-12315 GCA_035637235.1 Gemmatimonadales bacterium | reverse complement strand
TTCAAAGGAAAGACGGTCGTCCTCGCGTTCTTCTACAAGGCGCGAACCAAGGGCTGAACGATCCAAATGCATGCGTACCGTGATCAGTACGCACAGCTGTTTCACGACGGCCGCGACGTGGTGCTCATCGCCATCAGCGTGGACGCCGCGGATACGCTCGCCGCGTGGGCCCGGGACGACCAGTTCCAGTTCCTGTTCGCGAGCGACACCGGGGGCGTGATCGGCAAGACGTACGGCGCCCACAGCCCCAAGTACGGCGTCGACAACCGGAACCTGTTCGTGGTGGGACCGGACGGAAAGATCGCCTACCGCGCGGCGCCGTTCCGGGAGATCGATCCGCAGTCCTACACGGAGCTGGGGGCGGCGATCGACAAGCTCGCGCCGAGAGCGGACCACGGGCAGTGACGGTGGAGGTTGTGGAGGATGGTGGAGGTCAACCTCCACCACCTACTTGCCTGCCACCCGCTCCAGCACCGCCGCGATGTCCTGCTCCGCGCCCGCGCCGGTGTAGGCCACTTTCCCGGCTCTGTCGAGCACGACGATGTAGGACGTGGTCGGCGCCTGGTACGCGCGCACCGCCGCGCCGTCGGCGTCGTACAACACGGGAGCTGGCAGCGGGTGGTCCGCGAGGTGCCGCCTGATCGAGCGGGGGGACTCGCTCACCGCGACGCCGATCACGAAGAACTGCACCCGGTCACCGTAGGCGGCGTGCGCCGTCTTGAGGGACGGCTCGAGCGCCTTGCACACCGGGCACCACGTCGCCCAGAACTCGAGCAGCACCGGCCGTTTGCCTGCGTACGCCCCGAGGTCCACGGGCTTCCCATCCAGGTCCTCGAGCGTCACGGCGGGCGGCTTCGTCCCGACGGGCAGCCCGATGTCCTGCCCCGGCAGCGCCGCCGGAGCCGCCAGCGCCAGGGCAGTCGCCACGACCCTCATCACGTGCAGCCCGTCCGTCACAACACTCTACCCATCTGGATGAAGTAGTACTCCGCCATGCCGAGCATGATCGCGCCGGCGCCCCGCTTGATCCGGACCATCCACGCTCCGCCCCTCGGCAGCGCCGCCAAAGTTCCTGAGAAAAGCCCCACGACGACCAGCAGCGCCGTCATGCCGAGCGAAAACACGAACAGGTAGACGAACCCGAGCACGCCGCTCCGGGTGGTCGCCACCCACGTGAGAACGGCCGCGAAGGCCGGGGCGCCGCAGGGGGCCGCGACGATCCCCGACGTGGCGCCGAGCAGAAAGACCGCCGGGTAGGACCCGCCGGAGAGACCGCCCGCCCACGAGAGCAGGCGCTGGGGCGCCGAGACGGGGATCACGTCCAGCATCGCAAGGCCGAAGACGAGCAGGAGGTTCCCGATGACGAACCGCGCCCAGGGGCTCGCGCTCACGGTGCCGAACAGCGACCCCGTGAGCCCGGCGATGAGGCCGAGCAGGGCGTAGAAGAGCGCGAGCCCGGCCGCGTAGGCGAGCGTGAGCCCGGCAGTGCGGGCGCGCGAAGTCTGACCGGCGCCGGTCCCTGAAAGAATCCCCACCGTGATGGGGATCATCGGGTAGACGCACGGCGTCAGGCTCGTGACCAGGCCGGCGCCGAACAGGGTCACCAGCGCGAGCAGCGGATGGTGGCTGAGCGCGTCGCCCAGCCCCGTCAACATGCTTGCCGTTCACGCGGGCCCATCCGGTGCAATGTAGCCTCGCCAGCGCGCCGGCTACACGCTCCACCCCGCGCGGTACTCCGGGCGAACGTACTCGGCGGGGACGCCCGCGTTCGCGATGTCGCCGGTCTGCGGGTTGACGTCCAGCACCTGGGCCGTCCGCACCGCGAGGTTGCCGAGCAGCACCATCTCGGTCAGCGGGCCCGCAAGGTCGGGGAAATTCGAGCCCGCGGGCTTGCCGCCCTTGCAGGCGGCAAGCCACTCGGCGTACACGCCCTCGGTGCGCGGATACTTCTGCGCCGGCGGGTGGGCCGTGAGGTCGGCCTGCCGGGCCTCATCCAGGAGTTTTGGGTTCTCACCGTAGATCCCCGCCACCAGCTTGCCGCCGTCCCCGATCCACATCTGGCCGCTCGTATCGAAGGGCCAGCCCATGGGATCCGCGACCTGTTTCGGCCGCGGCGGATACAGGCTGCCGTCGCGCCACACGACCTTGATCTCGGGTCGATTGCCCTTCGCGGGGAAATAGTAGGTGATACGCGAGACCGCGGGCGCGCTCTCATTGAACAGCTTGGTCGATTCGGGCTCGATGCGGGTGGGATATCCCAGATCGAGCGCCCAGAACGACGCATCCATCGAGTGGCACGCGATGTCGCCCAGCGCGCCGGTCCCGAAGTCCCACCAGCCACGCCACTTGAACGGCGCGTACGCGGGATTGTACGGCCGCGCGGGCGCGGGTCCGAGCCACAGCTCCCAGTCGATCCAGGGCGGCGTGTAGTACTCCTCGAGCGGCCGGTCGAGCGCCTGCGGCCAGATGGGCCGGTTGGTCCAGAGCTGGATCTCGCGTACGGTGCCGATGGCGCCGGCCTCCACCCACTCGCGGATCTGGCGCGTGCCTTCCTCGGCGTGCCCCTGATTGCCCATCTGGGTCGCGACCTTGTACTTCCGCGCCGCCTCCACGAGCTGGCGCACCTCCCAGATCGTGCGGGCGAGCGGCTTCTGGATGCGGGTGTGCTTGCCCATTCTCATGGCCAGCATCCCCGCAACGGTGTGGGTGTGGTCGGGGGTCGAGACCGTGACCGCGTCGATGCTCTTCCCTTCCTTCTCGAGCATCACCCGAAAGTCCTTGAAGCGCTTGGCCTTCGGGAACGCCACGAAGCTTTGCGCGGCCTGCCGCTCGTCCACATCGCACAGCGCGTAGATGTTCTCCGTTTTCCCCACGCCTTTCACGTCGTTCGCGCCCATGCCGCCGACGCCGATGCAGGCGACGTTGAGCGTATCGCTCGGCGCCCGGTACCCGCGCCCGAGGACGTGACGCGGGACGATGGTGAACGACAGCCCGGTCGCCGTGACGTCGCCGACGAACTTCCGCCTCGTGATCCCCTTCCGAGCCATGTGGTCCCTCCGCGCGATGTTCGGTGTTGCTTGACGATGCACCCAGGTCGTCGCGCCGTCCAGTTCAGCGCGGGAACGCTTCGGGCAGGCCGCCGTCCACGGTGAGGATGTCGCCGGTCGTGAAGCGGAACCGGTCGCTCGCGAGCAGCGCGGCGAGGTCGGCCACGACCTCCGGCGGGATGAGCGACACGCCCATGGCATTGCGCCGGCGGTAGGCCTCCAGCTGCTGCTCGACGGAGACGCCCCGGGCGGCGGCGCGTTCCTGCACGAACCGCAGGAACAACGGGGTGTCGATCTGGTCGGCGTTGATGGCGTTGACCCGGATCCGGTCGCCGCCCAGCTCGACCGCGGCGACGCGCATCGCCTGCAGCAGGGCGGCCTTGCTGCCGCCGTACGCGGCGGCCTCCCGGCCCGGCGCCAGGGCAGCCTTCGACACGGACGCGACGATCGAGCCGCCCAGCCCCTGGCGCCGCATCACCGCCGCCGCGGCGCCCATCGCCAGCACGGCGCCGAGGTAGTGGACGTCGAGCTGCCGCTGGAGATCCTCGCGCCGGATGTCCGCGACAGCTGCGAACCGGGGCGCCAGGCCCGCGGTGTAGAACAGACAGTCGAGGCCGCCGAACTCCAGGACCGTCCGCTCGAACAGCCGGGCGAGGCTCCGGTCATCGCGCACGTCCGTGGCGACGCCGATGGCGCGACCCGGGGCGGCGGTCGCGATCTCCGTCGCGACGGCTTCGGCCGCCGACTGGTCGAGATCGGCCACCACGACGTGCGCGCCTTCGTCCGCGAAGCGGCGCGCCGCGGCCTTCCCGATGCCGCTTCCGCCCCCGATCACCACGGCGACGTGTCGCGGGAGCAGCCGGGTCGCGCGCTCCCGCGCGATCTGCTCGTCGAGCTTGCGCCGCTCCAGCGGCCAGTGCTCGAACTCGAACACGTCCGCCTCCGGGAGGAACCGGAACGCGTCGACCGCTTCGGCGTTCGCGATCGTCTCGAGCACGGCCCGGTAACACAGGTTCGCCGTCACCGCGCTCCGCTTGTCGGCGAGCGCCGTGATCATCCCGAGCCCGCGCACGAGGACGACCTTGGCCCAGTCGTCCAGCGGGCGCTCGCCCGGCGGAGCGTGGCGCCGATGATACTGCTCGTACTCCTCTCGCTGCCGGGCGAGTTGGGCGCGCACCGCGCCCGCGACGCGATCCGGCGGGGCGTCGAGGTCGAGGTCGAGCCACACCGGGAGGCGGCCGGCGCGCACGATGTGCTCCGGGGTGGCCATCCCGCGGGCGGCGAGCTCCGGCAGGCGCCTGGCGCCGAGGGCGGTGAGGATCTCCTCGGCGTCGTCGAAGTGGAGGATCACGCGATCGGGCGTCCCCAGGGCGCCCCGCACGACCGGCAGGACGACCTCCGCGCGCCGCCGCCGTACGTCCGGCGGCGGCGCCGAGCCGCGCGCGGCGCCGAGCGGTTCCCGGCGCCGGCACCCCTCGAGGTGCTGCTCGATCCGGTTCACCACGCGCACCAGGCGCGCGTAGCATTCTCTCGGGTCCTCCCCCCATACGACGAGCCCGTGATGCGCGAGTGCCAAGCCCACGGCACGGCCGGAAATCCGGTCCGCCATCCCGCTCACCGCCCGCGCCAGAGGGAACCCCGGGCGCGCGTAGGGCACGTAGACGATCTCTCCCGCGAACAACTCGGCGACGAGCCGTTCGGCCACCGCGTCGCTCACGTTGGTGAGGCTCATCGTCGCGACGTCGTGCGTGTGTACGATGACCCGGTGGGGAACGAGCGAGTGCAGCGGCGTTTCCACGCTCGGCAGAGGCCCGTCGGGCCGGAGCATGCAGGCCGCCATGAACCGCATCATCTCGGGATCGCTCATCGCGCCCGCGTCGCGCAGCGCGGCCAGCCGCGCGAGCGAAAGAGCGGTGAACCCCTCCCGCGTGATCGTTCGCAGGTCCGTGCCGCTGCCCTTGACGAGGAGCGCGTCCCCGAGCTTGATCGACGTGTTGCCGCCGCCCGGCTGCACGAGCCGCGCGTCCTCCCCGACGAGGTTGGAGAGGTAGACGAGCTGGTCCAGCTCGTCGCCGCCTGCGGGGGGGCCGGGGGGGCCGGGGGGGCCGGGGGCGAGCGCGGCTTTCAGGCGGTCGAGCGCCACGGGTGGGACCTCTCGCCCATGGCTCAGTCCGCCGCCGCCGGCCGCAGCGCGCGGGCGGCCCCGGGCCGGAACAGGACGGCGAACAGCACGAGAATCACGAACGCCATGGTCGCGGGATACATCCAGATGCGCTGCCAGTCGTGCGCCACCGCCCCGCCGGGGGCCGCGCTGGCGAAGGCCCCCACCACGCGGCCCGACACCCACGCGCCGATGGCATAGCCGACCCCGTTCGTGACGACGTTGATGAGTCCCTGCGCGGCCGCGCGGATCTTCTCGCCCGCCCGCTGGTCGGTGTAGATCTGTCCCGCCACGAAGAAGAAGTCGTAGCACACGCCGTGCAGCAGGATGCCGGCGTACAGCAGCCACATTGCGGCGCCCACATTGCCGTTGCTGAAGGCGAGATAGCGCAGCGTCCACGCCAGCATGCCGCCGAGCATGATGGTCTTGATGCCGTAGCGCCGCAGCGCGAACGGCAAGAGCAGCATGAAGAAGATCTCCGACATCTGCCCGAACGTCTGGATGAACGCGGGCTCAGGGGCATGGATCTCGTTCAGGAAGAGATTCGTGAACGCGTAATAGAACTGGAGCGGGATGCACAGCAGGAACGAGCCCAGCACGAAGACGAGGAACGTGCGGTCCCTGAGCAGTTGCAGGGCCTCGAGCCCCAGCGCGTTGTGGACGCTGAACGGCATGCCCGCGGCCTTGGGGGGTGTGTGGGGCAAGGCGAAGGAGTACAGCCCGAGCACGACCGACGCGATGGCCGCGACGCGCATCGGCGCCGCCTCGGCATCGGCGTGCAGGACCTTCCCGATCAGGATCCCCGCCACGATCCACCCGATCGTGCCCAGCACGCGGATGAACGGAAAATCGCGCGCCGGGTTCTCGACGTTGTGAAACGAGATCGAGTTGGTGAGCGAGAGGGTCGGCATGTAGCAGACGGCGTACAGAATGAGGACCGGGAAGAAGGCCCAGAACGTGGTCAGCGTGGACACGTACCAGAGGATCGCGCCGCCTGCGAGGTGCAGCACCGCCAGCAGCTTCTCGGTGGCGAAGAAGCGGTCCGCGAAAACGCCCATGAAGAACGGCGAAACGATCGCCGCGATGGCCGTCGTCATGTACGCGGCGCCCACCTGAGGGCCGCTGAAATGCAGCGTCCGGCCCAGGTAGGTTCCCATCGTGACGAACCACGCGCCCCAGACGAAGTACTGAAGGAACATCATCGCGGACAGCTTGACGCGCACGCTCACGGCAGCACCCGGATCTTGATGTTGCGGAAGGCCACGCGGAACTCGTGCTCCTGCAGGCCGATGTAGCCCTCGGCGTTCCGGCCGTAGCGCGGGTGGTCTGCGAACTTGCTCGCCTTGACCTTCGCCTCCCAGTCCGGGCTCCCGAGCTCGTACTCGACGACCTTCACGCCGTTGAGCCAGTGCTCCACGTGATTCCCGTTCACGATGATGCGCACCTGGTTCCACTGGCCGGCGGGTTTCACGATGCCGGCGGGCGCGGGGTACAAGCCGTAGTCGGCGCCTGCCGACGTGAGACGCGACTGGCCGTCCGGGTGGGCCGCGTCGTCCAGCACCTGCATTTCCGGCGCGGTCCAGTAGATCGCGGTTTCGTCCTCGCTGGCGCGGTAGAAGATCCCGCTGTTGCCACCGGGCGCCACGTTCCACTCGAGTGACAGCTCGAAGTTCTTGAACTTCTCCGTAGTGATGATGTCCGCCGCCGGGCGCACCCGCGTGAGCGCGCCGTCCCTGACCCCCCACCCCGACGGTATCGAGTCCATCTGCCACCCGCGCCAGCCGACCGTGCTGTGGCCGTCGAACAGCAGGCGCCACCCCGCGGCGCGCTCGGCCGATGTGAGGGTGTTGAGCGGCGCGGGACCGTTCGGCGAACCCGCCTGCTGGGCGAGGACCCCGGAGGGGGCCGCCAGCAGCGCCGCCGCAAGGCGGCAATGGACTGCGCGAAGCTGGGTGACGTGTCTCATGTGGTCTCCTGGTTCATTCGGGAATGCCGGCCAGCTGCTTGAGGCGGGCCTGCACGGCGCGCCGGGCGCGTTCGCTCTTGCCGATCACCAGGATCGCGTCATCACCCGCGATGGTCCCGATGATCTCCTCCCATCCGACCCCGTCGATCGCGAGCGCGAGCGCCTGGGCGCCGCCGGCGGGGGTCTTCACGACGAGCAGCGGGCCCACGCCGTCCATCGAGACGAGCACGGCGGGGAGCAGCTGCTCGAGGTGCGGCTGGATCGCGCCGCCCGATTCGGGGGGCGGCGCGTAGTGAGAGCCCCCGTCGGGCGCGGCGACCTTGGCGAGCCCGAGCTCGCGGATGTCGCGGGACAACGTCGCCTGCGTGACGTCGAACCCCTCGGCCCTGAGCAGCTCCCGGAGCCGCTCCTGGCTCGCCACCGTCGCCGAGCGCACGATCTTCAGGATGGCGGTGTGGCGCCGGGTTTTCATGGCGCATGAATCTAGCGGTGGACGACGCGGCCGGCGACGACGGTGAGCAGGGCGGCGGCGGGCGGCAGCGGCTGGTAGGCGGCGGCGAGGGCGGAGGGAAAGACCGCAAGATCCGCCTGCTTGCCGACCTGGAGCGATCCGATCTCGTTCTCGAGGCCCAGCGCACGGGCCCCTTCGAGCGTGAGCGCGCGGACGGCGTCTTCTCCGCTGAGGCCGGCCGCCCGCGCGTCGCCCACGAGATCGAGCTCGCCGACGCTCACGACCGAGTCGGTCCCGAGGCCCACATGGAGCCCGGCGGCGCGCATGGCCGGGAAGGGTGCGGCACCGTGGCCGTGGGCGCGGTTCGACCGCGGACAATGGGCGACGGCGGCGCCGGCACGCCGCAGCACCCTCACGTCGTCCGCGTCCAGCTGGATGCAGTGGATGCACAGCGTGTCGGCTGAGAGGACGCCCAGGCGCTCCAGGTACTGGACCGGCGAGCAGTCCTGCCGCTCGACGGCGATGCCGCGCTCCCGCAGGGCGTCGGCGAACGGGCCGGCGCCGTCGCGCACGAGCAGCGTCTCTTCCGGAGACTCGGCGACATGCACCGCAACCGGGAACCGCTCGCGTCGCGCCAACGCCGCCACGGCGCGATACAGCGGGGCGCTCACGGTGTAGGGCGCGTGCGGCGAGACGCCGAGCGCCACCCGCGCGGTGATGAAGCGCTCGAGCTGCGAGAGCGTCCGCTCCAGCTCATCCAGGGCGGCCTCTACCCGGCGCGGGTCGGGCCCGAAGACCTCCTGATAGACGATCCCCCGACCGCCGAGCGAGGAGAGCGCCTCGATGACGGCGCCGCTCGACCCCGTGTCCGCGACACACGTGATTCCGCGAGCCCAGCAGTCGCGCACGCCGTGCTCCGCCGAGCGGCAGAACTGCTCGCGCGCCGTCTCGTCCTTGAGCGTCCGGACCGCGCGGATCCAGGACGCGAACTCGGGGTGGGCGATCCTGCCGGCGAGATGGGTCAGCTCGAGATGCGTGTGGCAGTTGACGAGCCCCGGGACGAGCGTGCCGGCGGGGAACTCGAGCCGCTCGGCGTCGCTCGGGCTCGGCACCGCGGCGTTCGGCCCCACGGCGGCCAGCGTGCCCCGGTCGTCAACGAGAACGGCGCCGTCCTCGATCGGCGGCGCCGTCACGGGATGCACCGTGCGGGCGCGGAGGCGTAACATCAGGGACTAGGGGCTAGGGGCTCGGGGTCGAGGGCTCGGGGTTAGGTGTTCCGGTCTCGGGTCGCCATTTCAAACCCCTAGCCCCTAACCCCGAGCCCCTAGCCCCTACGGTGAAACGCCGATGCCGAACGGCGCGTGCACCGGGCACGCCTGCGTCGGCTCGGTGCCGGGATAGAACCAGTCCCAGTGCCGCACGTCCTGCGGGCAGAACGGCGTCGCGAGATAGCCGTTCGACCAGTCCACCTCACGGGTAATGAGCGAGTCCGGCCGCACCCAGTCGACGGGCGCCGGCCGGCGGTCGTACACGTCCCGCATGAACGCGGTCCACGCCGGCGCGACGATCCGGCCGCCGCCGGCGTTGTGCTCGAGGATGCGCTGCTGCAGGTCGTACCCCATCCAGATCCCGGTCACCAGCTCGGGCGTATAACCGATGAACCAGGCGTCCGTGTAGTCGTCGGTCGTGCCGGTCTTGCCGGCGGCCGGGAGCGTGAAGCCGGCCTTCCACACGGCGCTGAACGCGGTGCCGCGGCGGATCACGTCCTTCATCACGTCCACCAGGAGCCAGGCGTGCTCCGGATCCATCACCGGCTCGCGGCGGATCGCGGGCTGCCACAGGATGTTGCCCTGCCGGTCCTCCACCCGCAGGATGCCGACCGGCTCGGCTCGCGTGCCGAGCGTCGCGAAGGCGGTGTACGCGGCGATGATCTCGATCGGCTTCACGCCCCTGGCGCCGATGTGGATCGAGGGATAGGCCGGCAGCGGCGTGGTGATGCCGTAGCGCCGGGCCTCCCCGATCACCGTCTGCTCACCCAGCGCCATGCCCAGCTTGATGGTGGCGAGGTTGCGCGACAGGTACAGCGCCTGGCGCATCGGGATCATGCCGAGGGTCGTGTCGTCGTCGTCTTTGGGCTGCCACAGCGTCGAGTCGAGCTGGATCACCGGCGGGTTGAGCGGCGAGTCGTCGAGGATCTCGGTGACGGGGTGGCCCGCGCGGATGGCCGCCGAATAGACGAACGGCTTGAAGGTCGAGCCCGGCTGGCGCACCGCCTGCGTCGCGCGGTTGTACTTCGAGTCGTCGAAGTCGCGCCCCCCGATCATCGCACGGATGTAGCCGGTGTTCGCTTCGAGCGCGACCAGCGCGCCTTGGAGGTAGGGCGTGAACGGCCCATGGTCCTCCCCCGCCGCCTTGGACGACTCGATGTACTCGCGGTAGATGGTCCGCCCCGGGAACTTGCCGTTCGAGTACACGCCCGCCTCGACCGCGTCGAGCTGCGACTGCAGCGCCCGCTCGGCGGCCTCCTGCATGTCGAGGTCGAGGGTGGTGTAGACGCGCAGCCCGCCCTCGTAGAGATCCCGCCCGAAGCGCGCGTCGAGCTGGACGCGCAGCCACTCCACGAAGTAGGGCGCGACGTCGCCGTAGTTGGTGCGGTGCGATGTGAGCACGAGCGGATACGCCCTCCACAGCTCACACTCCTCGGGCGAGAGGAACCCCTGGTCCCGCATCAAGCCGAGCACGACGTTGCGCCGCCGCACGGCGCGCTCCGGGTGGGCGCGCGGGTTGTAGAAGGCGGGCGCCTTGGGCAGCGCCGCCAGGGTCGCGGCCTCGGCGGCGTTCAGCTGGCGCGCCGACTTGCCGAAGTAGATCTGCGCCGCCGCCGCGACGCCGTGCGCGCCCGCGCCCAGGTCGATCTGGTTCAGGTAGAGCTGGAGGATCGTGTCCTTCGGGAAGTTGCGCTCGATCTCGACCGCGACGCGGGCTTCCTTGAGCTTGCGCGTCAGCTTCTTCTGGCGGCTGATCTCCTCGGGGAAGATGTTCCGCGCGAGCTGCATCGTGATGGTCGAGAACCCCTCCGCCCAGCTCAGCGAGAGGACGTCGTTCTTGATCGCGCCCAAGATGCGCAGGTAGTCGATGCCGTGATGTGAGTAGAACCGCTTGTCCTCGGTCGCGACGAACGCCTGGCGCACGGCATCCGGGACTTCGGCGATGGGCAGCACGGTGCGGCGCTCGAGGCCGAGCTCGCTGATCAAGCGGCCGTCGGCGGCGAACACCTTCGAGGTCTGCATCTGGACGTTGTCGCCCGCGCCGATGAGGCGCGAGATGCTGGGGCAGTGCTCGCCCGCGCACACGCGGGTCCAGGACCCGTACACGAGGCCAACCCCGTAGGCGCACAGCAGGGCCGCGGCCGCGAGCAGACGCGCGCGGATCTTGGGATCCTGCCACCAGGGGGCGCCGCTCAGCACGGGAACGGGCGTCGGAATGGAGGCCATCGCGCTACAACTTAGTGGGGCCCCGCGGCGCTTGCCAGCGCCTGGGCCCGCTCTTACGATTCCGCGCCATGTCGGACCTCTTCGCCGAGCTCGAGTGGCGCGGGTTCGTCCACCACGCCACGCAGCAGATCCAGCACCACCTGGCCGAGGGACGGCGCACGCTGTATTGCGGCTTCGACCCCACCGCCCAGAGCCTCCAGCTCGGCAATCTCATGCCGCTGATGCAGCTGCGTCATTTCCAGCGGCAGGGCCACAAGCCGATCGTCCTCATGGGCGGCGGGACCGGCCTGATCGGCGATCCCAGCGGGCAGCAGAGCGAGCGCCCCCTCCTGTCCAAGGAGCAGATCCGGGACAACGTGCATCGCCAGCGCGATCAGATCGCGCGGCTGCTCGACTTCGACACGAAGGATACGCGCGCGCTCGTGCTCAACAACGCCGACTGGCTGGTCGAGCAGCGCCTGGTCGATTTCCTGCGCGACGTGGGCAAGCACTTCACGGTGAACGTCATGATGCAGAAGGAGTCCGTGCAGGCGCGACTCGACGCGGGAATCTCCTACACGGAATTCAGCTACATGTTGCTGCAGGCCTACGACTTCCTGCACCTGTTCCGCAAGGAGCAGTGCACCATCCAGGTGGGCGGCAGCGACCAGTGGGGCAACATCACGGCGGGGATCGACCTGATCCGCCGCGTGGCAAGCGGCGAGGCCCACGGGCTCGTCGGGCCGCTGATCACGACCGCGTCGGGCGCGAAGTTCGGGAAGACGGCGGGCGGCGCGGTCTGGCTCGATCCCGCCCTGACGTCGGTCTACACGTTCTACCAGTTCTGGCTCAACACGGACGACCGGGACGCGGAGCGCTACCTCAAGCTCTTCACGTTCCTGCCACGCGCGGAGATCGACGCGCTGCTCGGCGAGCTCGGGGCGAACCCCGCCGCGCGCGAGGCGCAGCGCGCCCTGGCGCGCGACGTCACGGAGCGCGTCCACGGCCTGGACGCGACCGCGAAGGTCATCCGGGCGTCCGCGGTCCTGTTCGGCGCCTTCGACCCACACGCGGCAGACGACGCGACGTTCGACGTCCTCGCGCGGGAAGTCCCGACCGCCACCGTGGCCGCGGGCGACGGCCTGACGCTCGTGGACGCGGTGGTCCACGCCGGACTCGCGAAATCGAAGAGCGAGGCGCGCCGCTCCATCCAGCAG
>DASPXO010000120.1:0-37131 GCA_035637235.1 Gemmatimonadales bacterium | reverse complement strand
GGGTTCGGCATCGCTCCCTTCTTCATCCGCCGCGAGCTCAACGATCGCATCCGCCTCGATCGCTTTGGGGAGTTCCAAATCGATCGGGAGCTTCCGGATCACCACTTCGAGCTCGCGAAGACGGCCCGGCGATTCGACTACAGCAGCCGCGCGTTCGGCCCCGCGCGGGAATTGAGTGCCGCTCTCTCGTACCTGGAAAAGGTGGGCATGGCGCGAATCGAGGAACACACGGTCGGACTCGCGCACCAGCTCTATGCGGGACTCTCACAGCAAGGCCACAAGTTGTTCACGCCACCCGGGAACCGGTCGTCGATTGTGACCATGTACGCGACCAAGCCGATGGCCGACGTGCGCGCGGCGTTCCACGCGGCGAACGTGGACGTCACGGTGCGCGACGGCCAGGTTCGCATAGCCCCCGCCCTATTCAATACCGGTGACGAAGTAGACCGGTGTCTCGAGGTGACCCGCCGGCTGGTGTAGTGCGCCGGTCGTGACTCCCCCACTCCATCACGGCGAGGGCTTGCGGGCTACGGCAATGGCCTTTGTCATGGTCGTCATGTGTTCCTCCGTTGTTTCGGCATCGACCCCGTGCCGTCATATCAGTGACGGACGAACCGCAGCCGATGTGACAGGACACGTGCGACATCCTTCACCGGATAACCCTTCCTCCGTCGCCCACTTGTGCGGGTAGGCGTTTCACAGGCTCTGCTCGAGCAGGGGTTGCACGGTTGTGCGGCCGGGGCAGGGGCGCTATCAGTTAGCGCATGCCCCCAAGCCGGAATCCACAATGGCTCGTCTGTTCTGGCTGACGGTCATGGCTGCCTTCGCCGCCGCCCTGCTTGCAGGCGCCTCGTGGGCTGGCGCCTACGCGGCCGTGGGCACGCTGCTCGGCTCGCCCCCGCCGGAGATGGGGACCCAATCCACCACCTTTCTCTGGCGGGGCATGCCCCAGCGGCCGGGACACCCGCGGGTGTGGCGCTTTGCGTTCGGGCCAACCCGGATCCCAGGCGCACCCACGGTGCGAATCTATGTGTCGCCGCTCGGGCGAGTGGTGCAGATTGAGCCGGCCGATCTCGAGGCGCGAGTAAAGTTGCTTCATCCGTACTGACGGACTGCCGGAGTGTGAAAATCCCTACGGCGCCCAGGCTGGGGTGGGTCAGCGCTGTCGACGAGCCCTGCGTTGGTGAAGCGAAATCACGGCTGCTCGAAGACCTGCCGCAGCTCCGTTTCACCCTCCCACCCCGGCCAGTGCTCCTTGTGCAGTTGCATGAACCGCCGGGTCCAGCTGACCGCCTCAGTCTTCGACTGGACGTTGAACATGGCGTAGCCGCCGATGACCTCCTTGGCCTCGCTAAAGGGGCCGTCGATCACCGTGATCTGCCCGCCCGCGAGGCGCACGCGGGCACCCATGGCGCTCGGATAGAGCCCGCGCATATCGACCATCACACCCGCCTTCGCGGCCTCCGTGCCGAGCTGCGCGATCGCGTCCATCAGCGCCTGCGGCGGGGCCCCCGCCGTCTCGGCGGCCTTGACCATCGTCATGAATCGCATCGTCGTGATACCTCTGAGTCGTTGAAGGTGGTCAGCGGCCGGAGCGCTGCGCGGGGATGAGGGCACGCAGGCGCGCATTGCGCAACCACAGACCGGCCCACAGCAAGATGCCCACGTACGTCGGAAACAGCACGTGACTGAACAGGGGATCCTGGACGCGCACGTGGGTCGCGACCGCGCCTCCCAGGAATCCGGTGAGCAGGAGTGCCCCGAAGATGGCGACTCGGGGAATGAGATACACCACGAGGCAGATCAGCTCGAGCGTCCCAATCGCGACCGACAAGCTGGCGGGATACCCCAGCCGCGTGAACGACTCGATCACCGGCGGGATCTGCGCGAGCTTGATCACGCTGTCGAATAGCAGGAACAGGACGGCGAGACCGCCCGCGATCCGGCCCGCCCACAGGCCGGTGCGTGAGCTGACCGTCTGATTGTCCGCCTGCATCGTATACCCTCCTGGGTTTGTCGTGCATGGATGTCGCTCCATCTACACGACGAACGACCCGGCGCGAAATCGACATCAAGCCGTCTGGTAGGGGGAAGCGTGCCCCGTTGAGTTGACCCATCCCATCTGCTACCTTGTTGGCCGACTCTCTGACGTGCCGGTCTCCCATGTTCCTTGGTTTGACATAGCTGATATGCCTGCCGTGTTGAGCGGTCGAAGACTGATGCTAGGCACCACGCGAGTCGCCCTCGGGCGACCACGCGCGGGGTTGCCACGTACTTTTTCGCCCCGGCACACGGCGCGAACGGGATCGACTTGAGCGGAACCTGAGTCCGCTGCTTGGTCGCCCCGCCCGCGCGTGTCGCCGGACGGGGCGATTGCATTTGAGGGGCCGCCTTGAGTGGCGGCCAGCGGACCATGGAGAACACCAAGGAGCGCTTCGAGAGATCGGGCCAGCCCGAGCTGCCGGTTGACTACTTCCTCGTCGTGGCGCACTTCGAGGAGTGGTACGTCAGCCGTGAGATGGCTCAGGCCATCGAGGCCTCGCTCAACCAGACCCCGCCGCCCCAGTGGGTCATGTTTGTCGACCTCACCGGCGCACGGGTGCGCGTGCGCACGCGCTTGGTGGAGTACATCTATCAGTGCACCGCCGAACAGCGGGCGTTGGCGCGTGCCTTCCACCGCGCCCGGTCGGCGGAACGCAAGGCCGAGGCGGACTGGGACGAGGACGAGTGATATGCTGCTCGAGCTGACGACGACGCAGCGCCCGGCGACGGACCTCGGGTTCCTGTTGCACAAGAACCCGGCCCGGGCGCAGTCGTTCGACCTGGCGTTCGGGCGCGTGCACGTCTTCTATCCCGAGGCCACGGCCGAGCGCTGCACGGCGGCGCTGCTGCTCGATGTCGACCCGGTGGCACTCGTCCGCGCCAAGCGCGCGCCCGAAGGCGAAAGCGGCCTGCTGCGTCAGTACGTCAACGACCGCCCGTACGTCGCGTCGTCGTTCCTGAGCGTCGCGATCGCCCGGGTGTTCGGCAGCGCCCTCAAGGGCGAGAGCCAGGAGCGCCCCGACCTGGCGGCAGCGTCCATTCCGCTCGAGGCCCGTCTCTCGGTAGTGCCGTGCCGCGGCGGCGAGGGATTGCTGCGCCGGCTATTCGAGCCCCTCGGCTACACGGTCGTCGCTGAGCCGCAGCCGCTCGACTCCAAGTTCCCGGACTGGGGGCAGAGCCGTTACTTCCGCGTCACACTGAGCGCGACGAAGCGACTCAGCGAGCTGCTCGGCCACCTGTACGTGGTGGTGCCGGTCCTCGACGACGAGAAGCACTATTGGGTCACGCAGGACGAGGTGGAGAAGCTGCTCCGCTACGGGGAAGGCTGGCTCTCCTCCCACCCCGAGCGCGAGCTGATCGCTGCCCGGTACCTGAAGCACCAGCGGGGCCTCGTCCGCGAAGCGCTGGCCCGACTGGTGGTGGAAGAGGAGCCCGAGCCCGAAGAGGCCGACGAGGCGCGCGAGGCCGAGGAGGCGGCCCTCGAGCGCCGGCTCAGCCTCAACGAGCAGCGCCTCGGCGCGGTCCTCAGCGTGCTCAAGGGGAGCGGCGCGAAGCGCGCGCTCGATCTCGGCTGTGGGGAGGGGAAACTTGTCCGGCTGCTTCTCGCCGACCGGCAGTTCGAGGAGATCGTCGGTATGGACGTGTCCTGGCGCGCGCTCGAGATCGCCACGGAGCGGCTCAAGCTCGACCGACTGGCACCAGCGCAGCGCGACCGCGTCAGGCTCTTCCACGGGTCTCTGATGTACCGTGACGCACGCCTCGCGGGTTACGACGCCGCGGCGGTTGTCGAGGTCATCGAGCATCTCGATCCGCCCCGCCTCGCAGCCTTCGAGCGCGTGGTGTTCGAGTTCGCGCGGCCGGGGACGGTCGTTGTCACGACGCCCAATGCCGAATACAACGTGCAGTGGGAGAGCTTGCCCGCGGGCCGATTCCGCCACCGCGACCACCGCTTCGAGTGGACACGCCAGCAGTTTCAGACGTGGGCGAGCGGGATCGCCGACCGGTTTGGGCATTCGGTTCGATTTCTCCCGGTCGGTGAGGCGGATCCCGCGCTGGGCGCGCCCACCCAGATGGGAGTGTTCACGCGGTGAAGCTCGTCATGCCCGAGCTGTCGCTCGTTGTCCTGGTCGGACCGTCCGGCTCCGGGAAGTCCACCTTTGCCCGGAAGCACTTCAAGTCCACCGAGGTGCTGTCGTCGGACTATTGCCGCGGCTTGGTCTCGGACGACGAGAACGACCAGTCGGCGACCACCGATGCGTTCGCCGCCCTGCACTTCATCGCCGGCCGGCGGCTCGCGCGCGGGAAGCTCACCGTCGTGGACGCGACCAGCGTGCAGACCGAAGCGCGCAAGCCGCTCGTCGCGCTCGCCCGGCAGTACCACGTCCTGCCTGTCGCCATCGTCTTCGACCTGCCCGAGCGGCTGTGCGAGCAGCGCAATCGCGACCGGCCGGAGCGAGCCTTCGGCCCTCATGTGATCCGCCAGCAGACAAGCCAGATGAGACGTTCGCTGCGGAGTCTTCAGAAGGAAGGTTTCCGGCACGTTTTCATTCTCAAGTCTCCCGAGGATGTCGAGGCCGTCGAGATCGAGCGGCAGCCCCTGTGGAATAACCGCAAGGCTGACCATGGACCGTTCGATATCATCGGCGACGTGCACGGGTGCGGCGACGAGCTGGAGGAGCTCCTCGCCCAGCTCGGGTACGGCGCGGAAGATGGCGGCGTGTGGCGGCACCCGGCTGGCAGGAAGGCCGTGTTCCTGGGCGACCTGGTGGACCGCGGGCCCCGGATCCCCGACGTCCTGAAGCTCGTGATGGCGATGGTCGAAGCGGAAACGGCGTACTGCGTGCCCGGCAACCACGACATGAAGCTGGTGCGCCAGCTGAATGGGCGCGACGTGCAGCTCACGCATGGCCTGGCCGAATCCGTGGCCCAGCTCGAGAGGGAGTCGCCCGAGTTCCGCAAGCGCGTCGCCGACTTTCTCGACGACCTCGTGAGTCACTACGTCTTCGACGACGGCAAGCTCGTCGTGGCGCACGCCGGCATGAAGGAGGAGATGCAGGGACGGGGCTCCGGCAAGGTTCGAGCGTTTGCCCAATTTGGCGAGACTACGGGCGAGTCCGACGATTTCGGACTCCCGATCCGCTACAACTGGGCCGCCGAGTACCGTGGTCAAGCTATGGTGGTGTACGGTCACACCCCGGTGCCCGAGCCCGAGTGGCTGAACCGGACGATCAACATCGACACGGGATGCGTGTTCGGCGGCAAGCTCACCGCGCTGCGCTACCCGGAGGGAGAGCTTGTATCTGTGCCGGCGCATCGAGTCTACGCCGTCCCGGCCCGCCCGCTCGTGATCGCACAGGCGGTGGAGCCGGGGCTGTCCGCGCAACAGGTCCACGACCACCTGTTGGACATCTCCGACGTCACCGGGAAGCGGTTGATCGCGACCAGGCTGCACCACACGGTCACGATCCGAGAGGAGCACGGGATTGCGGCGCTCGAGGTGCTGAGCCGCTTCGCGGCGAACCCGAAGTGGCTCATCTACCTGCCGCCGACCATGTCGCCGCCCGAAACGACCAAGCAGCCCGGCCTGCTCGAGCATCCGGCCGAGGCGTTCGGGTACTTCCGGCACCTGGGGGTGCCGAAGGTCGTGTGCGAAGAGAAGCACATGGGCTCGCGAGCGGTGGTCATCGTATGTCGGGATGAGAATGTGATCCGCCGGCGCTTCGGCGTGGTCGGCGAAGACACCGGCATCTGCTACACCCGCACTGGCCGCCGCTTCTTCGACGATCCTCCCGTAGAGCGCGAGCTGCTCGGCGTGGTGTGTGGCGCCCTGGACCAGGCAGGGTTCTGGGAGAAGCTAAAGACCGATTGGGTCTGCCTCGACTGCGAACTGATGCCGTGGTCCGCGAAAGCGCAGGAGCTCATCCGGCAGCAGTACGCGGCGGTCGGGGCGGCCGCGAGCGCCGCGTTGCCCGAGGCGGTGGAGGCGCTCCAGGCTGCCTCCCGTCGGGATATCGACGTTACCGCGCTCCTCGAGCGATACCAGGAGCGGCGTGACTTCGTCACCCGCTTCGTCGAGTCGTACCGGCACTATTGCTGGCCGGTCGAATCGGTGAAGGACCTGAAGCTTGCGCCGTTCCACGTCCTCGCGACGGAGGGCACAGTCCACGCCGACAAGGACCACCTCTGGCACATGCAGACGTTGGCCGAGGTCGCGGCGGCCGACTGCGGGCTCCTCATCGCCACACCGCACCGGGTCGTGGACCTGACCGACCCGGCGAGCGAGGCCCAGGCCACGGGGTGGTGGGAGGAACTCACGGCAAGCGGTGGCGAGGGGATGGTGGTCAAGCCGCTTGCCTTTGTGGCCAAGGGGCGCCGCGGGCTCGTGCAGCCGGCCGTGAAGGTGCGCGGGCGCGAGTACCTGCGCATCATCTACGGTCCGGAGTACACGCAGCCCGACAACCTCGAACGGCTGCGGCAGCGGGGGCTATCGGTCAAGCGTTCGCTGGCGCTGCGAGAATTCGCGCTTGGGATCGAGGGCCTGGAGCGCTTCGTCCGCAGCGAGCCCCTGCGGCGGGTGCACGAGTGCGTGTTCGGAGTGTTGGCGTTGGAGAGTGAGCCGGTGGATCCGAGGCTGTAGGCCTGATGAGCATCGACCCGCGCATCGCCCGCGCGTTCGAGGCGGAGAACGGATTCCCGCTCGAGCCGCACCTCATCGTTCTTGCGTTGATGGGGTCGCACAGCCACGGGACATACTTGCCGCCCGAAGAGCCCGACGCCGTGGACGACGTGGATCTCATGGGCTTCGTCGTGCCGCCGCTGCCGTATCACATCGGCCTGCCTCGCTGGGAGCACTGGCGGCTGCAGGCGGACGAGCTCGACGTCGTGATGTACAGCCTGGACAAGGCCGTGCGCCTCCTGCTCAAGAGCAACCCGAACATCGTGGGACTGCTGTGGCTCCGGGAAAGCGAGTATGTCCACCGGCACGCGACGTTCGACCTCCTGCAAAACCAGCGCGCCATTTTCTCTTCGCAAGCGGCCGCGGACTCTTTCGCGGGCTACGCGTACGATCAGCTCAAGCGCATGGAGGCGTTCGACCTCGAGCGGATGGCCGAGTACGAGGCGCTGACCAACGAGATCCGTGCCCGCGGGCCGATGACCGAGGTGCTCGAGGCCGACAGGGCCAAGCTCGACCATATCGCCCGTCACTGGAGCGTGCCTCTCGAAACCCTGAACCGCTTCCGGAAGCTCCACCACGAGCATTTCAGCGGCTACATGGGGGAGAAGCGTAAGGCGATGGTCCGCAAGTACCAGTACGATGTGAAGAATGCCGCCCATCTCATCCGCTTGCTCAGGATGGGAATCGAGTTCCTCGAGACCGGGCAGCTGCAGGTGTTTCGTACTTCGGACGCGGATGAGCTGAAGCGCATCAAACGGGGTGGGTGGACGTTGGATCACGTAAAGGCTCATGCGGAGGTGCTCTTCGGGCGAATTGAGGAGGCGCGCGCCCGGTCCCCCTTACCGCCCAGGCCGGACGAGGCGGCGGCGAACGATCTGCTCATGGATGTTCATTTGCGCGTCCTCGGCTTGACCAACGGCGGATCAGTCGGGTGACGGCTGCGATGGTGACAGGGGGCATCGAGCATGACGGGTTCGTCGTCATACCTCAGGCTCTGAGTGGTGCCGAGACCCACGCGCTTGAAACGGCCGTCTCTGGACTCACGGAGCGCGTTCGCGCGACGAGCCGGGGAGGGGCCCGTGGCCTGTTCCAGGTCGTGCCTGAAATCCGTGCGCTGACGTCGCATCCCGCGGTCAGAGCTGCCGCCGTGGCCGCGCTCGACCCCAACTGCTTCCCCGTTCGCGCCCTTCTGTTTGACAAGACACAGGCCGCCAACTGGAAGGTCGCGTGGCATCAGGATCTCACGATCGCCGTCCGGGCTCGCCGCGACGTCGATGGTTATGGCCCCTGGAGTTCCAAGGCAGGCGTCCCCCACGTGCAGCCCCCGATCCCGGTGCTCGAGCGCATGGTGGCCGTGCGCGTTCACTTGGATGACTGCTGTGATGACAACGGCCCCGTCCGCGTTCTGCCGGGGTCACACCGCGCCGGTCTGCTCCGGGCGGCGGAGATCGAAGCATGGCGCCGGAGAGTGGCCGAAGTGAGCTGCATTGTCCCCAGAGGGGGGCTCTTGGTGATGCGGCCGCTACTGCTTCACGCCTCATCGGCGGCGAAGAGCCCGGTGCATCGACGGGTGATCCACATCGAGTGCGCAGCGACGGAGCTAACGGGCGGGTTGGAGTGGTACGAGGCTGTGCAATCCTCGCTTGGCGCTGACGTCATCATCGGCGGACGCGTCAAATCCCGCCGTCCCGACTGAGTGAAGAATCAACCCTGCAACGACTTCCGTAGGCGCCCGTCTGGGATGCTGATCATCCGTTCTCCTTGTCACATCGGCCGGGTTTGGTTCGTCATTGATCTGACGGAAGGGGTCGAGAGACTGTGACCAAAGCAACGGAGGAGCAAATGACTAAGAACGAGGGCTACACACCATCGAGCGCGGGCACGCTCGTGTATTTCCCGGTCGAGGACACCGAGGGCAACCGGCTCGCGCTGTTCGCCCGAAGCTAAGACACGTCTATGCTACACCTCGGCTACCCGGTGTACGTCGTCACGATCATCGGGTTCTGGAAGGTGGTTGGGGGTACCCTGGGAGTCCTCTTTCCCGCCACGACGCGAGCGTAGGCGGAACCACGGACCAATGTGACATGGACGAGCGCGACTGGCTGGCGGAGCGATTCGAGGAGAGCCGGACCCATCTGCGGGCGGTGGCCTACCGGATGCTCGGCTCGCGGAGCGAGGCGGACGACGCCGTCCAGGAAGCCTGGCTCCGGCTCAGCCGCTCCGGCACGAGCGGCGTCGAGAACCTGGGCGGATGGCTGAGAACGGTCGTCGCGCGGGTGTGCCTCGACATCCTGCGCTCGCGCAAGGCGCGGCGCGAGGAGCCCCTGGGCGCGCACGTGCCCGAGCCGATCGTGAGTCGCGAGGATAGGACCCACCCTGAGCACGACGCGCTCCTGGCCGACTCGGTCGGTCCCGCGCTGCTCGTGGTACTCGAAACCCTGGCTCCCGCGGAGCGGGTCGCGTTCGTGCTGCACGACATGTTCGACCTGCCCTTCGACGAGATCGCGCCCATCGTGGGGCGCTCCCCGGCCGCGGCACGGCAGCTCGCGAGTCGCGCGCGCCGCCGGGTACGGGGAGCGGCCACGGTTCCCAACGCCGATCTTACCCGGCAGCGAGAAGTCGTCGAGGCCTTCCTTGCAGCCTCGCGTGGCGGTGACTTCGACGCGCTGCTCGCGGTGCTCGACCCGGACGTCGCGCTCCGAGCCGACCCCGCAGCCGTGCGGATGGGCGCAGCGGCGGACGTTCGCGGTGCGAAGGCCGTGGCCGAGACGTTCGCGGGGCGTGCCCGGGCCGCACAACCGGCGCTCGTGAATGGCGCCGCGGGACTCGTGTGGGCTGCGGGGGGACGGCCGCGTGTGGTATTCGGCTTCACGATCACGAGCGGGAAGATCGTCGCCATCGACCTGGTCGCCGACCCGGAGCGGCTGCGCCAGCTCGACCTGGTTGTCCTGGACGAATAGGGATCAGGCCGCGCACGACCGGGCGCTTGCGACGCGTGGCTTCCTCCACGTAGGCCACCGCCGCGCGCTCCCGATCGGTGAAGAGCGGGCTCGTCCGGTATTCCGCCAGGGCGCGAAGATTTCCATGACCACGTGCGCGTAGGAGACATGGACCCTGATCGTCAGGTGTTGTCGTCGGGGCGGGCGTATTGAAGAAATCGGTCATGCGAGAGCGGATCTCCTGCTGCGAGCGGCTCCGACAGTATCCGCCAGGACGGAGCCCGCTCGACGAGTCGACGGGGTGAGATGCCGGCAAGCTGACCGATGTCGCGTGTCATGTGTGCCTGATCTGCATACCCAAGCTCGGCAGCCGTCATCGAGAGGCTCAAGTGACGTCGGCGCGGCGACGCCGCCGCGGCGCGGAGGCGCTGCAGCCGCAGCACGCGCTGTAGCATCTTCGGCCCGTATCCGACCCTCGTGTCGAAGCGGCGACGAAACGTCCGTTCGCTGGCGCCCACAGATCGCGCCTGGTCCCGAACGTCAGCCCGTGAATCACTCAATAATCGAACTATTGCGGCGAGCACGACGCGATCCGGCGCTGGAGCAGCCTCAAGCCAATGAGTCAGGGCTGCCTCGAAGGCATCCACGCTGAGCTCGACTGGTGGCGACCCAGACAGGGCATTCATGAGTGCATTCGCCGCCCGTCGGGCGCCGTGCGTCAGCCTCACATTTACATCACGAAGTTCTCACGCGCTGACGCCCAGGCTCGCGAGACAAGCGCCGGGCCGAAGTCTCACTCCCACAATCGTCGTGCCGGGTGCGAGCGGCGAGACGACGGGCCGTGTCATCGGCCCGAAACCGATCGAGATCGATACGGTCGTGACCTGAGGCTCATCGCTGGCGACGGCGATAGCGACGCATTTTCGCGATGGCCCCGCAGGTATCCATCGAGCACCAGCGCCGCTTGTTGTTTTTCGTGTCGTCGTAGAACAGCCAGCCGCACTCCCCCACCGCGGCGCAGCGCTTCAACCGGCCAGCGGCGCCGTGTTGCAGCAGGTCCATCGCCGACAGGGCGACGCGCCTGAGTGGGAGGCGCGCATCGCGGGCAGACGCGTCCCAGGACAAGCGTCCGCCCGCCTGCCCGTCGAATCGGAGACCGCGCCACGCTCGGTGAATCCAAGTCCCGAGCGCGTTGACGGCCTCGCCGCTCGGTACTGCATTTTCGATTCGCGCAACGAGCAACGCGTAGAGTTGCTCTCTGAATCGCCGCGCCTCGGCGACCACGCCGCGCCGGACCCCGTGGCGCTTTATCCCCAACGCCTCACGCGGCGTAAGCAGGCCCGCTCGGACGGCCCATGCCAGGTACTGGCGCGCGCCGCTCAAATAGTCTTCAGGCTGGCTGGCGAACCGGTCGTGCACGGTATTGACGAAATCCAGACACGTGCGACCGCCAATCAACCGCACCTCGTTGATTGGGCGAACCGCTACGGCGCCGGCACCTTGCGTTACTGTCAAAGTAATTTTAGATAGTAACGACCTACTGTCGCCACCCGCAAGGTGCTGCGAGCAAGGAGCCTGTGATGACTGTGCTTCGCGAGTGGCGGGCCGAAATCCGCCGCGCCCTGCGAGCTGAGTATGTGGAGTACGTGATGGCCACAGGCGTCGCCACTTATCAGCAGACCGCTGGCAACCGTGGCGCGGTCATCGCCACCCGAGATCTGGACGACGATCGGTCGGAGATCGTCGTCTTGAGCTGGTGGACGGACCGCGCCGCCATCAAGGCGTTCGCCGGCGACGACGTCGAGCGCGCCCGCTACTTCCCGGAGGACGATCGCTATCTGCTCACCCGGCCTGAAACCGTCCAGCATTACGAATCGACCGACCCCCTACGGTCATTGCGTGAGGAATGACGCTTTGCCCTCGGCTCCTATGACTCCCCTGCCTTTAGTGAACGCCGGTACATTGACGGTCGGGGTCGATGCCTCTCCGCCGCCACCAATGCACATGGGCGACCCTGATACGCCCGGGTTCACGGGCTTCGAGGTCGACCTTGTCCAAGCGATTGCGGCCGAGCTCAGCGTGGGCGTGCGCTACGAGGTTGCCCTGTGGCGCGATATGCTTCCGGCGCTCCTCGCGGGACGCATGGACCTCGTCTGCACGGCCGCGACCATCTCCCCCGAGCGTCGGCACGCATTCGCCTTCGGTACGCCGTACTTGGACATTCGGTTAGCGATAGTCGCCAAGGCTGGCGGGCCAATCGGCGCGTCTGGTGATCTTCGCGGCCGCCGCATCGGCGTGCGTGTCGCAACCACGGCCGCCGAGTGGGTCGAGCGCCACTCCGGCGCACGCGAGATCGACCTCTTCGACTTGAACACCGATGTGTACGCTGCGCTTGCCACTGGCAGGATCGACGCGGCCGTGGATGACTCACCAATCGCGGGCTGGTTCGCGCAGCAGAACTCGGCCCTGAAGATGGCCGACGTCATTGCCAGCACCGACGCGCAGTACGCGATGATGTTCGGACCTGGCAACGGCGTGCTTCGCGATGCGGTTGATGCCGCGCTCGCAAGGATCAAGGCGGATGATCGCTTCGCACGGATTCGGGCGCGGTGGTTCGCCGATCGAGACGCCGTGGGCACGCGCAGGACTGGGATAGAGAGTTGACAATATGTGTTGCGCGGCGTCAACACGCGCACACGGGCCCCCACCGATCCGGTAGCGGCCGTTTCGCCTTCGAGCGCGCGTAGATCGCCGGTCGGAATGCCCCTCGCCATTCAAGGGTGTTAGTGGGAGTGGCTATGGGTTGTCCGCCACGGGCCCGTCGCCGTTCCGATGATGATTGTCTCGACGTCGGCTCCCATCGTGTGTTCTACATTTGCTGGCACGAACAGGAAACTACCTACCGGATATGATTTGAGTTCGCTCTGCCCGCCCTCGC
Source organism: Gemmatimonadales bacterium (assembly GCA_035637235.1). Lineage (GTDB taxonomy): Bacteria > Gemmatimonadota > Gemmatimonadetes > Gemmatimonadales > GWC2-71-9 > DASUAL01. The sequence continues at coordinate 24,536 of DASPXO010000120.1, read as the reverse complement.
CGAAGCCGACCTTGAGAGATCCCTGAACAACCGCGATCCTGGCATCTGAACCATGCGAATGCCGATCATGGTAACCCGCAGGAATAAACGCGGCGTATGTGAATGCCTGCCCCGGGATATCATGTCTTCCTTGCAATACCGCCCACCTTGTTCCGTCAGGGTCGACCTTTTGCCATTGAACCGTTTTCGCATTCCACGCCTGCGGCGTGCTCGGCCCCTGCGTGGGAGTTCGGACAAAACCCAGAGCCAGCATTAGCAGAGGCATTTGAAACGAGCGCATTGTTCACTCCGTTTCTGTGTATGGTTCTTGCGTTCGACGAGAATATGGCCGCCGAAGCGGACGATGTTCTATCCGGTTTTTGCGCTCAAACTCAGCACCATCAATCTGGGGCTGGCCCAAGAATCCTTACAGAACGTGAGTGGTTTCATGAGAGGAACCCTGCCGAGTACGCATGGCCCTTGTCTTGAACGGATCGGCCGGACGCGTCATCATGCCAAGGCTTCTCGACGAACTCCTTGAAGGTGTCAGGGGTAAAGGATCCTACACGGATGGGGGGCGCGCACGTCGGTCTACGTGATCTGGGAGTCCCACTTTGCCCCGAGCCGGCCGCTCTCCCGGCTCGACCTTACCACCAGGCAGGTAGAACGCTACATGGGGAGTCGAGACATGAGTGTTCAGATCGACGCAGCGGTACTGCTACTGATCATCGCAGTTCCAATCTCCGGATCCGTGCGACGCGCCGCACAGCGCGACCGCGACGGCCTGGAAGCGATTGAGCGTCAGTGGCTCGCATCCGAGCACGACGGTGCTGCACTCGAGCGGATTCTCGCAGAGGACTTCCTTCACCCGGTATCCGCGGGAGTCTTTCTGACGAAGGCCCAGCACATCGACTGGGCCGTTAGACATCCGGCCCCGAGCGGTCGGCGACAGCGCTTTGACCAGCTACGAATCCGCAGGTATGGTGACGTGGGGCTGGTAACCGGCTTGGTGATCTCGACTGACGGTGATGGCCGAGAGGATCGCACCGTGTTTACAGATGTCTTCGTGCGTCGTAACGGGCGGTGGCAGGCCGTCAATGCTCAGGAGAACGCGGTCCAACCGATGCCCGCTAGATAACGGATCGGGGCACACTTGAACGGCTCGCCCCCGGCCCTCCATGATGGGAAGCGCTGTCTTCGAATACCGCAGACGACAACACGCCCGAAACGCGGGCGAGCGACTTGCATGACGCGCTCGAAACCCTGGGCGTGGCGCGCTACGTCCTGGTCGGCTGGTCGCAAGGCGCTCAAGACGTGGCCGCTGCGCTCGTCCACGGTCACATTCCTCCGTCGCTCCACCTACGCGCGTCTCTTCGGGGGAAGGAGGACTCCGAGGGTGCGGTTGGGCGGTCGCAGCGCCCACGAAGCGACAGCGAGAACCGCCAAGCAGCCCGTCACGATCACGTGCCACGCGGCATCGGCGGATGCCGCGTGCGAGGCGGCAGCGCCCGTCATGTTGAAGAAGATGCCCGCATAGGCCCATTCTTTGAGCCGCGGAAGGCGCGGCGCGAGCACGGTTACGCCCCCGAGCACCTTCCAGAACCCGATGATCGTAGCGAAGTACACCGGGTAGCCCAGGAGCACCAGGCCCTCCACGTTGTCCCGCCGGTGTGCCAGCTCCGCCGCACCGCCTGACAGTACCGCGAACGCGAGGAAGGCAGTGGTCGTCCAATAGAGGATCGCTCGTGTTCTCATCGGTCGTATCTCCCCTGGCCTGGCTCTTTCCACCGGTCACATTCCGTGAGCACGTTCCGTCAATAATGGTGACGAACCAACCCCAATCGATGTGACAAGGAGATCAGAATGAGCCGGCAATTCTTAGGCCCCTATATCAACTTTGGGGGCCGGGCCCGCGAGGCCATGGAATTCTATCACAAGGTGCTGGGCGGCAGTCTCGACGTGAAGGCACTGCGGCTCGAGACTGACGGCGGGCGCATCGTTGGCACGGACGGCCACCCCAACTATCCCGCCAAAGTCGGCGAGAACATCGCCGTCGCCCTGGGCGGAACGGACCGAGACCGGATGACGAAGATCTTCCACGGCCTGGCCGAAGGCGGGAAGATCAAGGGGGCGCTGGGGCCGCAAGCCGGGGGGGGTGAGGTGGGGTATCTGATGGACAAATTCGGTATCAACTGGGTCGTCAGTATCGACACGGCGTAGCGCCAGGAAAACGTGATCCAAGAATATTCGCTTCACCCGATCGGTCACATTCGGTCGACGCTGCGAGCGCTGGAGGAGGCGCCGAGGTCATCGTCCTCGGCCCGGACGTCGTGCGCCGAGTCGGCTCACGGGATCACCTCAGGTGGCGAGACATTCGCTGCCGACAACGCGACAAAATGCGTTGTGCGTTCATCGCCAGTGTAGAACGTGCGGATAGTATCCTCGACCTCGCGGTCCGATTTGGTCGCCCGGTCGTGTTGCCGCAGATGCTCCGCCCACGATTCGACCAGGAAACACTCCACACACCGTTTCGGGTTCGCCACGTCCACAAACAGCTCCCAAAACACGGCGCCATCGCGCCGGCGAATCGGTCTGAGCAGGCGGCGCATCGCGGCGGCAAAGGCGGCGCGCTGAGCAGGCTCCACCGTGTAGTCGACGGTGACGAGCACGGGCCCTGCATCGGCGGCCAGGTCTCCCGCCACGACCGGGTCCGGCCAGTTGCGCGACGGCTCCAAATCCATGCCTTCAGCGGCCGCCAGGCGGAAGCGAGGGATCAGGCCGAGCCCGAGTAGCATGCCACCCCCGGCCGCCGCGAGGGCCCAGTCGATCCCGACGCGGTTTGCCACGACACCCCACAGCACCGCGCCGATCGCGAGCGATCCGAACAAGGTCAGCGTTGATATCGCCAGCGCGCGACCGCGTACCCAGCCGGCCGCCCCACGCTGCGCCGCCAGAAGGAAGCTCGACACCGTCGTGAGCCAGCCGGCGCCGGCGATGACCATCGCCCCGATCAGGATGGCGAAGTTGCTTACCCACGCGAGGGCGAGACACCCGAATGCGAAGGCCGCGGTTGCCCCCGCCGTGATCGTGTCGGTCGACCACCGCTTCCGCCAGGTTGGCAACAGCGCCGCGCCGAGCAGCCCGCCCACGCCGAGGCTCCCGACGAGGGCTCCATAGGAAACGGGCCCGCGTCCGAGCGATGTCTTTACGACAAGCGGGAGCAGCGCCCAGAGCGCGCTCGCGAAGCCGACGAAGGCTGGCGTGCGGACGGCGACCGTGCGGAGCGCCGGCGCGTACCGCACGTACCGGACACCGGCTCGCATGGCGGACGCCAAGCGCTCTGCGGGGAGCGCTGCACGGTGTGATTCGCGTCGCCATCTCAAGAGGACGTAGCAGACGCCCACCACCGACGCCGCATTGATGAGAAAAACGGGCCCTGGTCCGCTTGCGGCGATGATCACGCCCGCGATCCCCGGTCCGACGGCACGGGCGATGTTGATCGCGACGCTGCCGAGCCCAACCGCCGCAGGCAACTCCTCGCGCGACACTGCCTCGGGGATGATCGCCTGCCAGGCGGGCAAGTCGATCGCGCTTCCCGCGCCGATGGCGAGCGTGATCACGAGGAGCATCCACGGTTGGACGACGCCGGTGATCGTCAGCACACCCAGCAGTGCGGTCACCAGGAACAGCCACACCTGAGCGACGACGAGAATGCGTCGTCGGTCGAGTACGTCGGCCAACGCGCCGGCGGGAAGAGCGAGGAGGAACAGTGGAAGCGTGGTTGCGGCTTGCACCAGCGACACCATCAACGGTGACGGCGCGAGCAGCGCCATCAACCAGGCCGCGGCGGAGTCGTGCATCCACGTTCCGACGTTCGAGGCGACATCGGCGATCCACAGCGCGCGGAACAACCGCCGCCGCAATGGGCTCCAAGCTGTCGCCTTCGGCGTGGCCGTCATCCTCCCTCGTTGCCAGTCTTGGCGCGTGGACCCTGCCGGGGTCCTTATCTTATCTGCGGCCGCGCGGCCGCGCACCCGCCCTCTGGGGACGTGCGCCAGACGCGAGCGCGGTCCCCAAAAGGAGAGCACACATGGGGAAAGGCACGATAGCCATTCTGACCGGCGGCGGGGACGTCCCCGGCCTGAATCCGGCCATCCGGGCGATCACGATTCGTGCGCTGCGCGACGGATACCTCGTCGTCGGTATTCGACGCGGCTGGGGTGGACTCGTCGACTATGTGCGCGACGCGAAAGCCGACAACAGCGAGAACGTGCAGCTGCTCTCGGAAGCCATCGTCAACCGCGCCGGTCGCACGGGCGGCACCTTCCTCCACACATCGCGCGTGCGGCCGAGCCACTTGCCGCGCGGACGAGTGCCGCCTCATCTGACCGGGTATGACGAGCCGATCAACGACATCACCAAGGACGTGCTCAAGAACCTCGAGCACATCGGTGTGGACGTCCTGATTCCCATCGGTGGGGATGACACGCTGAGCTATGGCAAGCGCCTGCACGACGAAGGCGTGAACGTCGTCGCCGTGCCGAAGACGATGGACAATGACGTCTACGGCACCGACTACTGCATCGGCTTCAGCACCTGCGTGACGCGCACGATCGAGTTGACGCACCGGCTGCGCACCTCGGCGGGTTCGCACGAGCGCTTCCTGGTCATCGAAGTATTCGGGCGGTACGCCGGATTCACGGCGCTCTTGCCGACGATGGCGGGCGCGGCGGATCGTTGCGTCATTCCCGAGCACCCCGTCGACGTCGAGCAGCTGGCGGAGCTGCTCACGCACGACCGCAACAAGAACCCCAGCCGCTATTCCGTCGTGCTGGTGTCGGAGGGCGCGCGCCTGACCTCGCACGACGGCATGAGCTTCGAAAGTGAAGAAGCGGACATGTTCGGACACAAGAAGCTCGGCGGGGTCGGGGACCGGATCGGGGCGGCGCTGAAGGAATCGTCACCGAAATACAACCAGGGCCGCCGCATCGATGTCGTCAACCAGCGGCTCGGTTACCTCGTGCGCTCCGGCGATCCGGACGCGCTCGATTCGATCGTCCCGATGGCCTTCGGCAATCTCGCACTGGATCTGGTCGTGAAGAAGGAGTACGGTCGCCTGGTCAGCATCCACCGCGGGTTCTACGACAGCGTGCCGCTGGCGAGCGTGACATCGGAGAAGAAAACCGTGGACGTCGCGAAGTACTACAACACCAATCGGCTGCGGCCGATTTACGAGTTCGATGGCGCGCCGCTGTTCATCATGACGAGCGATTGATCGCCGCCTGGCCGTTCCGGCGCTCAGAACCGGATCGTCGGGAAGCGCACCACGAAGCCGGGTCCGCGCTCGTCGGCCAGGAAGCTCGCCGTGCCCACGATCGCGGTCGACTGACGGCCCGAGTTCGTGCTCGTCATCTGTGCCTCCGTACCCGCCTCGACGCAGCAAGGGCCGGATCATCGCCTCAGGATCCCGTGGGGTGGGCCGCCAACGGCGCCGCGCGGCGGCCGCGGCTCCAGGTTGGAAACCCCGTCGCCAATCCGAGAACCAGGGCCACGCCCATGGCGGTCAGCGCGCCGGCAGTGTCCGGCTTGACCGACATAACGAAGACGATGCCGAGGGCCAGTGCAGTCCGCAGGTACAGCGAGACCATGAGTATGGGATCGCGCAGCCGGTCACCCAGTGCCGCCGAGATGGGTCCGTCTTCCGAGCCGACGGCGCGGAGCAGGGGTCCGGCGCGCCGCCCGGTGAGGATCCCACCGAGCACGGCCACCAGGACCAGTCCACCGAAGCCGACGCCGATCCATCCCTGGCCGCCCCAGCGGGTCGCCATCATATAGATGCCGGTGACGAGGATGGTGAGGAGGGCGGGCGCGCCCACCAACCGGAGCGAGGCCAGCAGCCTGGCCCACTCCCGGGCATGGTCCGCAATGGTCGCGCGGCGAAGACTGAGGATGCTGGCCCACTCCAGGGCCAGCGCGGCGAACAACCCGAGGGCGCCGACGATGTGCAGGAACACGACAATGGCATACAGCGACATGAGGTCCTCCGTGGTTGCCGAGCGTTGGATCGCGGATTTCCGGGGGACGGGCCCCCGTGTTATATTTGTATAGACAGTACGTACAATCAATGTCAATTGTTCCATGAGCCCCCGCGCCTACCGCCTCGGCCGGCGCAAGGCCGCCATCGAGCAGACGCGCGGGCGGCTCCTGCGCGCGGCCCGCGACCTGCTGGCGAGCCGGGGCGGCGCGGATCGCTTCAGCATCGACGCCGTGGCGCGCCGCGCCGGGGTCGCCCGGATGACGGTCTACCACCAGTTCGGATCACGGCGGGGACTCCTCGAGGCGCTGTTCGATTCTTTCGCCATGAGCGGCCGACTGCCGGAGCACCTCGCCGCCGCATTCCAGCGCCCGGATCCCCGCGACGCCCTGGCCGGCGTCATCCTGGCGTTCGCGCGCTTTTGGGAGGCGGGCAGGGCAGGCATCCGCCGCGTGCGTGCTCTCGGGGTGCTGGACCCGGAGCTGGGTGAGGCGCTCGAGGCGCGCAACGCCCGCCGGCGGGAGATCGCGCGGGTCCTGATCGACCGCCTCGCCCAGCGGCACGGCCGGCCGGCTCCGGAGGACCGGGCGCAGCTGGAGGAGATCCTCTACACGCTCACCAGCTTCGAGACGTTCGACACGCTGGCGGGGCCCAAGCGCAGTCTGGAAGAGGTCGCCCCGGCGATACTGCAGCTCGCGCGCGCGGCGATCGGGTTGCGTGCCGAGTCTTGAGCGAGTCGGGGTGCCCGCCATCCGGGTCGGTGCGCTGGTTGTCGATTTTGGGCCCCCCGAGCGACTATCTGGCGTCCCCAGCCGTTCCACCACCATTCGGAGGGAGCCATGAGGTACCTGTGCCTGATCTACGATGAAGAGAAGAAGCTCGCCGCCCTGTCCAAGAGCGAGTCGGAGGCGTTCATGGGCGAGTACTTCGCCTTCACCGAAGGGATCAAGAAGAGCGGCCACCACGTCGGCGGGGAAGCCCTCCAACCCGTTCAGACGGCCACCACCGTGCGGGTCCGGAACGGCAAGCTGTCCACCACCGACGGTCCCTTCGCCGAGACGAAAGAGCAGCTGGGCGGGTTCTACCTCATCAACGCGAGAGACCTGAACGACGCCCTTCAGGTGGCCTCGAGGATCCCGTCGGCGCGCCTGGGGAGCGTCGAGGTGCGGCCGATCATGGAGTTCGACCGGCCATGAAATACCTGTGCCTGATCTACCGCGAGGAAAAGAGGCTGGACACCGTGCCTCAGAGCGAGTTGCAGGCCATCGTGGGCGAGTACTTCGTCCTCACCGACGACCTCAAGCAGAGCGGCCAGTACCTCGCCGCCGAGGCCCTGCAACCCGTTCGGGCGGCCACGACCGTGCGGGTCCGCAACGGCAAGGTGTCGACGACCGACGGGCCCTTCGCCGAGACGAGGGAGCAGCTGGGCGGGTTCTACCTCATCAACGGCAGGGACCTGAACGACGCTATCCAGGTGGCTGCGAAGATTCCGGGAGCGCGCCTGGGGAGCGTCGAGGTGCGGCCGGTGGTGGATTTCAGCAAGCCCGGATGAACGAAGACGGCGCCGAACGGATGCGCGATACGGTGGACGCCGTCTACCGCTCCGACTCGCGCCGCGTCCTGGCCACGCTGATCCGCCTGCTCGGCGATTTCGACCTCGCCGAGGAGGCTTTGCACGACGCGTTCGCCGCCGCGGTCGAGCGCTGGCCCCGGGATGGCGTGCCCGCGAATCCCCGCGCCTGGCTGGTTTCGGCCGGTCGGTTCAAGGCGATCGACGCCCTGCGCCGCCGTGCCCGATTCGATGCGTCGCTCGCGAAGATCGCGGAGCAGCTCGATGCTGACACGAGCGACGCGTTCGAGCCGGACCAAGAGGGCATCGAGGACGACCGGCTGCGGCTGATCTTCACCTGCTGCCATCCCGCCCTGCCGCCGGACGCCCAGATCGCGCTGACGCTGCGCGAGGTCTGCGGCCTCACGACGGAGGAGGTCGCGCGCGCCTTCCTCACCGCGGCGCCCACGGTGGCCCAGCGGATCGTGCGCGCCAAGGCGAAGATCCGCGACGCCCGCATCCCGTACGAGGTGCCGTCGCGGGCCGACCTGCCCGACCGGCTGGACGCCGTGCTCCGCGTCATCTACCTGGTGTTCAACGAGGGCTACTCGGCGTCATCCGGTGAGTCGCTGACGCGGCCCGGTGTCTCGGGCGAGGCGATCCGCCTGGGCCGCCTGCTCGTCGCCTTGTTGAGGGAGCCCGAGGCCATGGGGCTGCTCGCCCTGATGCTGCTGCACGAATCGCGGCGCGCGACGCGTACCACGGCCGCGGGCGAGCTGGTCCTGCTCGACAACCAGGACCGCTCGCTGTGGAACCGGGATCAGATCGCCGAGGGGAGCGCGTTGGTGGAACGGGCGTTGGCCTCGCGCCGGTTCGGCCCGTACACGCTGCAGGCGGCGATCGCGGCGGTGCACGCGGAGGCGCCCACCGCGGCCGCGACGGACTGGGCCCAGATCGTCGGACTGTACGACGTGCTGGCGCGGGTGGAGCCGTCGCCGGTGGTCGAGCTGAACCGCGCCGCGGCGGTGGCGATGCGCGACGGCCCGCTGGCGGGTCTGGCCCTCATCGACGCTATCCTGGCGCGCGGCGAGCTCGCGGACTACCATCTGGCGCACTCGGCGCGGGCCGAGCTGTGCCGGCGGCTGGGGAGAACCGCAGAGGCCCGCGCGGCCTACGAACGGGCTCTGGATCTCACGCGGCAGGAGCCGGAGCGGCGGTTTCTCGAGCGACGGCGGCGCGAGCTGCTGGACTGAAACGGGTAGGAGCCCGGTCCTTCTCAGCGACAATTCCAGCTCGGAGGTTGCCCCATGAATTGGCTGATGGTTGCGCTTCGCCTCGTGCACATCGTGGCCGGCGCCCTGTGGGTGGGCATGATGGCCTTTACCGTCGTCTTCCTCACGCCGGCTCTGCGCGACGCGGGCCCGGACGGCGCGAAAGTGATGGCCGCATTGCAGCGGCGCGGCGTCATGACCGTGGTGCCCATCCTCGCCCTGGCGACGCTCTTCTCCGGGATGTGGCTCTTCTCGCGTTTCTCCGGCGGAGCGCCCATCGCGATCTTGAGCACACCCGTCGGCTTGGCGTTCGCGCTCGGCGGCGCGGCTTCGCTGATCGCCTTCGTGCTGGGCATCGCGCTGATGCGTCCGGCGATGGTGCGGGCCGCGGCGCTTGCGGACGCCCTGGGATCCCTCAAGACCGACCAGGAGCGTGCGGCGCACACGGCCCAGATTCAGCGGGTCCGCGCCCGCGGCGCCGCCGCAGGGCGCGTGGTGGCCGTGCTCCTGGTCTTCGCGGCCGGAGCGATGGCCGTCGCCCGCTATCTCTAGGGGAAGGGAGGCAGGACGTCCCTACTTCTGGTGCCGAGGACCGTGCGGTCGCTGCGGTTCCCCCGTGGCGATGTAGGTGACGGCGTCCCACGCGTTGTGAATCCCGATGAACAGGAGCAGCAGCGCCGTCGCCGCAATGGTGAACAGGCACCGCGTGGGATCTCGCCGGAGGACCAGCGCTGCCACCAGCAGCGCCGGATACGCAATGAGCGGAAACGCGCCGTGCCAGAGCCAGTCCTCCAACACCGGCGTGTAGCCCATTTGCCGGCGAGCGCGCCTGATGATGATCACCATGTATGCGATTCCCGCCGCGCCGCAGGTGCCGAGGGCGAGTCGGGCACCCGCGACCGCTTGCCAGGGCGCACTGAGGATCGCCGAGATGAGCAGCACGGCGCAGAAGTGCACGACCGTCGGGGTGCCGAAGGCGCTCACCTCCGGGCCCCGCACTGAGCGCGCCTCGGCACTGAGGACGATCACGACGAATTGCAGACCCGTCAGCGCCGCGGCCGACGAGCCGACGATTACGTAGAAGCTTTCCCAGGCGGCGAACGGCGACAGTGCGGTTGGTTCCACGCCGGATCTCCCTTGCCGACTTGCCTCCGATAGGCTGCGGGAGCGACTCCAAATTCTGCCCGGAACGACCGGTTGAAGTTGGAGATGTCTCCGAACCCTGCTGCGAACGCGATGTCGATGACTTTCGTCTTCTCCCGCGTCAGCCGGGTCGCGGCCTCCCGGAGCCGGGCCCGCAGGATGAACTGATGCGGCGTCACGCCGGTGAGGTGCTGGAACGTCCGCAGATAGTGGAACGGACTCAGGCGTGCGTCCGCGGCGAGTCGATCTAGGGTCCATCGAGCGCCAGGGTCGCGCTCGATGGATCGCACGCTTCTCGTGACCCTCGTGACGGCGCCCGCTGGCGCCCTGGCCCGGTCATGCGGCAGGCCACCCGCGAGACCAATCGCCGTGTGCGCGACCCGGATGGCGAGCTCCTCCCACGATCCGGCCATGGGAGCCACGACCCCCGTCGACGCTCGAGCCACCAGCGGAGACAACTCCCGCACCGGCGGCAACCGCGACGATCGAAAGGTCCGCTCGCCCCGCGGTGCGCCCGCGTCCGCGGCGAGACGTTCGAAATAGTCGGGAGCATATCGGAAGGCGACGCAGCGGTCGCCCGCCGCGTGCTCGTGACCGCATTCGAAACACTGGCCGGAGTTACCCAGCAGAAACGACCCGGGCGTCATCAAGTCGCGCCCGAGCGGCGAGCGATACTGAAAGCTGCCGGCCACGACGACCGCGATCGACACCTCCGCGTGCCGCTCCTCGAACGGGCGGTCCGCCGGGCCGAGCGTGCAGATGACGTCCTCCACCGACCACCCGTCGCCCCTCGCCACGAGTCTGCCGGCGGTCCGACCCGGGACTCCGCTCGCCGCCCGCCGGGCCAACGCCTGATCGAGGTCAGCCGCAATTTTTCCCAAGACGCGAAGCCCACCTGCTCGGTAACGTGCACAAACATCGGAAGGCCGGAGCCAAGCTCGCAACCCCTGGCGAAACCTAGACCAACGAGGGCACCATGAGCACGACAACCACTGGCAAGACCGCGACTCCTTCAGGGCTGGATCCGAGCGTCAGCGCGCGAATCCTCGAGGAAGGATACGGACCGGGTGCCTGGCACGGCCCCGACTTGAAGGCTGCCTTGGCCGGCATCTCGCCTCAAGCTGCCTTCTGGCGTCCAGCCCGCGGCCGCCACAACGTCGCCGAGATCGCGCTGCACCACGCCTGGTGCGTCCGCTCGGTGGTCGGCCAGCTCACCGGGAGTACCCCCGAGTCGTTCGTGCTCGAGGGCGCCGATTGGTTCGAAGTGTCCGACGGGAAGCGCCTCGGCTGGCCCGAGATCGCAGCCGTAGTGGAGGAGGAGCAGCGCCGGCTCGCCGCGGTCATCGCCGATATCGGCGCCGGCCGGATCCCGTCTCCGCTAGCCGAGCGCGAGCGGTTCGACCTCGTGCTCGGCATCACCTGTCACGCGGTCTATCATGCCGGACAGGTCCAGCTGCTCAAGGTGCTCGGCGCGGCGTGAATGGACCGAGAGTCGCGGCGGCCGGACCGTCGTTCCCGTACGGGCCCGGGCTGTTACACTACTCGAATGACGATCGCTCGCCTGGTTCTCGCGCTCGCCGCCGCGGCGGCGGCCGGCGCCGTGAACTCCGTCGCCGGCGGCGGCACGCTGCTCACGTTCCCCGTGATCGTCGCGCTCGGCGTGCCGCCGCTCGTGGCCAACGCGACGAGTACCGTGGCGCTGTGGCCCGGCGCGCTCGGCAGCATGTGGGGCTACCGCGGCGAGCTCACGGGCGCGCGCCGCTGGGTGATTGCCTTCGCCGCGCCGAGCCTGCTCGGCGGTGCGCTGGGCGCCTGGCTGCTGCTCCATACCGCCCCGGTCTCCTTCGCCCGCATCGTGCCGTTCCTCCTGCTCGGCGCGACCGCGCTGTTCCTCGTCCAGGGGCCGGTCATGCGGCGGATGCGCCCGCACCCGGAGACTCCGGCCGGGGGACCTCGCTGGACCTTCCTCGCGGCGCAGCTCCTCGTGGCCGTATACGGCGGCTATTTCGGCGCCGGGATCGGCATCCTGATGCTTGCCGAGCTGGGCTTCATGGGGCTGACGAACATCCACCGCATGAACGGACTCAAGAACTGGGGCGGCATGTGCATCAACGGGGTGGCCGTGGCGATGTTCGCGGCCGGCGACATCGTGAACTGGCCGGTGGCGCTCACCATGGCGACGGGCGGGATCGCGGGCGGCTACACCGGCTCCCGCCTGGCACAGCGGGTCGGCCCGCAGCGCGTGCGGCACGCCATCGTCGCGATCGGGCTCGTGGCGTTCGTGTGGCTGCTGGTGCGGCGCCCGGCGTGACCACAGGCCGTGCGCGCCGCTGGGTGCCGCTGATCGGGGATGTTGCCAGGGCGGGTCGCGTCCTGCAGGTTGGGTCGCGGAACCCAGGAGTACGAGCTGTTCCCCCTTCCAGCAGCGAGGTCGTCATGCACCACACCCTCGTCCCCCAGTGTGCCGGAACCCTGCTCGCGTCGTTGGTAGCCATCGCACTACCGCTGTCCGCTCAGGCCACCGGCCGGCGAACCCCCGAACAAATCAAGGCGTCCTACGACGCGCATCAGCGGGAGTTCGACTACCTGCTCGGCGATTGGGAGTTCACATCCGTGAGTCGCGAGTTCGGGGCGGGCCGCGGATACTGGAGCGCCCTGCGCCTCGCCGAAGGCGCACAGATCCTCGATGAGTATCGCGTCGTTGGTGACAGCGGCCAGACGTACTACGCGTCGTCGACGCTGCGCTCGTACAATGCCGTCCTCGACCAGTGGGAGCTGGTCTCGGCGGAAGCGGGAACGGGATTGCAGAACCTTGGCACCGCGCACAAGGTAGGTGCGGAAATGCACATCCAGCAAAAGTTCGGCGTGATGAGCCCAAACCCTTCGATCTGGCGGATTCGCTACTATGACATCCGGCCGGATCGCTTTTCCTGGACCGCAGACCGCTCCAGGGATGGCGGCAAGACGTGGGAACGAGACCACATGCACATTGAGGCCCGCCGCATCGGGCCGCCGCGATCCCTGGGCCCGCTCGCACCCGCGAAGCAACCAACGTGACCAACAGTGACGACCCCCGGGCGGCCTTCATCGAGGCCGCCTGCGTTCCGCTCGACATCACTCGCCCGAGACCCACGACAACGGCGCGGGACTGGCACGACTACGGCGGCATCAAGTTCCTGCTCGAGCACGGCGCCGACCCCAATCGCATGACCCGTTGGCATCACACAGCACTCCATACAGGCACTGCGGCGCGACAACGCGACTGATCGCCGCATGCGCGAGAAGCGACGCAGTGAGGCACGTGGCGGCGTGGCGTTTCCATCAGGCTACGCGGAAGTCGATGAGCTGCTGAGATCGCAGGGAAAGTGACGGGATCCGGCGCACGATCAGGCCGCGAAGCCTTCCGGCCCAGCCTTGACTACTCCGGGTTTCCCGCGTTTGCTGCGTCGTCACCCCAGGTGGTGAGATGTGCCTCGGTTGCGCTGGGAGGGACGGCGGCTGACTCCCCCGATGCGTGCCCGCTCCCGGGCGCGTCCCGTCGCAGATCCACCTGCCCAGGCCGCGTCTCCAGGTACCCTTGGTATCCGCAAACGCAGGATTCCGTGGTCCGCCCATGCCGGTCGGTGCCGAACTGGAGGGGCCGCTGGCATCCCCGACAGCGTGGTGCACCGCCGTCCGTCACCATCCCGGAGCGTCCCAGTTTCAGCCGCGACCGGTTCACTTGTCCTTGCCCGTGACACGCATAGCGGCACTCCGTTCGTGAAGGACTTCACACAGCAAGGGTGGGACTACTCGACTCCGGCGGCCTCGCGGGACCTTTCCTCGGACTCGAGCTCGTTGAGCACCGCGCCTACGGCGGTCGCGCGCTCCCACTCGGCGCTGCGGTACACATCTTGGATGCTGCCGCCGCGCACCACCCGGTATTCGCGCGCGCCAACCCCGGTGAGCCGGACGTCGTGCCGCACGTCCCAGTGCTCCCGCCCCCCGCCCCCCTGGCCCTGCCGGACGTACTGCCGCACGCCCCAGTTCTCGTGCCCCCGGCATGATGGGTAGCAATCCGCCATGCGGGACAGCTCCTCGTCCGTCATGACCGCGCCACGCAGTCCCAGGAGGACGCGCAGTCGAGTCTGAAGGTCACCGCGCTCGATGGTCATGGGACTCCTCGCGATGCTCCGGCCTCCGGGATGCGAAATGGAGCGGGTCTCTGAGGTTCTGTAGTTCCCGGTAATAGTAGAGGGCGGTCGGTCGCTTGCCCTTGAACGTGAGCCGCGTGAGAAACTCGACTTCCTCTGCGGTCGCTGCGCCGCTGAGAGACGGGTCCCGAAGGAATTCCTTGAGTCCGGGCTCCTCGACGAAGTCCTGTGCGGATTCCAGTTCGACAAATGCGAATCTCTTCACGTTCCCAGAGACCAGCCGGTCGTTCAAGACGACTTCCATCGCAAACGTGGCGAGGTCGATGTCCCAGGATGCAATCAGCGGGTCCAAGAACGAGACGCAGTTCTCGGCGGACACATGGAAGATGTCCGTGTCGAGGAACTCGAGCGCGAGCACGCGCATCTCTTCATGGCTTCGGCCGCCGACCTCCGCCACGGTCCGGAGCCAGGATGCGTTCTCCAATTCTCGTTGGACCAGCCCCTTGACCACATCCAGCAGCTTCTGGGTGACCAGGCGTTCGAGTTCGCCGAACGGCTGCTTTTCGAACACCGCGCGTACGGGTCGCTCGGTGTCGGGTTTGCACTTGCGGAGGATCAACGCGCGGACGTCTCCGAACAATGGCGCGGCCCCGTCTCCCAGTTCTCGCTTCAGTTGCTCCTTGCGCTGGTGGTCCGCCAGCCGCGCGAGCTCGCCGCTCGGCAGCTTCAAGAACTTGTCCATCTTGTCGTAGATGTCGGTGCGGTTCGGCGCGGGGGGGGCTCGCTTCCCCGTGAGCAACTGGGAGATGTAGGACTCGGTCACCTGGGCTGCCTGGGCGAGATCTCGCTGCTCCAGCCCGAATTCGTCCAGCCGGCGACGGATGACGAACGACACGTCCACGGGATTCTCCTTATAGGGCGAACCTTTTAGGGCGAAATAGGGCGAACCTTCTAGGGCGAACCTTGTTCCTTGACAATGACAAGTTAACCACGCGGCAGCCATTTAGCAACATTGGTGATCTACTTGACAGATGTTGTTAACGAAGATCACGTTGACCGCCCCGTGTCCCGCGCTCGCGCGGGCGCCTCCTTGGCCAAACCCACGCGCCCGCGATTGGCGCCGTCCTTGTCGATTTGCGGCAGCACGTCGCCGTGGCCGCCGGGCGCGCGCGTCAACGTCAAGCCCGATCTCCGGGACGCGCGGGCACGCGACGGGCGCCCCGAGTGTGCTGCGGTTCCGCGGCGGAAGCGGCGCGCCATTCGTGTGGACATCGAGCCACGCTCACTCGCTCTGCCCCCTGCCGAGGTGAATGATGCCCGGTGCGCCTTTCGGGATCGTGTCACTGACCCATGTCAGGTCATGATCCACGAACAGGTGATGGTGTCCCGTGCCGGGCCGCTCGACGCTCGCCGGGACGATTCGCACGCCGGTCGCCTGTAGCGTGATCTTCACCGGGCCCGCTCAGCGTGTCCCCGTTCTTCGGCGACGTGATCTTCACGGTCACCGTCTTCCCAGCCTGGGCCCGCGCAACCCGCGGCAACAGAGCCGCGGCACACGCCAGGGCCACCGCTGCAATCCATGTTCTCACTTCGTTCTCACTTCGTCTACCTCCTGTACGCGGGGTCCCCCTCTTGGGCAGCGCCGGAACTCCCGAATGCGCGACGGTGTTGTGAGGCGCGTTCAGTCACCGTGCGCGAGTCACGAACTACACGTAGTTTATCGAGATGAACAGGACTCGAGGCCGGCGTCCGCCGCGACAGCGGCTGACGGCGGCGTCCTCGGACCGGCTCCGCGCCCGCTACGAGGGGCAGTCACGGCCTTGTCAGGTCGCGAGGTGAAGATCATGCCTCCCATATGCCGGCACCTTGATCAGATCCGCGACGTGAAGCCGCGCTGGCGGTACTGCTTTGTGGAGGACATGGAGGTCTGACCCTGAGGCCGCCCATCGCTACCGTTTGATGCTCGCCTTTCCCGCCTCGGAGGGTCCAATGCGCCACCGTCTCTGGGTCGTGGCCACGCTGCTCTTCGCGGCCAGCGCTCGGGCGCAGCAGCCGCCGTCGCCCGTCTTCAGCTTCCAGGAAGTGATGATCCCGATGCGCGATGGCGCGCGCCTGCAAACCGTGGTCCTGACGCCGGTCGACAAGACCGGGCCGCTGCCCATCCTGTTCCGCCGCACGCCCTACGGCGTACCCGACGGGCCCGTCGCGCAGGTGCCGCCGAGCATCAAGGAGCTGGCGCAGGACGGCTACATCCTCGTGATCCAGAACCTGCGGGGGCGGTTCAAATCGGAAGGAGTCTTCAAGCTGACCTCGCAGGTCGATCTCGCGGACTCGACCGCCACGAACGAGACGACCGACGCCTACGACAGCATCGAATGGCTCGTGCAGCACGTGCCGAACAACACCGGCAGGGTCGGCATGTTCGGCGTCTCGTACGACGGGCTGACGACGGCGCTGGCGCTGTTGCACCCCCACCCGGCACTCAAGGCGATCAGCGAGCAGGCGGCCCCGGTCGATCAATGGATGAACGACGACGACCACCGGTACGGCGCGCTGCGCGAGAGCTACGCCTTCGAGTACGCCGTGTTGGAGCAGGCGGACAAGTACAAGAACACGCACTTCGCGTTCGAGACGTACGACACCTATTCGTGGTACCTCGCGCTGGGGCCCCTGTCCGGCATCAACACCCGGTACCTCCACGGCTCCATTCCCTACTGGAACGAGGTCGTCGCCCACCCGGACTACGACGGGTTCTGGAAGCGGGAAGCGTGGATCAGCCAGCTGCACGCGTCGACGGTCCCTAGCTTGAACGTCGCAGGCTTCTGGGATCAGGAGGATCCGTGGGGGCCGTGGCAGATCTTTCGCCACGCCGCGGAGCACGACCCGGATCACACGAACTTCATGGTCGCGGGCCCCTGGTATCACGGCCAGTGGCGGGCACCCAAAGCGGACAGCATCGGGCTGATCGCCCTCGGCGGCCACGAGACGGCGCGTGAGTTCCGCGAGACGATCGAGGCGCCGTTCTTCCGCTATTACCTCCATGGCCGGGGCGAGAAGCCGAGCTGGCAGGTGACCACCTTCCAGTCGGGGGCGAACCGCTGGCGGAGCTATGCCGTCTGGCCGCCCACGGAGGCCAAGCCCACGAGCCTGTATCTCCACGCCGACGGCAGGCTGTCCTTCGACCGCCCTCGAGCGGAGCAGCGGGGAAGCGGGTACCGCGAGTACGTCTCGGACCCGGCGAACCCCGTTCCGTACCGGCAGCGCCCCATCTCGCCGACCTACCCGGCGGGCGATTGGCGTACGTGGGAAGTGGCAGACCAGCGCTTCGTGGATCAGCGGCCGGACGTCCTGACGTTCGTGAGCGCGCCACTCGAGCACGACCTCACGATCACCGGCGAGGTGGCGGCCGATCTGTTCGCCTCCACTTCCGGCAGCGACGCCGACGTCGTCGTCAAGCTGATCGACGTGTACCCGGAGGACGCGCAGGCGAACGCGTGGGACCCGGAGGCCGGCCCCCGGCCGGGCGAGTACGGGCGCTCGGTGAACGGCTATGAGCTGCCGGTCGCGATGGAGGTGCGCCGCGGCCGCTACCTCACGAGCTACGAGCACCCGCGGCCGCTCGCGCCGAACACACCCATCGAGTGGAAGATCCCGCTGCGCGACCGCGACCACGTCTTTCTCAAGGGGCACCGCCTGATGGTCCAGGTGCAATCGACCTGGTTTCCCCTGATCGACCGTAATCCGCAGAAGTTCGTGCCCAGCATTTACGGGGCGACGGCGGCCGATTTCGTCAAGGCCACGCAGCGCGTCTACTGCTCCGCGTCGCTGCCGTCGCACCTGGTGCTGCCGGTGGTGCCGTGACCGGAGGGGAAGAGAAGACCCCCGGGAACAACCGGGGCGCTCCTGACGCTTGTGGAACCGATTGAGAATCGACCCTGATTCACCATTCACCCGAGACCGGAGTTGTGTTATGGCTGGCACGGCGCACCCGACGCTCAACGACCTTCCCGAACCCACCCGTGGCCAGGTGATCGACCTGCTGAACCAGCGGCTGGCGGACGCGATCGACCTCCAGCTGCAGGCGAAACAGGCGCACTGGAACGTGAAGGGTCCTCAGTTCATCGCGCTGCACAAGCTGTTCGACGAGGTCAACGAGGCGGTGGAGGAGTACGTGGATCTGCTCGCGGAGCGCGTGGTCCAGCTCGGTGGGATCGCGGAGGGGACCGGCGCGACCGTGGCCGAGCGCTCCGAGCTGCCCCAGTACCCGCTCAACATCTCGAGCGGCGAGGAGCATGTGTGGGCGCTGTCCAACGCGCTGGCGAGCTTCGGCGAGCGCATCCGCCGCGCCATCGACGAGCTGGACGAGCTCGGGGACGCCGACGCGACGGACATCTGCACGGAGATCTCGCGGGGCGTCGACAAGTGGCTCTGGTTCGTGGAGGCCCACGCGGCGGGGGCGGCGGCGATCCGCACGCAGGAACGCGACTGACGAACGTCCGGCGCAGCTCAGAAGTGATCGTCGTCCACGCGGGGCGGGTCGGGATGGGGGAGCGTGACCGGCCGTTCCCACGCGCTCGTCTGCCAGTTGTCGGGATGCCTCGCCTCCCGCACCCACGGCGGGAGCGTCACCGAGAGATAGCCCGCCAGCGCGGCGACGTACGGCTCGTACATCCGTCGCAGCTCCGCGAGCCGCGTTGCCGCGGAGCCGTCGCCCGCCTCGTCGCGGAGCCGCACGCCGTCCTCGGCCAACCGCGCCCGTAGCCGCGCGAATTGCGCGTCCGTCAGCCGCTCTGGCGGCTCGCGCGGCGGCGTGTTGAAGACCTGCGCGAGATCGACGACGGCGTGCCGGGCCATCGCGAACGTCAGCGCCGCCTGCCGGACGCACCAGCCCTCGAGGCCCACCGATACGAGGGCGCTCGCGTCGAGGATCGTCGTGAGCGCGCCGAGCCACGACTGGTTGTAATGCTGCGACCGGAAGTACGCGAGCGGCGGATAGGAGAGGTGGCTCTCGAGCACGTCGGCCGCCCAGCGCTCCCATTCCTGCAGCAACGCGCCGAGCGCGTCGCCAGTCTCATCCCAGCGGTATCGCGACAAGAGCTCCCCCGCCGTGGGCGGCGAGCCGGCGCGCGCATCGAGCAGCGCGATCGCCACTTCTCGGCGGGAGAAGGCTTGATAGATGACCGGGAAGTAGCCGATCACCAGCGCGAGAAACGCGAAGCCCGTCCCCGCCTCGATCACGGTGAGCGTCTTCGCGAGGGCCGTTCGGGGCACGACGTCCCCCAGGCCGAGTGTGAAGAACGTCGTCCCGCTGAGGTACACGTCGGCTCCGAAGCCGGGGCCGCCCTCCGACATGGAGAGGGCCGAGCCGGCCGCCCATTGCAGCATGCCGAACGCGAGGACGATGCCGGTCGCCCACAGGGCGAGCAGCAGGAGCAGCGACAGCGGGCCGTAGAAGCCGAGGAACGCGTCGCGGGGTCGCCGCGGCAGGAGCGGCGCGACGGCGCGCCACGGATACCAGGTGACCCGGTAGAAGAACTTCGTGAGCCGGAACCGGCCGCTCACGCGCCGCGGCAGGATGATCGTCTCGAACGCATCCCACAACACAGTCGCGAGCAGGACGGCTCCGGCGCCCCCGGCGAGCCATCGCATGGAGAGGGAACCTACTGCGGATGCGTGCGGCCCGTTTACTTGTGCCGGTAGGTGATGCGCCCGCGGGTGAGGTCATATGGCGACACGGCGAGAGTCACCCGGTCGCCGGCGAGCACGCGGATGCGAAAGCGCCGCATCTTGCCCGCGATGGTGGCGAGCACGTAGTGCCCGTTCGGCAAATGGACGCGAAAGGTGGTATTGGGCAGCACGGCCTCCACGATGCCGTCGATCTGTATCGCTTCTTCCTTGGCCATCACTCTGCCTCGAGGTCGAGAGGGGGACTTCGCACAAACGAAAGCGGGACCGGCGCATCGGCCAAGTCCCGCCTTGACTCTTGCTGGTGCCGGCACGCCGTGGGCGTGCCAGCACTGAAGGTTAATCGGAGGTACGAGTGAAGTCAAAGGGCAATCCTCGCGCACAGAGCTAAGATGCACCAGTAAACAATGTTAAACATTATCAAAATTGACATAACAGTAGTATTATGATAGCTTGGCCTCAAATCGGGGGAGGCCCGAACCATGGTCGCACGCCCGGACGACACCGTCCCGAGGCCGCCGATGGCCAGCTATCAGGAGTTCCTGACGTCGCTGCTGAGCGACCGCGAGCGGTTCTTCGAGGAGGTCGTCGCCGGCGCCGCCCTCCTTAGCAAGCTCCGATACGCGGTCGGTACGGTCGTCGCCTTCTCCGCGTTCTTCGGGCTGGTCGCGGGCGCTTATTCTGGTCCGGCGCAGGCCGTGTCCGCGGGTGTCAAGCTCCCCTTCCTGTTCTTCGCCACGTTCGCGGTCTGCTTTCCGGCGTTCTTCGTGGTGCAGGTGCTGGTTGGCTCTCGCCTGCGCCTGCTGCAGGTCGTCGTGTTGGTGTTCGGCGCTCTCGCGCTGACGTCCGTGCTGCTGGCAGCGTTCGTGCCGATCACGGCGTTCTTTCTCGTTACCGGCGCCAATTACTACTTTCAGCATCTGCTGAACATCACGCTGGCAAGCGTTGCCGGACTGTTCGGCATGTACGCCCTGCACGAAGGGCTCAGTGTGGTCTGCGACACGCGCGGCGTGTACCCGAGGAAGGCGCTCACGATCATGCGGGCGTGGGCAGTGTTGTTCGCCTTCGTGGGCATTCAGCTGGCCTGGAGCCTTCGTCCCTTCCTCGGCGATCGCAATCAGCCCTTCCGCGTGTTCGGAAAGTACCAGGGCAATTTCTACGCGGCGGTCATCTACGCCGTGAACCAGCTGATGCAGGGAGACGGTCAGCCGCCGGCTCCACCAGGCAAGCGGGACCTCCCTCGGTTTCGCGGTCTCGAGATCCCTCCGCCCGACACGCTCACCGACACGACGACCCGGCGCGAGCGCCCATGAGACGGGGTGGTCACGCGCCGCGCGAGCCGTTGCTCGACAATGAGATTCTCACCATCGAAGAGGTGGCGCGCTACCTCAGGCTCACGCCGCAGACCATCTACAAGTGGGCGCAGGAGAAGCGGATTCCCGCGGCGAAGCTCGGGAAGGAGTGGCGCTTTCGGAAGAGCATCATCGATCAGTGGTTGGACGAGCAGATTCTGAGCAGCGAATCGGGCTTCGAACATCTGAAGAAGCAGATGTCCTAGGCCACGCTGGTACTGGCACCACTATTCTCTCGAAATGAAGCGCTCACGCGCTGCCTCCGTCCTCGTCGCTGCCATACTCGCTCCTTTGGGATCGATACGGGCGCAGCTCCCAAACCCGACCGTGCGCGTTGGTGTCGGATTCGGGGTCGATACCAGCGGAGTCGTGAACCACGAGATCTTCGCGCTTTGGCGCGCCTATGTCTCCGCTCGCCGAGATTGCGGGCGACCGAACGCCCCTTGGTCTCGCTCGGAACAACAACAGTGGCCTTCTGTCGATCTACTCTGCCCTTACGTGTACCAAGGGTTCACGAAGTTCACCGTCGTACACCTTGCCCCTGCGATTGGCCTGGACAGCACTTACCTGATCCGCACGCTCGTCGCCAGCGTCGCCGATTCTTCTCAAGACGTGAAGCCGTTGGCCCTCTACCGCGTGTATGCGACGCGTGAAGGCGGGCAGTGGGTCCTTGCCAATGCCCTCCCGCGAATGACGCGCCGATGGAATCACGAGACGATCGGCCGCATCACGTTCGTGTTTCCCCCGACTCTGGCCTTGGCACGTTCCCGCGCCGAGAACACTGCTGCGTTTGTCGACTCCCTCGCCCACGCTTTTGACGTGCACCCCCCGACAGGCATCCGTTACTACTTTACCGATGACCTCAGCGAGACCCTACGCGCAGCTGGTCTTGAATTCTTTCCTCTTGGTTCCGACACCGTCGGGGGCAGGTCGCAGGTTCCCAACCAGCTTGTTTTCGTCGGCTCCTCGAGCAACGGCGAGGGCTATCGGCACGAACTGGCCCATCTCGTCCTCTGGTCATTTTTGGCGCAACTCAAGACCGCAGGGCTCGTTCAGGAGGGGTTGATGACCTGGGCGGGTGGCTCCGCCGGTCTCGATTTCAAGGATCTCATCCCCGGTCTCAAACACTATCTCGATGCGCATCGTGATCTGACGCTCGAGAGCATCATGACCAACCCGCCGCCGCGAGAAGGAACGCTGGACGTGGGTTACGATGGCCTCGCGGTGCTCTGTCAGATGGTGTACGATGCGGGTGGAATCGCGGCGATTCGTAGCCTCGCGAATGCGGGAAGCGAACCCCGCCTCGTGTTGAGCACCGCCGCACAGCTTTTGAGCGTCTCGCCAGCGAACCTTGATGGGCTTTGGCGCAGGCACATCGCTGCCTTGTCGCGCTAGCCGAATTCCAACGCGCCGTGGGTCAGCGGGCTGTCTCGCGGTCCGTCCTAGTACAGCGCCCCCAGTATCGCTCCGACGCCGAGCGCCACGATCACCATGCCGGCGAGGAGCCCGAAACTCCTCACCGCCGTTCGGCCCTCGTCCGGCTCCCTGACCCACGCCCGCTGCACCTCACCCACCGGGATCACGAAGGGCGCCCCGTGCACCGTCGCGTACACGGTGTCGCGGCGGACCTCCGCGGCCTCGTCGAAGCGGATCTCCTGCCCTCCGGACGTGGTGATCCCGACGAGGGTCCCTCTCGCGGGATCGAAGCTCGCGGGTGCGAGCTTCTCGGTCTTGTAACCGCTGCAACCCGTGACATGCGGGAGGAGCGCGACGCACAGTAATAATGGGACCACCCGGCTGAACATGGCATCCTCCGAGCCCGCGACCCGCGCCGTATCGCAAATAGCGTCTCCGCCCGAACGGGTGTCAAGTTGCCAAAGTCACGTTAGCTTAGGCGCCATGACGGCTGCCCCGGTCCGACTCCGCCCGGCGTCACGGCGCCCGCGTCGCCTAGGTGTGGTGGCGCTGGCCCTCCTCTTCGTCTTCTTCCTGCTGGTGCCGGCGCTGGTGCGGCTTGCCGCAGAATGGCCATGGTTCAGCTCCCTCGGCTACGAGCGCGTGTTCGCGACCCGACTGCTGGCCCAGGCGCTGCTGGGCCTGGGGGTCGGGGTAGTCGCGTTCGCGTTCCTCTATGTCAACCTGCGGCTCGCCCAGCGCGGCCTCGTCCCGGACCCGCTGGTCGTCCGATTCGACGCGGGGGCTTCGGCGGTGGACGTGACGCGGCTGCTGCGCCGCCTCGCCCTGCCGGCCGCCCTCGGTCTGGCGCTGCTCGTGGGCCTGGGTGCCGCGGGTGGCTGGCTGAGCGTGCTGCAGCTCCTGCACCGCACGGCGTTCGGCGTGACGGATCCGGTGTTCGGCCGCGACGTCGGCTACTACGTGTTCGTCGTGCCGGTCTTCGAGGGGGCGATCGGCCTCCTGACGACCGTCACGCTGCTCACGCTGACGGCGGTGATCCTGCTGTACGTGGTGCGCCGTGACGTCGTCGTATTCCAGCGGCGCGTCACGGTGGAGCCGTCCGCCCGGTTGCATCTCGCGGTGCTGGCCGCCTTGATGTTCTTGTTGGCGGCGTTGCGCGTGTACTTCGTCCAGCTGCCGGGCCTGTTGTACTCGACTACTGGCCCGCTGGCGGGGGCGAGTTACTCCGATCTCCACGCCAAGCTCACGGGCCTGCGGCTCGCCGGATTCGCGGCGCTGGCGGGTGGCGCGCTGGTCGTCTGGGGAGCCCAGAGCCAGCGGCTGGCCCGCAACACGCTCCTCGCGCTCGGCCTCTACTTTGGCGTGTCGCTGCTCAGCGTCGGCCTCTACCCGGCGATCGTCCAGAAGCTCGTCGTGGCGCCGAACGAGCTGGTCAAGGAGACCCCGCAGCTCGCCTACCACATCGCGGCGACGCGGCGCGCCTGGGGGTTGGACAGCGTCGCGACCCGGGATCTGACCGGCGAGGCGCGGCTCACGGAGCGGGACATCCGCGCCAACCGAGCGACCATCGACAACGTCCGGTTGTGGGACCGCGACCCGCTGCTCCAGACGTTCGGCCAGCTACAGGAGATCCGCACCTACTACGACTTCGTCTCGGTCGACGACGACCGCTACTGGATCGACGGGCAGTACCGCCAGGTGCTGCTCTCGCCGCGCGAGCTGAACTCGGCGTCGCTCCCGACGCGGACCTTCATCAACGAGCGGCTCACGTTCACTCACGGGATGGGGCTCACGCTCGGGCCGGTGAACCAGGTGACCGAGGAGGGACTGCCGGTCCTGTTCATCAAGGACCTGCCGCCCGTTTCCAGCGTGTCGCTGCGGGTCACACGCCCGGAGATCTATTTCGGGGAGCTGACCGACGCGTGGGTGTTCGCCCGAACCCGCCAGCGGGAGTTCGACTACCCGTCGGGCGAC
>DASPXO010000119.1:0-9389 GCA_035637235.1 Gemmatimonadales bacterium | reverse complement strand
CCCGCGAATCCCGTCGCGCTCGGCGGCCCGTTCAGAATGAGAGGCGCGATCTCGCGCGTGAAGCGCTCCACCGCCGCCTTGTCGGGCGAGCGCACGCCGATGCGGAGCTGTACCTCGGGGAGATCGTCCGGCGGCGTGCTCCGCAGCGCGAGCGGGCCGTGGGTGGCGTCGGCACCCACGAATTCCGTGAGCATCTCCCCGAAGTCGAGCCCGAGGTCCTCGAGCCGCTGCCGCAGGATCCGGTCCGCGGCCTTCGCCTTGCGGTAGGCATCGGGCCAGGCGTACACGAGGGTGCCCACCGCTTTGTAGCCGTAGAAGTAGGCCACCGACACCTTGAGCTTGTCGGTGGCCGGCCTGCCCCTGACGCCGGAGACCCGAACCCTGTCTGTTCCCGCCTGCTCGAGGCGGATCGTCGTGAAATCGGCGATGCAGTCGGGGGTGATGTACTCCGCGGGATTCCCCATCTCGTACACCAGCTGCTCGGTCACGCCGGCCACCGTGATGCGCCCGCCGGTGCGGGGATGCTTCGTGATGTCGAACGTCCCGTCGGGACGCGCCTCGACGATGGGGTAGCCGACGTTCGCGAGATCGGGGATGCGATCCCAATCCACGAGGCAGTTGCCCCCCGAGCACTGGGCGCCGCACTCGATGGTGTGTCCCGCGACGGTGCCCGCGGCGAGCCGGTCCCAGTCGTCGGGCGGCCACCCGAACGCGTGCATCATCGGCGCCAGGGTCAACCCGGTGTCGGTGACGCGCCCCGTGATCACGATGTCGGCGCCCTGGGCCAGGGCCTGCAGGACCGGCCCGGCGCCGAGGTAGGCGTTCGCGGAGAGCACGCGATCCCGCACGTCGGAGAGCGGGCGTCCGGTGTCCAGGTTGCGCAGCTCGTGGCCGCGGGCCAGCAGGCCGTCGAGCCGGCCCAGCAGGTCGTCGCCCGAGACGACGCCGATCTTCACCTTGCCGCCCAGCCCCAGCCGGCGCGCCGTCTCCGCGATCGCCCGGGCGCAGGCCTGCGGGTTCACGCCGCCGGCGTTCGCCGTCACCTTGATCCGGCGCTCCACCAGCGTGGGGAGGATGCGCTCCATCAGGGGGATAAAGTCCTTAGCGTAGCCCAGAGCCGGGTCGCGGGACTTCTGCTTCTGCATGATGGACATCGTCACCTCCGAGAGGTAGTCCATCATCAGGTACTCGATCGGGCCGCCCGTGACCTGGCGGTGCGGCGCTTCGAGCCAGTCGCCCCAGAAGCCCTGGCCCGCGGCGATGCGCACGGTGCGGACCGAGGCGCTGCGACTCACGGGCTGACCGCGACGCGGCGGACGGCGTCCGCGCCCCCGGTGCCCGGTGGGCGCACGCGCAGCTCGACGAGCGGCGCGCACCCGTCGGGCATCGGGAGGTCCGGCGTCCTCCCGAGCGGCAGCGGCGCGCGGCCGCCCGGCAGGACGGTGACGGTGGATCGGTCGCCGAACGGATCACCCGCGCGGAGCAGGAAGCGGACGCGCACGGTGGCGCGCCACGGGTGTGCGCCGCCGTCCCGCGCGAATGCGGGGAACAGCTCCACCGTGAGCGGCCCGCCCTTGAGGGTGCCCGGCACGCCGAAGGTTTGCCGCCCGAAGGCGTAGTTCATCGCGCCTTGGGCGGCCTGCTGGCCGGCGGCGTCGAACTCCGTGACGCCGAAATCCGTGAAGTCGTTCCACTGCTCCCGCGGCAGCTGCACGTCGATCTCGGCCCGATCCGCCCAGGCGGGGACTCGCACGGCGAGGCTCTCCGCCGGCGCGCCGCGGCCCCTCACCTCGACCGCGCACTCGGCGCCGAGGAGCGTCGTGCTCAGCCGCCCACCGGCGCTCGCCGTGCCGGGATTGGAGGCTTCGGTCTCCGCCAGCGCGATGGACGCAATCCGGGCGCGTGCGGTGACCGTGATCCCCGAAAGCGGGGGTGCGAACACGTCGAGCTCGTAGACGCCGGGCACGAGGTCCTCGGCGCGCACCATGAAGGTCGCCGTGCCCGGGTCGGCGCGCCCGATCGCCACCTCTTCCAGGTCGCGGAACGGCCGGCCATTCGGCTCGTACAGCCGCACGGTCGCGCCCTGCTCGGCCGAGTCGGCGAGCGTCACGGTGGCGACCAACGTCGCTCCCGGCTCGGTCGCCCGCAGGAAATAGCGCTGCACGCGGGCGGGGCCGACCGCGCGCCGCTCGTCGTCCAGCGGCTGCGCCGCGAGGTCGTAGGGAACGACGACCGTGTTCAGCAGCGTGAAGACCGGTCCGGCGAGCGTGTCGGTCGCGTTCCACGCTGTCACCGTGCCGCTGTACACGCCCCGCTTCGCGAGCGCGCCGGCCGCGTACACGACCGGAATCTCCGTCTCGCCCGCCCCCGCCCCCCCCGCGGGAAGCACGGCGGGGACGGAGAGCCACGGCACACCGCTCTTGAGCAGGAACTGGGCGGCGCGGAGGCCGGCGACCTGCCGCACCCGGAACAGCTGCAGCGTGTCGTCCGGCCCCGCGAGGCCATCCCGCCGGAACGCCGCCGACCCGCCGCTCGGCGTCCGCACGACATAGTGCGAGCCCTGGTGCCCGCTCAACAGCCACCGGTACGCGCTCTCGAGCCGGGGCAGGCCTGCGCCCTGGTCGATCCCCGTCTCGCCGGAGAACCGCCTGGCGGTCGCGCGGAGCGCCTGCGTCACCTCGGCGGCGCTCACCCGCCGGCCCTCCTGCAGCATCGCGGAGATCAGGCACGCGACCAGGCCCGCCGCGTGCGGGGCGGCCATGCTGGTGCCGCCCTTGATCTCCTCGCCCGTGTCCCACCCAGGCACGGCGGAGAACGCCACGCCGGGGGCCACGATGTCGGGTTTCGCGAGCTCGCCGCCGCGCGAGCTCCACCAGCCGAGCACATCGGGGGCGGGGGGCATCCCCGCCTGCGGTGGCCGGGCGAACGCACCCGGGAACACCGCGCCGACCGTGAGCGCGAGATCCGCGGAGCCGGGGAACCCCAGCGTGGAGAGGCCCGGCCCGTCGTTCCCGGCGCTGATCGTGAAGACCACGTTGGGGTGCGCGGCGAGGAAGGCGTTGACGATCGAGTCGATCACCGCTCGCCCCTCCAGCTCGTTCCCGACCCCGAAGCTCAGGTTCAGCACGAGCGGGAGGTTCCGCTGCTCGGCGTAGCGGGCGGCGTACTCCATGGCCCGCTGCATGGCGCCGCTGACGGAGATCCCGCCGCGCGCGCTGTTCGCGATCTTGAGGCCGAGGACCTGAGCCCCCGGCGCCACGCCGTCGAAGTCCGCGATGTTGAACAGGTTGTGGCCGGTCGCGATCCCCGCGACGTGCGTGCCGTGGCCGCCATTGTCGAAGAAGAAGTCGAGCGTGGGAACCCGGCCCGCCTCCTGGAAGTTGGCGGCGAGCGTGATCGGCTTCGCGCCGAGGGCCATCGTCTCGCGGCCCTGGCGGTAGTCGTGGAGCGGCGTCTCGTCCTCGAACGAGCCGTTCAGGTTCGAGTCGAGGAACGCGACCCAGCCGTCGGGCGCCTTTACGACGATCACCGGGAAGGCGTCGGTGTTGTCGCCGTCCCCGTTCAGATCGGCGGCCGGCGCCCGGCCGAGCGGCAGCTCGGCGATCTGCCCCGCGTACCACGTGGTGGCGCTGGTGAGCCGGCCGATGCGCCCTGCCCCCGAGAGCTTCCGCCCGCCGACCGACACGGTGCCGTCGCCCGACGGGGTGACCGGGGACAGGGCGACCCACCCCTCGCGCGAGAAGTCCCGCAGCTCGACGATCTTGGGCGCGCCGGCGCTGGTCGTGATCAGGCCGTCCGCGCCGGGATCGACGCCGGTGTCGAGGATACCGACGAGCACGCCGCGCCCATCGTACGTGGGATGGCGTTGCCGGAACTGGTCCACGCCGGTGCTCTTGAGCGGCATCAACCCTGCCATGAACGCCACGGGGGGCGGCACCGCCGGCTGGGTGTGCTCCGCCGTGGCGTCGGGCGGCGTCAGCGCGGAGGGCGGCGCTGGGACGGCGCCAGCCGGCGGCGCTGCCACGGGCTCGGGCCCGGCGGTGGGGCGCGACGCAGCGCCTCCGCAGGAGGCGAGCGCGACGAAGCAAAACGGGAGCAGGCGTGATCTCATGTGCGACTAGGGCAGCACGAAGGGGCCGATGTGAGGGCCGGGGTATTCGGCGGTCAGCTCCAGCAGGAACGCGAGGGTATCGCGGGTCTCCTCGGGGAGGACGATGGCGTCCACGAAGCCGCGCGCGCCCGCGAACCTGGCGTCGAGCTGGTGCTCGTAGTCGGCGCGCATCGCGTCGACCGCGGCGGCGTTCTCGGGCTTGGCCGCGCCGTTGCCGTAGATGGCCTGGATCGCGGACTCCGCTTCCATCACCCCCATCCGCCCCGTGGGCCACGAGAGGATGAAATCCGGATCGAAGCCCTGCCCCGCCATCGCGTAGTAGCCCGCCCCGGAGGCATGGTTCACGGTCAGGACGAGCTTCGGCACGGTCGCCGTGGCCATCGCCTCGACGAACCGGGCGCCCGCGCGAATGATCCCCGAGTGCTCCGCCTCGGTTCCGACCATGAAGCCCGAGACGTCCTGGATGAAGAGCAGCGGGAGGCGCTCGCGGTCGGCGTTCTCGATGAAGTAGGCCACCTTCTCGGCGCTCTCGGTGTAGACGATGCCCCCGATCTTGGGCGCTTCCCCCGTCTTCTTCCCCTTGATGAGGCCGCGCGCGTTCGCGATCAGGGCGACCGGCCGCCCCGCGATCGCGCCGTGGCCGCACCGCATCTCCGGGGCGATCTCGGGCTGGAACTCGTCCAGCTTGCCCGCGTCCAGCAGGCACTCGAGCACCGCGCGCACGTCGTAGCTCATGCGGTGGTCGGCCGGGAGGAGATCGTACAGCTCCGCGGCGGTCCGTTTCGGCTTGCCGCCGGGCGCGGGCGGACGCAGCGTGCGTGGCAGCCGGGCGACATACTCCCGTACGTGCTCGAGGCAGTCCTCGTCGTCCCTGGGCCGGTAGTGCGCCACGGCGCTCACCGCGGTGTGAGTCGTCGCGCCCCCCAGGAGCTCGGCGTTCACGGTCTGCCCGGTCGCGCCCTTCACGAGGTTCGGGCCGCCGAGGCCCATGAAGGACGTCTCCTGGACCATGAAGATCACGTCCGAGAGCGCCGGCAAGTACGCCCCGCCGGCGATGCAGGGGCCCATCACGGCGGCGATCTGCGGCACCTTGAGGTAGCGCCGCATGATCGAGTTGTAGTAGAAGATCCGCGCCGCCCCGTATTGCCCCGGGAAAACGCCCCCCTGGTAGGGGAGGTTGACGCCCGCCGAATCGACGAGATAGACGATCGGGATCCGCTGCCGCATCGCGATCTCCTGGGCGCGGAGGATCTTCTTGATCGTCTCCGGCCACCAGGAGCCGGCCTTCACCGTGGCATCGTTGGCGACCACGACGACCGGCCGCCCGGCGATCCGGCCGAGCCCCGTGACGACGCCGGCCGCGGGCGCCTGGCCGTCGTACTGGTCGTAGGCGACGAGCAAGCCGACTTCGAACCACTCGGCCCCCTTGTCGAGCAGTCCGGCCACGCGCTCGCGCGCGGTGAGCTTTCCCTGCTCGTGCTGGCGGCGGATTTTCTCCTGGCCGCCCCCCTGCTCGAGCCGGGCGCGGAGCTGGCGGTACTCCGCCGTGAGCGTCTTGAGGCGGCTCACGGGCGGAGGCGGAGGGCGGAGTGCGGAGAGCGGAATGGGCTAGGCGACCACATGCTGCGCAGCCCACTCCTGGATGTACTGGACGAGGGCGGAGGTCTTAGTCCCCGGGCCGAACAGCTTCCCGATCCCCCGCTCTCGCAACGTGTCCATGTCCTCGGGCGGAATGATCCCGCCCCCGGTCACGAGGATGTCGTCGCGGCCGGCCTCGTCGAGCAGCCGTTTCACGCGGGGAAACAGCGTGAGGTGCGCTCCGGAGAGGATCGACAGGCCCACCACGTCCACGTCCTCCTGGATGGCCGCCTGGGCGATCATCTCCGGCGTCTGATGCAGCCCGGTGTAGATCACTTCCATGCCGGCGTCCCGCAGCGCGGCGGCGACGACCTTGGCGCCGCGATCATGCCCGTCGAGCCCGGGCTTGGCGACGAGGATGCGGATCGGCCGCTTCAGGCCGGACATCAGCGGCGGAACCGCAGCAGCGCCGCCAGGCCGTCCACCGCGTGCCGCGCCGTGTCGTCGTACAGCACGTCCACCTGCGCGCGCTGGCGCAGCGCCTCTTCTACGGCGTCGTCGATCTGGGGATCGTCGTTGTGGCCGTCGGCGAGCAGGGTGCGCACCTGGCCCTTCCCCAGGGCCTTGACCGTCGCCGCGATGCCGTTCACCGCCCAGCCGGTGCCCAGCCCGTCGTGCAGGGCCGCGGCGTGCGCCTGCTCCCAGGCAATCTCCCGCTGGGCGCGCAGGAACAGGGCGGCCTCACGCACCTCGGCGGGGCTCGCCTTCTTGGGGTTGAGCTTCACGACGCCGAGCACCAGGTCGTGGAGGTAGGTGTGGAGGT
Organism: Gemmatimonadales bacterium; assembly: GCA_035637235.1. GTDB lineage: Bacteria > Gemmatimonadota > Gemmatimonadetes > Gemmatimonadales > GWC2-71-9 > DASUAL01. The sequence continues at coordinate 2,877 of DASPXO010000119.1, read as the reverse complement.
GGGGCACGAGCGCGGCCGCGTCCACGCCGATGCCCGCCACCACGAGCCCCGTCAGCGGTCGCTGGGTGTGGAGGTGGTAGATGTGGTCGGCGACGCGGGCGTAGTGCCGGTGCTTTTCCTCGCGGATCCGCATGTGGTAGTTGTGCTCGCCGTATCCGCCCGCCAGCATGTTCCCCTTCCTCGCCTGCCGCTCGCCGTGGAATCGCCCCGGCCGCGTGGCCCCGGCGGTGAGGCCGGGCAGCTCGGCGACATCGAACGCCGTCACCTCGAAGAACCGCGCACCCGTGCGGTCGCACGCCGCGACCAGGATGGTTCCGAACTCCTGCTCCAGCGCCACCAGCTCGCGGATCAGCGGCGTCGGCTCCGCCGCCAGGCGCGACCGGTGGACGTGCGGCAGCGGGATCGCCTCGAACAGGTCGAGCGCCTGACACGCGAACACCGCACAGCCGCGCGCCGGCGGCAGCCGCCCCGGCTCGTCGAAATAGCGCCGCACCCGCTCGAGGTCGGCCGCCACCTGGTCGCGCACCGCGCGCTCCGGCTCCCGCTGCTCGACGGCTGCCAGCACGTCACGGATGCGGTTCTTCACCTTGATGAGGTACTTCCCGCGGGTCTTGTCGCGCGGCTCGAGCTTCAAATAGCACGAGACCACCCGGTAGGGTCCGGGCTCGATGGCGGCGAGCCGGCGGACCACGTCGCGCACCGGGTTGTCGGTGGGAACCAGCGGGGGTGCCGTCATCTCGCTCAGAAGAACACCGGCTCCCGGTAGGCGCCGTAGACGCTCTCGAGCGCGTGCCGGATCTCGTGCAGGGTGCAGTAGGCTCGGGCGCAGTCGAGCATCGGTCCGATGACGTTGCGCTCCTGGAGCGCGGCCTGCCGCAGGGCCTCGAGACGCTGCTGCGCGAGCGGGTTGTCGCGCTCGGCCCGGAGCCGCGCCAGCCGGCGCCGTTGATTCTCCTCGGCGTCGTTCGAGACCTTCATGATCTCGACCGGATGATCGTCCTCACTGACGAAGTCGCTCACGCCGACGATGATGCGTTGCCCCGACTCGACCTCGCGCTGGTACTGCGCGGCCGAGCGCGCGATCTGGCGCTGGAACCAGCCGCTCTCGATGCCCTGCACCACCCCGCCGATCGACTGGATCTCGGCGAACATCGCCTCCGCCTCGCGCTCGAGCCGGTCGGTGAGCGTCTCCAGATAGTACGACCCACCCAGCGGATCGATCACCTCGGCCGCGCCCGTCTCGTGGGCGATGATCTGCTGGGTCCGCAGCGCGAGTCGGGCCGCCTCCTCCGTCGGCAGGGCGAGCGTCTCGTCCAGCGAGTTCGTGTGCAGCGACTGCGTCCCGCCCAGCACGGCGGCGAGCGCCTGGTAGGCGACCCGCACCACGTTGTTCATCGGCTGCTGGGCGGTGAGCGTCACGCCCGCCGTCTGGCAGTGGAACCGCATCGTCCAGGAGCGCGGGTTCCGGGCCCGGTAGCGCTCGCGCATGTGGCGCGCCCAGATGCGCCGCGCCGCGCGCAGCTTCGCGATCTCCTCGAAGAAGTCGTTGTGGACGTCCCAGAAGAAGGAGAGCCGCGGCGCGAACGCGTCCACGTCGAGTCCCCGGGCGATGCCGCGCTCGACGTACGTAAACCCGTTCGCGAGCGTGAAGGCGAGCTCCTGCGCCGCCGTCGCGCCCGCTTCGCGGATGTGGTAGCCCGAGATCGAGATCGAGTTCCAATGCGGCGCATGGGCGGCGCACCACTCGAACATGTCCACGATGATCTTGAGCGCGGGCTCGACCGGATAGACCCAGGCGTGTTGCGCCATGTACTCCTTGAGGATGTCGTTCTGGACGGTGCCACGCAGCCTGGTGGAGGCCACCCCCTGCCGCTCCGCCGCAGCCACGTAGAAGCACAACAGCATCGCGGCGGGCCCGTTGATGGTCATCGACGTCGAGACCCGGTCCAGGGGAATCCCGCTGAACAGCTCTTCCATGTCCGCGAGCGAGGAGATCGCCACGCCGCACTTCCCCACCTCGCCCTCCGCGCGCGGGTGGTCGGAGTCGTAGCCCATCAGCGTGGGAAAATCGAACGCGACCGAGAGCCCCGTCTGGCCGTGCTCGAGCAGAAACTTGTAGCGCCGGTTCGTGTCTTCTGCCGTGCCGAAGCCGGCGAACTGGCGCATCGTCCACAGCCGGCCGCGGTACATCGTCGGGTGCACGCCCCGGGTGAACGGATACGCCCCGGGGAGACCGAGCTGCCGGTCAGGATCGAACCCGGCCAGGTCGGCCGGGGCGTACACCGGCTGCCTGTCGCTGCCGCTCACCGGGGCGCCCCCCGCTCGGCCCGCACCTGGTCCAGCATCTCCGCCGCGACGTCGTACGGGCTCCTGCGGCCGGCGGCGATCTCGTCGAGGCTCCTCGCCAGGAGCGCCTCGGCCTGCGTGGACTCGGCGATCCACTGCCGCACGGCCCGCTCGAGCACCGCGCGAGTCCGCTGCGCGAGCCGCTCGCGGCGCCGCGCGGCGAATTGGCCGCTCTGCTGGAGGTACACGTGATGCCGATCGAGCGCGTCCGCGAGCTCCGCCACCCCCTCGCCCCGCGATGCGACGGTTGCAATCACGGGAGGCTCCCACTCCGGGCGGTCAGGCGGACGGGCGGACGGGCGGTCAGTGGAAGCCTTTCCGTCCGCCGGTCCGCCGGTCCGCCGGTCCGCCAGGCGGGGGGCGTGGTGCGGGGCCACGTGCCGGAACGCGTTCCCCCGCCGGATCCCGAGCATCACCTCGACTTCCTGGCGCAACTTGTCAGCCCCCGGACGGTCGCTCTTGTTGATCACGTACAGGTCGGCGATCTCCATGACGCCGGCCTTGAGGGTCTGGATGCCGTCCCCGGATTCG
>DASPXO010000118.1:0-19807 GCA_035637235.1 Gemmatimonadales bacterium | reverse complement strand
TTTACCCGAGCGGCGTGCGCCGGGAACGCCCTACCCCCCACCGCCAGGTGACCACCGCCAGCGCGATCAGGAAGGCGGTGACGACTGCCGGTATCGATGCCTCCTTCGTGCCCGCGGAGAACATCTCTTTCACGGCGGCGGCGGCCGGCCTCGCGTGCCGCTCCGCCGTCATCACGCCGTAGTACTCTTCGGGATCGAGGTCGTGCCGTTTTTCGTCCTGGGGATCGGGGACCCGGTCCCACCAGTTGCCGGCGCGCCTCGGGTTGTCGTAGTTCTTCCACCATTCATCCGCGAATTCGAACACCACGCCACCCGCGGCCCCGGCCTGGACGAGCCCTCGCCAGGATTCTCGCAACCATCTCGCCTGCCCGGCGTCTCCCGCTTCGAGCGTGTTCGCTCCGAATTCCGTGATGAGCAGCGGCTTGTCCCCCGCGATCGGCTGCAGCGTCCGTTCGATGTAGGGGCCGAACCCAGCCGCCACGACCTCCGGAGGCCACAGGGGATAGACGTTGAAGCTCGCGATGTCGAGAAAGCGCAGGTCCAGGTTCTTCGTGATGGGCCAGTTGGAATGGGTGACGGGGTGCCGGGCGTCGATCTCCTTGACGGCATGGTACAGGTCGAGCAGTCCATTCCGGAGGGAGTCCTCCCCACGTTTCTCCAGTGCGACGGCGGGGATCTCGTTTCCCAGAACCCAGCCCAGGAGGGCGGGCTTGTCACGGTGTTCGCGGACGCGCTCGAGCACGCGTTCGCGCGCGGAGGCGTATCCAGGAGCGCCGAGACTCCACCAGTCCAGGGTGAAGCCGCACAGCACCTTCAAGCCGTGCCGCTCGGCCAGGTCCAACACATAGCCGGGTGGATCGACGACCAGGATCGTGTTGGCGCGCAGCTCACGAATCAGCGTGAGGTCCGAATCGATCTGCTCCGGCCCGGGGTAGGGATAGCCGCCACCGGGCCCGGTTCCTGATCTCCAGGGGCCATAGTGCACGCCCTTCACCGAGAACGGACGGCCGTCCACGTAGATCTGCTTGCCCCGGATCTCGACTCCGCGCCTCGTGGGTGTCTGCGCGCGGGAGTGCAAAAGGGCGGCCGGTACCAGGATCGAGAGGAGGAGCACGAGCGCGCCGGTTTGCGCCAACTGGAACGAGGGAGTCGCGCGCGGGACGGGCGTCCGCCGGTCGTCATAGAGGAGCGCGAGCGCCGGAGCAAACAGGAATTTCCCCCCCCACAGGTAGAAGCACGGGAGATACAGCAGCGACGCGCCCTTCAGCAGCGGGACGCACAGCAGCAGCATGCCGAACGACGCCTCGGCCCAGAGCGGCCAGGTCCGTTGGTCCTCGGATCGCGCGTTGGTCGGCTTCCATTGCCGCTTCCGGTTCCACACACAGTCCCACACGCCGGCGGCACACGCGAAATCGGTCGCGCCATACACCAAACCGCACGCGAGCACGGTTCCGGCCCAGCCCCGGCGAGCCGACTCCTTGGCGAAGAACGACAGCAAGGGAAGAAAGATGGACAGGATGATCACGGTCCCCGCAAACACCGCTGTGGTCGCGGCAACCGGAATGGTCTGCAGGAAGAAGGGCGCGACCAGACACGTCGCGCCCAGGTACAGGAGCAGGACAGTTTGGGCCACGTAGAAGGCGGCGAACTGGAAGAAGAACCACTTCTCCGCCACGCTCAGGCGCTTACTCGTCAGCACCGGCCACGCATGGGCCCGGAGCGTCTGCACGCAGCCGTACGCCCATCTGTAGCTGCGCCGCCGGAAGGCGTCGTAGCTGGGCGGGTGCCGTTCGCCGAGCCGGATCTCGGGTGCGTAGATCACCTTCTGGCCCTCGAGATTCAGCCGGATCGTGAGATCGAGATCGTCCGAAAAGAGGCCCGGCGTCAAGCCGCCGACCTTCCGGACAGCCGCGGTCCGCAAGAACGCGTTATGGCCGACGAACGGCTGCCAGCCGAAGCGCGCGCATGTGGTCAGAACAAATGAAAGGCGTCGATCGAGCGCGACAGCCAGCGATTGAGCCGGCACCCCTGCGGGTCGGGAACAGCGCTATTGCGACACTGGACGATCGCGACGGCGGGATCGTCGAAATACGGAAGCCCAGCCTCGATCGCCATGGGATCGAGCACGGTGGAGTCGTTGTCGCACAGCAGGAAGTATTCGTACAGCGAGCCCGTGTGTTGCAACACGTAGTTGGCGGCGCCGGGCTTGCCTCCCTCCCGGCTGGACCGCCTGAGCAGCACGACTTCCCAGTCGCGCCGGGCGCGAGCGTGCTCCACGGCCGCATCCACTTCCGCGCGCGTCGCCTCGGATGTCGAGTCGTCGTGAACGATCAGATACAGCTTGCCGCGGTAGCGTAGCTTCGCCAGGCTTGCGAAGGCGGCCTGGTCCAGGTCGTCGCAACAGAGATAGACGAGACCAACGGGCGGAAATTGGCGAAGCGTGTTCCGGCCGGCTGCGGCGGGCTCGTGCCAGAGATAGGCGATCGCGGCAAACACAAAACCGATCCCGAAGTAGCTCGCCACGACCTCCACGAGAACCTTGAACGTGAGAAGCTCGGTACCAATGGGCTTGAGCCCTGCCTGCGATGCGGCTCCGAGGATCGCGCGCGCGTACATGATGGAGAACAGTGTGGCCGACAAAAGCACCAGGTACACCATCGCCTGGTTGGGCCTTCCCGCCGCGGAGCGTTGCCCGTGAGGGACCGGGGCTCGCCACCCCGCGTCCGTCCCATTGAAGAGTGCCATGCGTCACCTGCCCGTTCGTCCAGGTGGCGTTCGCCGCCTGAACCGAATCCGCTGGGTGGTTGTCTTGGGAGAACCGGCGCGCGACGCCCGCGGCGGGGCCGCTTGTCGAGCGACGGTAATGCTGTGACTCGGGACGTCCGTCGGCAGTCACGGATGGCGACCGTGGTGATTCTCATCACACGATCTGCACCGGCGGTCGCACCAACCGGGCGATACCCCGTCTCTCGGTCTGGCGTTCCCCTGCGGGCGTTACAGTCCCGGACGTTTCGTGGAGGTCATCGAGATGCTTCGCACAGCATGCTTGCGGCGGTGTGCGGCCTGTTGCGGTCCCGCCTCACTTCTTCCCCGCCACCTGCCCGATCGCCGCGATCAAATCGTTGAAGTCGTACGGCTTCATCACCGAGGGCTGGCCGCACTCTTCGAGGAAGCGGCGGGTCTCGTCGCGCGCCCGGTCGCCGGTCACGAACACGAACCGCTCCGAGAGCTGGGGCCGCTGCTCCTGGAGCTGCTCGTACAGCGCGCGGCCGCCGAGCCGCGGCATCTGCAGGTCGGTGACGACCGCGTCGAAGCGGTCGCTCGCCGGCCCCAGCCGCTCGATCGCCTCGAGCCCGTTCTCCACGGCCACCACCTCGTGTCCCTCGCGCTCAAGCAGCAGGCGCATCGCCTGCCGGTTCACGGCGTCGTCGTCCACGACGAGGATGCGCAGCTTGGGGAGTGCGGGCGTGGACGGCGTCGCGCGGGCGAGCGGCGTGAGCACGCTCTTGGAGAGCGTCACGACCACTTCGGCGCCCTCGCTGCTGCGCGGTCGCAGCCGCAGTGTGCCGCCCGCGGATTGCGCGAGGGCGCGCGCCAGGGCGAACTCGATCTCTCCGCCCCCCGCGCTCTGCGTGAACCGGAACGGCGTGACCAGACGCTGCTCCGCCTCGACCGACAGGGGCGCGCCCGAGTCCCACAGCGAGATGATCACCGACGGCCCGGCCTCGGTGATGCTGATCCGCAGCTCGCGGGGCGGCGCATGGTCCCGTAGCCGTCGCAGGGCGAAGTCGAGCAGCTTCATCAGCATCTCGGTCAGCTGCGCCATCGGGCAAGCGACCATCGACAGATCGGGTGGGATGGTCCGCGCGACCTTCACTCCGAGCTCCTTGAGCGTGCCCTCGCGCTCGGCCAGGACCCCGTTCAGCACGATCGCGGCATCCGACGGCTCGGCCGCCCCGATCGGGTGCTGGGCCAGCTCGAGAAAATGCTGCGTGATCTCGGCCGCGCGGCGCACTTCGCCGTGCAGCATCATCAGCGCGCGGGCCCGTTCCGGGTCGAGCTGGCTGCCGTGCAGCAGGTCCGCCAAGGCGCCGATCGCCGCCAGTCGATTGTTCAGCGCGTTGAGGACGTTCGCCGAGCCCTCGTCCAGCACGACATGCTGGACCGCGGGCGGGGGCGGGGGCTTCGGAATGGGCGGCGGGAGCGTGGGCCCGGTGTGGTGCGCCGCAGCCCGATGCCGGCCGACCAGGACGCCGATGGACAGGCCGAGCAGCGCTCCGAACGCGAAGGCAACCCACAGCTCCATGGCTCAAAGGTACGCGGCGCTGCCCTCGCGGCCAGATGCGCAGCTTGATAACGCGTGGGCGGGGTTCTAGTTTTCCCGCTCCCGCCCTGGTGGTGGAACTGGTAGACACGCTGTCTTGAGGGGGCAGTGCCGTGAGGCGTCCCGGTTCGAGTCCGGGCCAGGGCATCCGGTCGCCGTCGCTCAGTGGTAGAGGTCGTGATTCGTAAATCGTACACGGCCAGCGCAGCCCAGCGCTGGCCGTCGTGGTTTCAGGGAGTGGCCGAGACCTCGCGGTGACACCCGAATTGGGCAGCCTTGGTGGATCCTCCATGACACATCCTGGCTCCGCGCCCTCACCTTCTCGCCTGGCGGGTCCACGACGCGCGAGGCGTGTTGGGACAGTGGTTCCCGTGGCTGGTGCACGCCGAAGTGCTGCACTACGGCTATGCCGCGATCATGCTGGCCGGGATCTGGATCTTGCTGTCGGGCTTCTCGGGCCGTTCGCGCCACTGGTGGCTGGCCGCTTTGGTCATTCAGTTCTGGCATCACTTCGAGCACGCGCTGCTCCAGGGGCAGGTGATCGCCGGCTGGAGTCTGTTCGGGTCGCCGGTCCCGGTCAGCATCGTCCAGCTCTGGATCCCGCGGGTGGAGCTGCACCTCTTGTACAACGCGCTCGCGTTCGTGCCCATGGCCGTGGCCGTGTACGACCATCTGTTCCCAACTGACGCGGAGCGGGGGGTGATGCGGTGCAGCTGCGCGCTCCGCCCCGGGCGGGCGCCGGCGTGAACCAGACATAACGGCTCGGGGGTCCCGTCAAGGGACTGCGGGAACCGCGCCGTCGCTACAAGATCTCACCGAGCGGACAGCGAAAGCCGGGAAGCACGTCCTCCCCGTCCAATTCTCCCTCTGGCCCGACGATCGAGACCGAGCCGTCGGCGCGATAGACACGCGTGTGGCGGTGCGCCGGATCGACCACCCAGACGAGGCGCGTGCCGGCGCTCAGCCATTGGCCCACCTTCTCCAGCACCGCGCCGGGCCGGTCGCTTGGCGAGAGTACCTCAACGACCAGGTCCGGCGCCACCTCGGCGTAGCCCTCCTGTGGAATCTGCCCGAGGCGGGCCGAGGCCACGAACGCGAGGTCCGGCGCCCGTACGGTGTCGGGATCGCGCTCGATCTGGAAGCCGGTATCCTGCGCGAAGACCTCGCCGAGCCCTTCGCGCTCCACAAACGCTCCCATCCGCACGGTCAGCCGGGCGGCGCGGCTGCCGTGGCTCGTGAAGGGGGGCTCGCGCACGACCAACACCCCGCGCACCAGCTCGGCAGTCTTGCCAGGCTCGCTGAAGCGCCGCAGGTCCTGGGCGGTCTGTACCGTCGCAGGCGGCATGGGGGAAACGTAGCTGCGATGGCGCGCCATCGGGAGGAAGCGTATCACGCCGACGTCTGCCCCCCCTTACACGGAGTACCGTATCGAAAGGCGCTCGACTAGGTTAGGAGTCCGTTACGCCATGAGTTGGGCGCTATGCCGGGGCCGTCGATGCGGCAACGAGTCTTCCCGCAACTGCGCATGACCAACTGGAAGCGCACGCGCGCTTTCTACGTCGATGGCCTCGGTTTCAACGTGGATTGGGAGCACCGATTCCAGCCCGGTCTGCCCGTGTTTGCGCAGCTGACTCGCGATGGGTTGTCGCTCTTCCTGACCGAGCACGCGGGTGACTGCCAGGTCGGCGGCGCCGCCTATTTCGTGGTTGACGACGTCGATGCGCTGTTTCGCGAGATTGGCCGCCGTGGCATCAAGCCCGCCGAGCCGCCGGGCGACACAGAGTGGCACGCGCGCGAGATGACGGTCGTCGATCCCGACGGGAACAGACTGCGATTCAGCACGGCGGCCAGCGAGTAGCCTGCGGAAGGGCAGCGTTCACGCCGCGCAGCACGACAGCTTCGCGACGTCCTTCATGAACGCCTGCGCGGCGAGCTTGATCCCTTCCGAGAGCGTCAAGTACGGGTGGAAGGTCGCGGTGAGATCCTCAATCGTCAGCCCGAGCTTGATCGCGAGCGTCGGCTCCGTGATCATCTCACCGGCCTCGGCGGCGAGGATGTGCGCGCCGATGATCTTCTTGGTGCGGGCATCCGCGACGAGCTTGACGAATCCCCGCGTGTCCCGCGCCGCGAGCGCCCGCGACACGTGCTCCAGCGACAGCTTCGACACGAGCGCGTCGATCCCCTGCGCGCGCGCCTGGTCCTCCGTGAGGCCGGCGGAAGCCGCGGCTGGATCGGTGAACGTCACCTTCGGGAGCGCAGATAGATCGTAGCGGCGCTGCTTTTCGGTCAGGGCGTTCTCGGCCGCAAGGGCGCCGCCATACGCCGCCACGTAAACGAACATCGGGTCGCCGATCACGTCGCCCGCGGCGTAGATGTCGGCGTTCGTCGTCTGTAGGAACTCGTTGACGACGATCTCCTGTTTCTTGCCGAGGGTTACGCCGACCGCTTCAAGCCCGAACCCGGCTGTGTTCGCCCGGCGTCCCGTGGCAACGAGCAACTGGTCCGCGCGCGCGGTGCGCGTCTCGCGGCCGGTACGGAACTGGACCGCGTAGCCGTCGCGGCCCCGTGTCACTCGGTCAATCTGCATGTCGGTCCATACCTCGAGAGCCTCCGACCGCAGGTAATCGCCCAGGGCGTTGCCGATATCTGCGTCCTCCGCCGGCACGACGCGGGGCAGCGCCTCGAGGACCGTGACCCGCACGCCGAGCCGGGCAAACAGCTGCGCTAATTCCAGACCGACGGAACTCGCTCCGATCACGACGAGTGATTTCGGCAGGCGCTCCAGCGCCATCGCCGTCGCGTTGTCCAGGTAACCGGCCTCGGCAAGCCCGGGGATCGGCGGCGCCCAAGGGGAGGCGCCGGTGGTGACGACGATCTTGCCGGGGGTCACCGTGCGACCGCTTGTCAGGCGGACCTGGTGTCCTGACACGAGAGTGGCGCGCTCCTGGAACAGGGTGATGGAGGGGTAGGCGCGCAGCACGTTCCAGTACTTCGTCTGCCGCAGCTCGGCCACGAGTGCATCCTTCTCGGCGCGCACCATCGGCCAGGCGGGCCGCCCATCGCTGGTGGAGACTCCCCGAAATCCGTGATGGACCCTGCGGTGCTGCGCCTCGGCTGCACGGATGAGGGTCTTCGACGGCACGCAGCCCACGTTCACGCAGGTTCCACCGAGCGTGCCCGCCTCGACGAAGGCGACCCGAGCGCCCAGCTCGGCCCCCTTGATCGCGGCGGCGAATCCCGCCGAACCGCCACCCACGATCGCGATGTGGAACTCGCCGTGTTGCACGCTCACTTGCCCTGGACCGTCGCCCCGAAGCCCGTGAGCCGGATCAGATGGGCGGCGATCTGGTCGGGGGTGACCTGGCGCGGGTCGTAGCGTACGACGCCGAGGCTGTCGTCGAGCGTGACCGTGGCACCGTAGACCCCCGGCAGCTTCTTGAGGGCAAGGCGCGCCGTCGTGGGACAGCTCCCGCACGTCATCCGTGAGATGTGCAGCCGCACCGTGGCGGTGTCCGGAGCTTGGGCCGCAACCGGCGCGTTCTGGGCGCCGGCCGTCTGGATTCCGCCGCCGCACAACGGGCAGAGGAACGCGGTGCCGCTCAGTCCAGCGGCGAGCAACAACCCAGCCTTCACTGATGGCAACATGTTCAGCCTCCTTCGGGACAATCCGGTGACCTACCCTTCGCAGCTCCTAGCCAAGCACAAACTTCGACCACCACGGAAACGTGACCAGCAGGATCGCGATGATGGTCGCGATCCACAGTGCCGACTTCATCCGGCGGCGAGCGACCGGCGAAGCGCACATCGTGCCAGGCTCGCACGCCTTTCGCTCCTCACGGTGCAGCACGAGAAAGCCGAAGCCGAGGGCGAGCCCGGTACCAACCACGAAGTACGGCCGCAACGGCTCGAATGTCGCGGCGAGGCCGGCGCCGCTCAGGCCGAGGGCGACGGCGATGAGCGGCCCGGCGCAGCAGAGTGCCGACGCCACGGCGGCGGCAATGCCGCCCGTGGCTGCGACGACAGTCTTAGTGGTCGACGTCGCCATGGTCTTCCAGTGCCTCCAGAATCGGGCAGTCGTCGGTCGGCCGTCGGGCCGCGCATGCCGCGGCCAGCCGCTCCAGCGTGCGCTTCATTCGCCGGAGATGGGCGATCTTCTGCTGGACGAGCTCAATCTTTTCTCTAGTTTTCCGCTCGACCGCGTCGCACGCAGCAGCGTGCCGAACCCGCAGTCCGAGCAATCCCTGGATCTCATTCAGCGAGAAGCCTAGCTCCTGCGCGCGCTTGATGAAGCGGAGGCGCACGACCGCGTCGTCCGCGTAGTGGCGGTAGCCGGCCGGCGTGCGCCGCGGGGTCGGAAACAGGCCCCGCCGGTCGTAGTACCGGATCGTCTGGATGTTCACGTCGGCCGCCGTGGCGACCTGACCGATCGACAATGACATGCCCTTCTCCCTGCGAGGCAGTGTTCACGTTACACCATGTACCTAGGTATAGGGTCAAGAGGGGCGTCAGAGCTGTCCGGAAGGGCTGGCACTCCGGCCATGGCCAGGTTGTATATTGAGAGCGCGCATGAAAGTCTCGCTCGTCAGGCTAGTTGCCACGTTGCTGCTGAGCGGCCAGATGTTGCCGGTTGGCCTACCTCTCTTGTGTGAGCAGGTCCAGCGAGGAACGCCGGCGAACTGCGAGCAACAGATGGCGTCCCACCGGTCTGGGCCAGCCGTTGATGCAACGACCCACGCTACCCCGTGCGCCAATTCAGCCTTCTGCGCGATCACGGCAAACGCCCTGCTCTCGTTGAATGCACGGATCTCCGTCTCTACTCGAGAGTCTCACATCGTCTCTTTCAGTCTTGCCACGTTCGTTCCAGCCGACCCGCAACCACCGCTGCCTCCGCCGCCCCAAGCCTAGCCTCTCCCAAGCGTAGCGTCCCTGACGCGCCGCCCACAACGGTGCGGGCTCCGGCGCGTTCCGCCGGAAACCGATTGGCGAGGAGAGGTATGCAATTCCGACATCTGATTCTAGCCGTGAGCGCGCTCGCCCTGGCGGGCCCCAGTCCTGCGCTCGGACAGAGCTCGCTGGCGTCCGTCACCGGCGACTCGGGTTTGCAGTCGTTGGTCGCCGAAGCGCTCGCGCGCAACCCGACCGTCGCGCAGCGGAAGGCGGCCGTCCGAGCCGCGACACTCCGCATCCGCCCTGCCGGCACGCTGCCCGACCCAATGCTGTCGGTCGGCGTGATGGACCTGCTGCTGCCGCACTTCGCATTCAACCAAAGTGACTTCACCGAGGCGGACGTCGAGCTGAGCCAGGAGATCCCATGGCCCGGCTCACTCGCGGCTCGCTCAGGAGTCATGCGGGCCGCTGCGGCCGGCGCCCATGCAGAAGAAGGCACCGTCCGCCGTGAGGTGACGACCGCGATGGCGGTCGCCTACTCCCGACTCGGCTACACGGTGACGGCGCTGGAGACGCTGCGGCACCAGCGGGAGCTGCTCGACGCCGCCGTCCAGCTCAGCACGATGCGCTATGCGACAGGCGCGGCGCCTCAGAGCGATCCCCTCCAGGCAAAGCTGGCCCGCGATCGCCTGCGGTCCGAAGAGTTCGCATTGGAGAGCGAGCGGGTCGCCGCGCTCGCCGCAGTGAATGCACTGCGGAACCGGGCACCCGGAGACACGGTCCCAGTCACGCCGATCGACGCGGCTGCGCTGCATGGCGGGGTTGTGCCACCGCCTTCCACCGACTCCCTAGTGGCCCTGGCCGTCGCAACCCATCCCCGGCTCGCCGCTCGCCGGGCGGCAGTCGACGCAGCCACGCGCACGATTCAGGTCGAGCGCCTCGGCGCCCGGCCCGACTTCACCCTGACGCTGCGCTACGGATACCGACCTCGGGCGTTCAACTTCAACTTTCCGGACTTCTTCTCCGCCTTCGTAGGCCTGCGGCTTCCCGTGTGGGCGTGGCGCAAACAGAACCGGCTCGCGGATGCCGCGCGCGCGGATTCCACTGGGGCCGCAGCTGGGTTGCGCGACGCGGAGCTCCAGCTCAGTCGCGAAGTCACTGAAGCCGCTGCCCGAGTCCAAGGGTCACAGCAGCGTCTCGCCCTCCTCCTCGACGGCGTCCTGCCCAATGCGCGGGGGACCGTCGAATCCGTGCTGCGGAGCTATCAGGTCGGTCGCGCCGAATTCCTGACCCTGTTGTCGGTCGAAGACGCGCGATACCGGGCCGAGCTGGAAGCGGTCGCGATAGCGGCCGAGTACCAGGCTCAACTTGTCATGCTGCGGCAGTTGACCGCGGGGGAGGGGCAGCCGTGAAACAGACCATTACCGGGCTGCTCGTCGCGGCCATGATGCTGACGGGATGCAAGAAGGCTCCTGCTCCGGACATGCAGGGGATGCCAGGCATGCCTGGAATGCCAGCTGCTCGCGCCGACACGTCGGGGGTCCCGCTGGATCGGGCCGAAGCCGGGAGGCTGGGCATCACATTTGCTCGAGCTGCCGAGCGCCCGGTACGATCCTCGGTGCGGGCAGTCGGAATACTGAAGTACGCCGAACCCAACCTCGTGTACGTCAACGCTCGGGTCGGTGGCTGGGTGGAGCGCCTGTATGCGGACTACGTCGGCAAGCGTGTCGAGCGGGGCGACCAGCTGCTGGCACTCTACTCTCCCGATCTGGTGAGTGCTCAGGAGGAATACCTCCTGGCGCGGCGGCTGAAGGACGACACGCTTGCCGCGAGCGCTCGGCGCCGGCTCGCGCTGTGGGACATCCCGGCTGATCAGATCGACAGTCTGGAAACCCGCGGTGCAGTGACGCGCACACTGTTGCTGCGCGCCCCGCGGAACGGTGAAGTCACGGAGAAGATGGTCATCGAAGGCCAGGCGGTGAAGGCCGGGGACAACCTGTTCCAGATCGCCGACGCCCGAGTGCTATGGGTGGACGTCGCGATCTTCGAGCAGGACGCCGCAGCCGTTCGCGTCGGCACCCCGGCCGCGATCACCGTGGACGCGCTCCCCGGACGGACGTTTCGGGGAAGCGTGACGTTCATCTACCCGCAGCTCGACCAGAAGACCCGCACGCTGACGGCCCGCGTGGCCGTGGGGAACGGCGACGGCGCCATGCGCCCGGGAATGTACGCGACGGCAGCGCTCGCGACCGCGGGCCGGCGGCGTGTGAGCGTGCCGCTCGAGGCGGTGCTGCCCACCGGGACGAAGGACCTCGTCTTCGTGAACCGCGGCGACGGCCGGTTCGTGCCCCGGCAGGTTCGTGTGGGGCTCCGGGGCGACTCACTCGTCGAGATCGTCGAAGGATTGCGGCCGGGCGACGAAGTCGTGGCCTCGGCGACGTTCCTGCTCGACTCCGAGTCGAACCTCGCGGCCGCGATTCAGGGACTCATGCTCCAGATGGGGATGGGCCTGAACATGGGCGGGATGCAAATGCCCGCCAAGGAAGGGGCGCGCCGGCCATGATCGAGAAGCTCATCGCCTGGTCCATCAAGCGCCGTGAACTAGTGGTGCTCGGCGCCATCTTCGTGCTCGTGGCCGGCGTGTTCTTGCTCCGCACGATGCCGGTGGATGCGATCCCGGATCTCTCGGATACCCAAGTGATCGTCTACACCGACTACCCGGGCCAGGCGCCCCAGGTCGTCGAGGACCAGGTGACCTATCCGTTACTCACCACGTTCCTTGCGGTCCCCAAGGTGAAAGTCGTGCGCGGGCAGTCGATGTTCAGCTCGTCCTTCGTCTACGTAATCTTCCAGGACGGGACCGATCTCTACTGGGCGCGCTCACGCGTCCTCGAGTACCTGAACGCGATTCAGAGCCGGCTCCCTGCGGGTGCCAAGACCCGACTGGGGCCCGACGCCACCGGCGTGGGCTGGGTCTATCAGTACGCCGTCGAGGGTCCCGGCTACTCGCCCGACCGGCTCCGCACGATTCAGGACTTCCAGGTGCGATACGCGCTACAGTCGGTTCCGGGCGTCGCTGAGGTCGCGAGTCTGGGCGGCTACGTCCGCCAGTACCAGGTGCTGCTCGACCCCGCGCGACTGCTGGCGTACGGGGCCACCGCGCGACAGGTCATCAACGCCGTGCGCGGGGCCAACCAGGACGTGGGGGCGCGCACGGTAGAAGTCGCGGGCTCGGACTACGCGATCCGCGGACTCGGCTACCTCCGTGGAGTCGGGGACATCGGGAAGGTCGCGGTCGGCGTCGGGAAGGATGGGCGCCCGGTGCGGGTCGGCGACGTGGCCCGGGTGACGATCGGGCCCGACCTGCGCCTCGGGATCGCTGAGCGGGATGGCAGAGGGGAGGCCGTGGGTGGGGTCGTGGTCATGCGCTATGGTGAGAACGCGTTGCGCGTGATCGACGGCGTCAAGCAGCGGATCGCCGAGATCGCGCCCGCGCTGCCGGCCGGCGTCCGGATCGTGCCGACGTACGACCGCTCGGACTTGATCCACGGGTCCATCAACACACTGTGGCGCACGCTGCTCGAGGAGTCGGTCATTGTCGCGCTCGTCTGCGCGGTGTTCCTGCTGCACGCGCGCAGTGCCCTCGTGGCGATCGCCACACTGCCGCTCGGCATTCTGGTGTCGCTCGCGGTTACCCGCTGGCTCGGCATCAACGGCAATATCATGAGTCTCGGCGGGATCGCCATCGCGATCGGCGCCATGATCGACGCCGCAATCGTGATGCTGGAGAATCTCCACAAGCATATCGAGCGCGAGCCGGAGCGGCCGCACTGGGAGCGCGTGTTCGCCGCGGCTCGCGAGGTCGGCCCGGCACTATTCATGTCCCTGCTGATTATCACGCTCTCGTTCCTGCCGGTATTCACGCTGGAGGACCAGGAAGGGCGGCTGTTTCGGCCGCTCGCGCTCACCAAGACCTTCGCCATGGCGGCAGCAGCGCTGCTCTCGGTGACGCTCGTGCCCGCGCTCATGGGCTGGTTCGTGAAGGGAAGGATCCGTGCGGAGGCGGAGAACCCGCTCAACCGCTGGGCGATCCGACTCTATCGGCCGGTGCTCCAATGGGCGCTGCGCGCCCGCTGGCTGGTGCTGGGCGGCGCGGCGGCAGTCATCGCGTTAACGCTCATGCCCCTCTCGCGACTCGGCAGCGAGTTCATGCCGCCGCTGAACGAGGGGTCGCTGATGTACATGCCCAACACGCTGCCCGCCCTCTCCCTCACCACACAGCGACGGCTGCTCCACGTGGAGGACTCCATCCTGATGACCTTCCCTGAGGTCGAGAGCGTGTGGGGCAAGGCGGGCCGGGCGAATACGGCCACCGACTGGGCGCCGATGTCGATGGTCGAGACCGTCGTGAACCTGAAGCCGGTGTCGGAGTGGCGGCGGGGGATGACCCAGGATCGCCTGATCGCCGAAATGGATCAACGGCTGCGTCTCACAGGCGCCGTCAACACGTGGACGATGCCGATCAAGAACCGCACGGACATGCTCTCGACCGGCGTGCGCACGACCCTCGCGGTCAAAATCTTCGGCCCCGACCTCCAGACGATCCAGCGGATCGGTCAGGACATCGAGCGCGTGATCGCGCCCCTCCCGGGGACGGCGTCGGTGTTCGCCGAGCGGTCGTTTGGGGGGCGCTACCTGGATATCCGGCCGGATGCGGACGCCCTCGCCCGCTATGGACTCACCACCGGCGACGCGCAGGAGGTGATCAGCCTGGCGCTCGGTGGGGAGGAGATCACGACCACGGTGGAGGGCCGGGAGCGCTATCCCGTGCAGGTGCGCTATGCCCGTGACTTCCGGGATGGCCCCACCACGATCAGCCGGCTGCTGGTCGGCAGCAGTGACGGCCCGCAGGTGCCGCTCGGGCAGGTGGCGGACATTCAGTTCAGCCCGGGCCCCCCGATGATCCGGAGCGAGGGCGGCTACCTCTACGATCAGGTGTCGATCGACGTGCGGGGGCGGGACGTGGGGAGCTATGTGCGCGACGCGCGGGCCGTCGTGGCGCGCGAAGTGAAGCTCCCCACCGGCTACTGGCTGCGCTGGAGCGGTCAGTATGAGGCGATTCAGCGGGTGAAGGCGCGGCTCCAAGTCGTCGTCCCGCTCACGCTCGGGATCATCGCGCTGCTCCTGTATCTCACGTTTGGTACCGTAGCCGAGACGGCGATCGTGATGATGTCCCTGCCGTTCGCTCTGGTCGGCGGGGTGTGGATCATGTGGCTGCTCGACTACAACCTGTCGATCGCGGTCGCGGTGGGATTTATCGCGCTTGCTGGCGTAGCGGCGGAGACCGGCGTCGTGATGCTCATCTACCTCGATCACGCGTGGCAGGATGCAACGAAGGCCCGACCGCGACCGACGCTCGGCGAGCTCGTGGCGGCGATCGAGCACGGGGCCGTGAACCGGGTACGGCCGAAGCTCATGACGGTGCTCGCGATCATGCTCGGGCTCGTGCCGGCGTTGTGGAGCCACGGATCGGGAGCGAGCGTGATGAAGCGGATCGCTGCGCCGATGGTGGGTGGGATGGTGACGTCGACCGTGCTGACCCTTGTAGTGATCCCCGTGCTGTATTACCTGTGGCGCCGCCGAGGATTGAACGGTTAATGAATCCCGCCGCTTTGCTTCGGGGTGGATGGAGTACCGTATCGAGCAGCACGCCGCTAACTTAGGGGCCTACCGCCACCGTAGCTCAGGGGTAGAGCTCTCGATTCGTAATCGAGGGGTCGTCGGTTCAAATCCGACCGGTGGCTCTCGCCCCCCCACACCCTTCTTCACCGCCCGTCTCCACTACCCCGTGATAGTGACCTTGAATCCTTTGGCCTTCAGCGACGCGCTGAGCCCCGACTTCTCGACCGACTTCAGGTAGGCTTCGTCGGGGCTGATCTCCTTCTTCTCGACCAGATCGAGCAGCGCGTCGTTGAGCGTGATCATGCCGAGCTGCTTCGAGGTCTGGATGATCGAGGGGATCTGGAAGGTCTTGCCCTCGCGAATCAGGTTCGAGATGGCGGGCGTCGCGAGCAGGATCTCCCGGGCCGCCACGCGGCCGCCGCTGATCCGCTTGCACAGCATCTGCGAGACCACGCCCTTCAACGACTCGGACAACATCACCCGGATCTGTGCCTGCCGGTCGCCGGGGAATTGGTCGACCACCCGCTCGACGGTCGACGACGCCGTGGTGGTGTGCAGCGTGCCGAAGACGAGATGGCCCGTCTCGGCGGTCTCGATCGCGATGGCGACGGTCTCGAGGTCGCGCAGCTCGCCCACGAGCACGATGTCCGGGTCCTCCCGCAGCGCCGCGCGCAGCGCCGCCTTGAAGCTGTCGGTGTGGACGCCCACCTGGCGCTGGGTGATGACGCACTTCTTGTTCTCGTGCACGAACTCGATCGGGTCCTCGATCGTGATGACGTGATCGGTGCGGGTCCGGTTGATGAGATCGATCAGCGCGCACAGCGTGGTGGACTTCCCGGATCCGGTCGGGCCGGTCACGAGCACGAGCCCCTTGTTCAAGTAGCAGAGCTGCTGCACTTCCTTGCTGACGTTCAGCCGCTCCACCGTCGCCACCTCCGACGGGATGACGCGGAACACGGCGACCGGCCCCTTGCGGTCGCGCGCCGCGTTCACGCGGAAGCGCGCCAGCCCCGCGATCTCGTACGCGAAGTCCGAGTCCCACGTCTCCTTCCACTCAGCCCGGTTCCGCTCCGGCATGATGGCGAGCAGCATCAGCTCGAGCTGCTCGGCCGTCGTCGCGGGCCCGGACCGGCGCTTCATTTCGCCGTGCGTGCGGAAGATCGGCGGCTCCCCCACCCGCAGGTGGAGATCGGACGACGCGGACTCGACGAGGGCCCGGAGCAGGTCACCCAGCGCCCGCTCGGCGGCCTTGTGCTGCGGGGTGGTGACGTCCGCCGGCCGGGCGGCCGGTGGCGCGGCGGCGGGCGCCGGCGCCGGTGGGGGGGCGGCGCGCGCCGGCGCTGGTGGCGGGGCGGCGCGGATTTCGGCCATCGGCGCTGCGGCGCGGATTTCGGCCACCGGCGCCGCGCCGCCGCCGGAGGAGCGTGGCGGCTTGGGGGGAGGGTGAGCGGCTGCCGCCCCGGCGCCGCCGGGCGCCCGGTGGACGGCTGGAGCCCGGGCGGCTGCCGCGACCGGCGCCGCGGCCGCCTTCCCGGTCGGCGCCACCACGGCCGTGAGCCGCCCCAGCTCCGGCACGATCCGCACCCGGACCATCCCGCGGTCCGCCACGTATTCGAACTCCGTCTCGGCTCCGCGGTCCATCTGGTCCGCGGACTCGGACGGCGCGACCTCGACCAGCAGCGCGTAGATGATCTGGTCGGTGAGCGGCTGCTTGCTCACCTTCCGGCTCTTCCCGTCCTTGATCATTGTGACCGGCTCGTCGGGGAGCAGGTAGAGCTGTTCGCCCTGTTCTCGCAGCAGGACGTCCACGAAGGGGTCGATCCGTGCGGGCATCGGCTAGTCCAGGGGGCGCGCGTACAGCACGTGCCCGCGGTTCACGCAGTGCGTGGAGGCGTGCGTCCACACGGCGAAGAACGCGTCGTGCGTCGCGTTGAGGTAGTCGATCAGCCGCGCGTGGTGGGCGGGGAGCTCGGAGCTCGCCCAGCCGCCCAGCGTCGATCCGCCCGCCAGCACGATCTCCACGCCCAACAGCTTGGCCGCCGTCAGCCGGGCGGGATCGGAGATCGGGGCCTGCCGGTGCACCGACACCGAAATCGTGTGCACCTTGGAGACCAGGAGCACGTCGCCCCCCTCCGTCGGCCGGAACGCGAAGAAGCCCTCCGGTCGGTTGAGCATCTCCAGGACCGTTTCGGGCCCATCGTGATGGGGCACGCGCTCCATGACGTACACCTGCCCGGGCCGGGAAACGCCCTGCGTCAGGAGGAGATGAGCGGGCACCGGGGCACGCGGCAGGGAGAAGTCGGACACGGGGGAGAATCTTAAGGCACGTACTACGTCCAGGAAAGACGTTGAGGAGAGACGTGGAGGAAAGACGTGCAGGGAATACGTTGAGGGCATTCGTTCCACGCTTCCCCTCAACGTCTTCCCTCCACGCCTCTACTCAACGTTCTTCCTCCACGTCTTATTCGGCATAGAGGTAAAACCCGTACCCCCCGCACACCAGCCCGCCGATGACCAGGAGCCCCCCACCGGTGCCGCCCGCGATAGCCCCGACCACCACGGCGCTGCCGCCGATGATCATCAGCGTCACGCCGGTCGACTTCTTCTTTGGGCGCCGCCGCCGTTGCGCGGCAAGGTCGTCGACCCAGGAAGGTTGGAGCACCGCCGGCTCGAGCGCCGGCCGCGCCGCGAACTGTAGCGCGGCGGAGGCCCGGATGGCGTGATCGAATGGCGCCTCCTGCGCGCACGCGGGCCGGGACGCGGGCAGGAGCAGCAGCGGTGGCAGCAGGACGGCAAGTGCGGCATGGCGCATGCGATCCTCCGGGGAACATTCACGGCCGGCACCCAGGACGGGTCTCCGAGACGCGTGCTAAGGTAGGCGACGCGCCGCGGCTGTCAACGACGGGAGCCGGGCGCAGCGTGCCGCCGCCCGGCTCTCGTCCCGTCTACGTCACTGGAGCCTAGTGGCGGGCGGCCGCCGGCTGGCGCTCCGGCTCGTGGAACTGCGCCTGCTCCGTGGACCCGTCCATGGCGATCACGGACGACAGGCCGCCGGTCGCGATCTGGGTGATCTCGTCGAAGTAGCCCACACCCACGAACTCCTGGTGCCGGATGGCTTCGTAGCCGTCCGTCTCCGCCGCGAACTCGCGGGTCTGGAGGTCGGCGTACGCGGCCATGCCCCGTCCCTTGTAATCCTTCGCCAGCACGAACATGCTGTGGTTCAGGGCGTGGAACGCGGAGAGCGTCACGAACTGGAACTTGTAGCCCATGGCGCCGAGCTCCTTCTGGAAGGACAGGAGCTGCGCGTCGCTCAAGTGCTTCCGCCAGTTGAATGACGGCGAGCAGTTGTACGCCAGCAGCTTGCGCGGGTATTTCGCCCGGATCGCCTCGGCGAACTGCGCGGCCTCCTTGAGGTCCGGCGTCGAGGTCTCGCACCACAGCAGGTCGGCGTACGGCGCGTAGGCGAGGCCGCGCGCGATCGCGGCCTCGATCCCCGGCTTCACGCGGATGAACCCCTCGTGCGTACGCTCGTCGACGATGAAGCGGCGGTCGTAGGGATCGATATCGTTGGCGAGAATGGTGGCGCTGAGCGCGTCGGTCCGCGCGATGAGGACGGTGTCCACGCCCGCCACGTCCGCCGCCAGACGCGCCGAAACGAGCTTGGTGACAAACTCGCTCGTCGGCACCAGCACCTTGCCCCCCAGGTGACCGCACTTCTTGAGCGAGGCGAGCTGGTCCTCGTAGTGCACGCTCGCCGCGCCGTGCAGGATCATGTTGAGCATCAGCTCGTAGGCGTTGAGCAGCCCCCCGAACCCGGCCTCGGCGTCGGCGACGATCGGCACCGTCCATTCGATCGAGTCGTCGCCCTGCATGTGGTGGATCTGATCGGCGCGCAGCAGCGCGTTGTTGATGCGCTCCACGAGGTGCGGCACGCTGTCGGCCGGGTAGAGGCTCTGGTCGGGATACGTGTGCTGCGCGGTATTCATGTCGCCGGCCACCTGCCAGCCGCTGCAGTAGATCGCCCGCAACCCCGCCTTGACGCACTGCACGGCTTGGGCGCCCGTGATGGCGGACAGCGCCGTGACCGCTTCGTCCTGTTGCAACAGCTGCCACAGACGTGCGGCCCCGCGCCGGGCGAGGGTGTGCTCGATCTGCACCGTGCCCCGCAGCCGCCACACGTCGCCCGCGCTGTACGGCCGTTTGATGCCGTCCCAGCGGCTGTTCGTCGCCCACTCGCGCTCGAGCGCCGTGATGAATTCCTGCTTGTCCATGGGGTCCCCGTCGGATGATAATTGGACTGAATTAGTCGAGGTAATCGTACGCAACCGTCGTGAGGAACTCTGCAAACTCCGCGCCGGTCGCGAGCTGGCCCAGCAAGCGGGCCGCCAGCGAAAAATCATCTCGGGCAGCACCAGCCGCACCTACCCGTTCAGGTAGGGCCTGCACGACCTCGGACAGGGTTTGTTGCACAACCGCCTCGGTCACGTGACGCCCATCCTGCAGCCGCACCTCGTGGCGCAGCCACTGCCACACCTGCGCCCTTGAGATCTCGGCGGTTGCCGCGTCTTCCATCAGGTCGTAGAGCGGGACGCACCCCATGCCCCCCAACCACGCAGCGAGATAGCGCAGCGCCACGTCGAGGTTCGTTCGCAGGCCCGCGGCGGTGATCTCCCCTTCGGGCGCCGTCAGCAGGTCCCGCGCCGTCACCCGGACGTCCTCGCGCGTCATGTGGATCTGATGCGGACCCGGCATGTGGGCGTCGAACACCTCCCGCGCGAGCGGCACGAGGGCCGGGTGCGCCACCCAGGTGCCGTCGTGCCCCTGGCGCACCTCGCGCAGCTTGTCCTGGCGGACTTTCTCGAGCGCCTGCGCGTTCAGGGTCGGGTCGCGCTTGATGGGGATCTGCGCCGCCAT
>DASPXO010000117.1:0-5087 GCA_035637235.1 Gemmatimonadales bacterium | reverse complement strand
CGCGGCGAGCGCCCGGACTCCACGACCGCAGGCGCCGGCTCGGCCGGCGCCGGCACCGCCGTCTTCTCGAACCCCGCGAGCGCCGCCATGAGCGAGCGGGCCCCGGCCATGTTCCGCGCCCGCTTCGAGACCGGCAAAGGTGTCGTGGTGATCGAGGTCCACCGCGACTGGGCCCCACTGGGCGCCGACCGGTTCTACAACCTGGTGAAGAGCGGCTACTTCGATAACACGCGATTCTTCCGGGTGATCCCGGGATTCATGGCGCAATTCGGCATCCACGGCGATCCGCGGGTGTCCGCCGTCTGGCGCGAGGCACACATTCCGGACGACCCGGTGCGCCAGCGCAATACGCGCGGCATGGTGAGCTTCGCGACCGCCGGCCCGGGCACGCGCACCACGCAGCTCTTCATCAACTTCGCTGACAACAGCCGGCTCGACGGCATGGGGTTCTCTCCGTTCGGCCGAGTGGTGGAGGGCATGGAGGTGGTGGATCGATTGTACGGCGGGTACGGCGAAGGCGCGCCGGGCGGGCGTGGCCCCGACCAGGGCCGGATCCAGGCCGAGGGCAACGCGTACTTGGAGCGCGAGTTCCCCGAGCTGGACTCCGTCAGACACGCGACGATCGTCGCGCCCTAGATCGGGCCACTTCCAGCCGAGACGCTAACCGAGCGCTCGGTAACCTGGGTTGTGTCGTAGACGGTGGAATCGGGGTTCGATAACCCAGCGCACGCGCGCCGCTAGCTTCAAAAGCTTGTTAGCCGCGGCGCAAAGGAGGAGGCGGAGAGTCCGGCTTCAGGCGGCTGAAGAGAAGCTCCCATTGCTCCCCGTGCGAACCCTTACCCCATACGACTTCAAATGTGGTCCTCGCGGTGTTCGCGTGGTTCAGGGCCTGAACGAAGGTCTCGGCCACGTCGGCACGGGCGATCCTGTACCTCGGAGCCAGAGGATGGGCTTGCTGACTCACTTCAATCGCTCGCTTCCCGCCAGGGCTGTTCAGGAGGAAGCCCGCCCGAATGATCGTGTAATTGACGCCGCTGGTCCGGATCTCGTCTTCAACCCGCTTGCGCCAGCGCAGTGTGTTTCCTTTGACAAGGTTGAGGACAGCGGCGCTGAGCGAGGGTCTGGTAACCCCGATGGACGTCATGTAGAGGAAGCGGCCATTGAATCCTGCCTGGCGGGCGGCAGCGAGCGTGTTCAAGACGCCTTGGTACTCCGTCGCCACGATCAGTTTCTCGCGCGCGGGGCCGACGGCCACCCCTGCCGTGAAGATGAGGTGACTAACGTCCTTCACAGCACTCCCGAGCGTGTCGGACTTGGTGACGTCGCCGGGCACGACGTCCACGGCGGAGCCGAGGCGCCGTGCTGCAGCACTGGGATCGCGCGCCAGCACCCGGACCGGGTAGCCGCTCCGGAGCAGGAGGTGGGCGATGAGGAGTCCGGTTCCCCGGGTTCCTCCAACTACGAATACTCGCTCGGTCTCGTGCATGCCAGCCTACCGCCCCGCGGCCTAACGGATTGGGCTTAGCTGCGGCGCGCTGAAGAAAGATTCATTCCCTTTGCTCGGGCGTGAACTTGATCATGCCCCAGCCGCTGCGGGTATAGCCCAGCGTCGCAAAGATCCGACCGGCCACGCGAAATTCTGGGTGCCCCATGCGATAGGACTCCTGCCAGTGCGTTGATGAACGTTCGGGTTGCAGTATTCAGCCAGCGTACACATGGAATTCTACCCTGCTCGCGCGCGTCCGCCAGCTTGAAGCGGAGCCTAGGTGAAAACGCTGCGCCGTTCCATATACTGTGCGTCTCGCAGTTTGGCCACACGGCACTAGGCGCGCCACGACAAGCGAGCCAGAGCGGCCGCTACGGCAAGTGCTACGAGAAACGCCGGAAGTGCAGTGATGACCGGAAAAGCGACGAGTGCGACGAGGAGCCGCGACTGTTGGCCGTGTGTCGCGGCGACCAGTGAATGAACGTTCGCTGCGAGCGCGAGGGCGAAAGCCCCCAGCGCGGCTGCCCCGGCCACATGCAGCGCCGTCGCACGAGGAGCACTGTCCAGTCCATAGTGCTCGTACCCAATGTGCGCCGCGTACACAGCAGCGCTGACCACCCACGCGGCCAGGCGCCACAGGCGCACGTGATCGGCGTCAGCCAGCGCAGGGAATACGATGCCGATGAGCCCGTACGCCAGGCCGACGAGAATCATTGCACGGGCCCACGCCCGGCGACCTGATGCGTTCAAGGCTGCTGCGCGAGCGAGTCAATCTCTCGGCGCGCCGCCAGCTCGACATCCACCGCCTCACCCACCGACCGGGCCTGTTCAATCGAGGCCGTGAGGTCGTCCGGCCTTCCCACACCGGCACGCAACCGCAGCAGGTCGAGCCGCAGATTCTCCAGCGCACCCACGGCGGTGCCCAACCGGCGTTCGACGGCGGCGCGGGCGGCCTCAAGCTCTGCGACGAGCTGAGCGCGGCGGGGAGAACCCCCCGGGGCACCGGTTTCCGCGACCCCCCGGTGCAACGCGTCACGCCGCGCACGGAGCAGAGCCGCCGCCCGCTCCAGACTGCGGATCACTTCCTGCACATCGCCCAGCCGCGCCCGCTGGTCCTTGGGCAACTGCTCGAACAGCTCGCCCGCGGCGCGGCCCAGCAGGGCCTCCGTAGGTGCCGACTCGGGGACCGGCGCAGCCCTGGTGTTCTTCAGTCCGATGCCGGCGAGCTTGAAGAACCAGCGGCCGAGTGGCCCTCCCCAAACCTTGCGCAGGAAGCCCGCATGCTCGGGGGTCCCGCGCGTGAGCGTGGCGACGGTTCGCCGTGGCGCGATGGCCATTCCCAAAAAGAACGTCTCCGCGCCACCCACGGCCAGCAGGTAGAGGAGGATTGCCAGCCCCTTGAAACTGACGCCCACACCCATCAGTTCCGCGATGACGTCAGGGAGACGGACAACGACCGGCGCGGCCGCCGCCAGAAAGATCGCGCGCGCCCAGATGCTCGAGAACCGGTCTGCCAAGTACTTCGCCCGGGCGACCTCGTATTCGATGTTCGCGTCGCGCATGGTGCTGAATGAGGCCACCGCCTCGACCACGTCATGCTGATCCAGCCCCGCACGCACTACCCCGCGAGCGGCAAGCACCGGATGGATGAGGACCAGGGGCGTCAGTGCCGTCAGCATCACCAGCATCACGACGCCGCTGATACCCGCTTCCGCCACGCCGGACGCGCCCAGGCCCATCCACAACACGCCGAGCATGGCCACCTGGGCGGCACCGCTCTTGGCGGCCCCCAGGAACTCCCGCACGCTCGGCGCGATCTCTCGCCGCGTGAGCTGCGCATCCGCTATCGCCTCGGCCAGCGCCTCGCCGGTGGGGTAGCGCGTGGCTGGGTCCTTGGCGAGGCAGCGGTCCACCGCCTCCGCCAGCCGTGCGGGAACCAGCCCGCTCACGGACCGAACCGGTGGAGCCGGTTCGGCGAGGTGCATCGCGATCAAGGCGGCCGGATCCCGCGACTCGAACGGCAGGCGCCCGGTCAAGGCGAAGAATGCGGTGACTCCGAGTGAATACAGATCGGCCCGCCCGTCGATCACGGACTCGGCGCTGGCCTGTTCGGGGCTCATGTACGCCAGCGTTCCCAGCACTTTGCCCTGCCGGCTCATCGTCTTGGCGCCGGTGACTCGCGCGATGCCGAAATCGCCGACCAATGCCCGGCCGGAGCCCTTGTCGATCAGGATATTGTCGGGCTTGATGTCGCGATGGATCACCCCGCGCCCGTGCGCATAGGCCAGGGCCCAGGCCACCTCCTGCACCAGCCTGGCGACGTCCGCGGGTTTGAGCGGGCCGGCGCGGCGTACCCTCTGCCCAAGCGACTCGCCCTCGACCAACGCCATCACGAAATAGACGAGCCCGTCCCGCTCCTCCACGAGGTGAATGGGAACGATGTTCGGGTGTGACAGGCCGGCCGCGGTGCGCGCCTCGCGCAGGAAGCGCTCGCGGTAATCGGGGTCGGTGGCGAGCCGCGGCGGAAGGAGCTTGAGCGCGACCGGCCGGTCCAGCGCCACGTCCCGCGCCAGATATACGATCGCCATGCCGCCTCGACCCAGCTCGCGTTCGAGCGAGAACCGCCCCGCGAGCGCACGTTGCAGTTGCTCGAACACTGCCGACCCGGTCTCGCCCGCCCGTTCGCCCGCGTCACCTTGCGTCGGTGACACCAGGAACGCTCCCGCGTCGGCATGAGCCGCGAGCAGGGCCTCCACCTCGGAACGGAGCTGCTGATCGTCGCCACAGGTGGCGGTGAGATACCCGCCTCGATTTGACTCGGGCTGATCCAACGCTTCGTGGAATATCCGTTTGACCAGCCGCCAGCGCGCTGTCTCCATCATGACCTCCCCCTCCCAGGGTCAGCCACCGGAGTCCCGGAGGGCATCGTAAAGCCACGCTCGTGCGAATGCCCATTCCCGTTTCACGGTGCGCTCGGAGAGACCCGTCGCTTGGGCGGTCTCCTCGACGCTCAGCCCCGCGAAGCAGCGCAACCGGACGACGTCGGCCGCCTCGGGGTCCTGTTCTTCCAAGCGCCGAAACGCGTCGTCGAGGGCCAGGATCTGGTCGAGATCCTGGTCGGTGGCCAGGTCCACCCCGGTCAACTCGACGCGCACGCGCTTGCCCCCGCGCTTGACCCGGCCCCGCTTCCGAGCGTGTTCGATGAGGATGCGGCGCATGGCCTCGGCGGCTGCCCGGAAGAAGTGCTGCCGGTCGTTCCAGGGCGGTTGCGTGCCCCCCAGCAGACGCAGGTATGCCTCATGCACCAGGGCCGTGGCTTGGAGCGTGTGATCGGGGCGTTCGTGGCGGAGCTGCGCTCTTGCCAGCGCGCGGAGCTCATCGTAGACCAACGGGAGAAGCCGCTCCATCGCGGCCTGGCGGCTCTCGCCCCGCATACCAGCCAAGAGCTCGGTGACCTGGTTCATAGGTACAGAGAACCTGTGCGCAGTCGTCGTGTGGTTCAATGGGCGGGTCGTTGCTGCTGCGCTTCGTTGCTGCGGCGACGTTGACAGCAGGAGGCGTCCGAGCGATTGTCACCGTGCATGTGCTGACTGACGGCCTC
>DASPXO010000116.1:0-11611 GCA_035637235.1 Gemmatimonadales bacterium | reverse complement strand
CGATCGCCCATAGACGTAGATCCGCTTGGGATCGACTTCCGGACGTGCCACGAGCGCAGCGTACGCGGCGTCGGCGGCGGCGTACATGCCCGCTTCCGTCGCCCGGCCTTCGCTGCCGCCGTAGCCGGGGTAGTCGACCACAAGGAGCGCCGCTCCCGGCGGCTGGAAGTCGCGCAGGATCTGCCAGATGCTCGCGATGTTCTCGCCGTTGCCGTAGAACCACAGCAGGGCGGGCGAGGGCGGTGGAGGGCGGTGCAGCGTCGGTGCCAGGTACCACCCCGCGAGCTTCGTCCCGTCTTCCATCACGAGCTCGATCCTCTCCCCGTGCGCGATCCCGAGCCGCTTGGGATCGGGCAGTGGAGCGCGCGGAGCGGGAAAGGCCAGCCGCTCCTGGACCAGCCACGCGAGGAGGACGAGCGCGACGTAGGCGAGGGTAACGCCGAATAGGATGCGGAGCAGGAACATCGGGCCAAGATAGACAATGTAGGTGCGTCGGTGCGCATCCTGTTGCACCGGCGCCCCCGGGCAACGAATCTTACTGGCCGTGAGCACGACGCACATGTGTCCCGGCTGCCGGACCGAGATTCCCGCGGGCTCGGCCTACTGCCCCGCCTGCGGCAAGGCGTCGCCCACCGTGATCACGGGCGAGCCTCGTGCGGGAACCTCACCCCCTGACCCCCTCTCCGCCATGCGGAGAGGGGGGACGACGGGTGACTCTCGTGCCCCCTCTCCCGAAGGGAGAGGGGGACAGGGGGTGAGGACCACCCCCGAGCGGTTGGCCCGCGCGCTCGGCCCCACGTATCAGGTGAAGCGGCTCGTCGGGCGAGGTGGGTTCGCGGAGGTCTACGAGCTGTGGGACGTGGAGCTGGACCGGCGCCTCGCCTGCAAGGTGCTGCACCCGGAAATCGCCTGGACGCCGGGGATGCTGGCGCGGTTCCGCCAGGAGACGAAGACCCTCGCCCGGCTCCAGCACCCGGCGATCCTGCCGATCCATTTCGCGGGCGATGGCGAAGGCCTCGTCTTCTACGTGATGCCGTTCATCGAGGGGGAGTCGCTCGCCGACGCGTTGCGGCGCCGGGGGTCGTACCCGCCGGAAGCCGCGTGCGAGATCGCCGCACCGGTCCTGCAGGCGCTGTCCCACGCGCACGCCCAGGGCCTCGTGCACCGGGACATCAAGCCCGACAACGTGATGCTCGAGGCCAAGACCGGCCGCATCCTGCTGCTCGATTTCGGGATCGCGAAGCTGCTCGGCCGCGCCGGCGACCGCGCTGCGGCGACGGCGACCGGCGTCACCGTGGGCACGGTGCACTACATGAGCCCCGAGCAGGCGCTCGGCGACGTCCGGCTCGACGGGCGCAGCGACCTGTACGCGTTCGGCGCCATGCTCTTCCACATGGTCACCGGCGCGCCGCCCTACGACGGCGACTCGAGCGCCGAGATCGTCGGCAAGCACATCGCCGATCCCATCCCCGTGGCCAGCGAACGGAACGCAAAGATCCCGCGGTGGCTGTCGGACGTCCTCGTGAAGTGCCTCGCCAAGACGGCCGACGAGCGCTTCCAGACGGCGGACGACGTGCTGGCGGCCCTGCGCGCGGGCCGCGCGTCGGGCTCCGCCAAGATGGTCGAGGTCGCGAGCATGGCGCGCCGGGTGCGGCGGTCGGGCGAGGCGCGCTCGGGCAGGCTCGGCTGGTCGATCGCGGCCGGGCTCGCGGTCGTGGCCGCAGGCCTGTTGTTCGCCCGTCGCGCGGGATTCGTGGGCGCCGGGGTCGCGTTCGTCCACAATGGGCTGGTGGAGCCGGTGGAGATCCTCCGGAACGGCGCGCCCATCGACACGGTGCGGCCCGCGGGCATGGCGCGCCTCTCGCTCGGGTCCGGCACGCGCGCCACGCTCCGCTGGCGGCTCATCCGGCCGGGGAAGCCGCCGATCGGTGAGCCGATGGAAGGACCGTTGCCCGAGTTCCACCGGCGGCGCGGCCGCCCGGTTTCCCCCATCACCTCCCTGGTCGGCGGGCAGAGCTACTTCGCGCCGCTCATCACCAATGCCAGCCCGTCGGACATCACCGTCGAGGTCAACCCCGGGACGGGAGCCGTGGTGCGTTGCGACTGCCTCGTGTCGAAGGGCGCCGAGCGCGCCCACATCGGTTACTACCGCCTCTACGCGAACTCCAGCGTCGCCGCCTACAACAGCGCGCACCCCTACACCGGTCCCCACGTCGATCGCGAGGGCTTCGCGCGGCGCGTGCACCCGCAGAGCGGAGCCGTGGTGCTCACGTTCTAGAGCGCGCCCCCGCCCCCCTGACATCCCGACCGCCGGTGGATCCCCAACTCCTGACCCGGGCTCGCGGCGCCCTGCTCGGGCTCGTGATCGGCAACCAGCTCGGCGTCCCCACCGAGCACTGCGGCACGGCCGGGGCGATCCGCGAGGCGTTTCCCGGCGGGGTGCGCGACCTCGCGCCGCGCCCCGCAGGCTCCCCCTTCGACGACGACGCGGCGATGGCGCTCGAGCTCGCGGAGTCGCTCGTGGAGCGCGGTGACTTCGACGTCCCCGACGTGGCGCGGCGCTGGGTGAGATGGATGCAGCGGGACGGGCGCGGGATCGGTCTCACCACGCGCCACGCCCTGCACCTCATCGAACGGGGGATCGAGCCGTTCGAGGCGGGCCGGATGGCGCGCGACGCCGGAGCGGCGGCCGGGAACGGCGCCGTGATGCGGTGCCTCCCGGTCGCGCTCCGCTACTACGACGACGTCGACCGGCTGATCCGCGTCTCCGCCCAACAGGCCGCCGTCACGCACGCCGACGAGCGTTGCACCTGGGGTGCGGCAGCGGTGAACGTCGCCGCGCGGGAGCTACTGCACGGCAACACCTCCTTCGTGGAGGAGGTGCTGCACCGGCTGGAGAGCGTGGCGCCGCGGGCGCTCATCGACGCCATCGCCCGCGTCTCCGGGGAGCAGGAGGACGCACTGCCGATCGCCGCTCCGGGCGAGTACGGCTACGTGGTGCACTGCGTCGAGATCGCCTTCTGGTGCGCCCTGCACCGGCGGTCGCTCGAAGAGGCCCTGATCTTTCTGGTCGAGGCGGGCGGGGACACCGACACGAACGCCGCCGTGGCGGGGGCGCTGCTCGGTGCGCGGGACGGGCAGGCGGCCATTCCGCGCCGCTGGCTCGATCAGCTGGGTGCCGCGAAAGAGATATCCGCGCTGGCGGAGCGCTTACTGCTGGCCGCAAGCCCCAAACAGCCGTAAGCCGAAAGCCGTAAGCCGCAAGCGGTTTCCAGTGGCGAGAAAAGTGGCCACCAACGCAACCGTCACTGGCCACGTTTGTCTGTGAACCACTTGCGGCTTACGGCTTTCGGCTGTTTAGGGCTTTCGGCTTGCGGCTGTTCTCGCGTACCGGCCGATCCGGTCCATCACGTCGTTGTCGGTCAGCGTGATGGAGACCCAGCGCGCAGTCCCACGGCCGCGCCAGTTGAACCGCACCACCTTGCGCCCGTACTTCCACTCCCAGCCGCTTCTCCCGATCGGTCGCGGGCGCCCGAACGCGCGGGTCAGGTCCCGCTTGGTGCGGTCCACGAGCGGAACCCCGCGGGCGTCGCCGAACCCCGCCGAGTCGTACAGCGCGACCATCGCGACCTTCCCTTCGAGCACGTAGGCGCTGAGGTAGAAGTCGGCGCCGTCCGTGGAGTCCTGGATGACCACACCGCACTCCATGAGTTGGGCGGTGTTGCGGGACGTATTGCAGCGCAGGGGGTCGCGTCGCGCCAGCGACTGCGCGCGCCCGGCGAATTCTCGATAGTCGGCGCCGGGCGCGAACCCGCGGTACGTCGGTGCTGCCGGCGCCGCTGCCTGACCCAGGCCGGCAGCCGGCACCAGCAGGGCGAGCAGCCCCATGCGGATCGCGATCATGGCTCCAATATACGGTTCAGAAAGCGCACGGGCCCGGGGCAGCACCCCGAGCCCGTCATCGACGTACACCGTCAGTTAGACCTTGCGGACGTTCTGCGCCTGCAAGCCCTTGGGACCCTGGGCAACTTCGAACTCCACCGTGTCGCCCTCGGCGAGGCTGCGGAAGCCATCGGCCTGGATCGCCGTGAAGTGGACGAACACATCCGGACCCGACTCCTGCGCGATGAAGCCGAAGCCCTTCGCGTCGTTGAACCACTTCACCTTACCCTTTGCCATACCGTTCTAACCTCTGCACTGAGGGGCTACCGCCCCGGACAGGTTCGGCCCTGGTCACCGCGACCAGAGACGGGCTCAAACAAAAACCGCGAGACAAGTGGTCCTCGCGGAGCGCAGACAGACCGGTTGACGGTGCCACGTATTGCTTGAACCGGGGCAAAAGCTAGGGCTGGCGCTGACGCCTGTCAATAGAACTAAACGCCAGTCTTTCCGGCGGTTGGAACCCCCTGGCGCGGTCTTTCGACGCCATGACGCCACCGGGGCCTTGGCTCCCCGCCCACTTCCCCCGGGCCGGCGCGGCGGGTAACGTGCTAAGCCGCCGCCGCTTCCCAGCCTTCTACAGCTTCGCGAGGGTGTGATGGCTCCCCATGTCCTGTGCGCACTCTTGGCCTGGCAGCAACCTGCCCGGGACTCCACCGCCCCCACCCTCCCGCAGCCCATCGCCCGCGTCGAGGTGAAGCCGGCGGACTTCGCCCTGCAGGTCGGGGATACCCTGCGGCTCGGCGCGACCGCGTTCGACTCGGCCGGTCGGCCGATGCCCGAGGCCGTGTTCCGGTGGTTCACGGCGGGCGGCCGCTTCGAGGGCCGCGTCGATTCGACCGGCCTCTTGAGCGCGGGGGCGACGGGGACACTGAACGTGGCTGCCGCGGGCACGGTTCCGGGTCGGGAGGTCAAGGCAACCATCGGGTTCGCGCGCGTCACCGTGCTTCCCCTGCCGCCCGCCAGGATCGCCGTGACACCCAGACCCGAGCGGCTGCTCGCCGGCACGTCGCTCGTGCTGGATGCCGTCCCCTACGCGCCCAACGACGACCGGCGCTACGACCGCGTCGCCTGGACTTCCAGCCGGCCGGCGGTAGTCGAGGTGAATGCATTCGGGCGTGTCAGCGCGCGCGCCGTCGGGAAGGCGGTGGTCGCCGCGACGGTCGGCAAGGTGCGCGAGAGCTGGACCATCACCGTGGTTCCCAACCCGGTCGCCCGCGTGGCGGTTGCCCCGGCGGAGGCGTCGGTGCGCGCCGGCGACGTATTGCGGTTCGCCTTCCTCGCGACCGACGTGGCGCGCCTGCCGGTAGCCGACGCGCCCGCGGAATGGGCCGTGGCGCCGGTGGGGCAGGGGTACGCGAGCATCGACCGCGCGGGCGTGTTCGTGGCGGACCAGCCGGGCACCTACCGCGTGGTCGCGACGCTGGGCGCCCGCACCGCCGAGGCGTTCGTGCGGGTCGCGCGCCGCAACATCACGCGGCCCGTCACGATCGTCGGCCGCCTGCCCCTCAAGGGATTCTCCGCCGCCGAGCTGTGGCTTCATCCGGACGGAAAGCACGCCTACCTGTCCACGCTCGCCGACCGCGTCTACGCGATCGACATCGCCGACCCGTCGAAGCCCTTCATTACCGACTCGCTGCTCGTGGACGCTCGCGTCGTGAACGACGTGATGACCACCGAGGACGGCAGGTTCGGCGTGATGACC
Source organism: Gemmatimonadales bacterium (assembly GCA_035637235.1). Lineage (GTDB taxonomy): Bacteria > Gemmatimonadota > Gemmatimonadetes > Gemmatimonadales > GWC2-71-9 > DASUAL01. The sequence goes on along the minus strand of DASPXO010000116.1, from coordinate 5,967 downwards.
CGCGAGGGTGCGTCGACCCGCAAGAACGGCATCGTGATCCTCTCCTTCGAGGATCCCGCCCACCCGAAGTCCATCGCCGAATTTACGGAGACGGTCACGGGTGGCGTGCACAGCACCTACGTGTACAAGGGCTACGTCTACCTGACGGACGACGCCACCGGCTCCATGCGGGTGATCGACATCCGCGATCCCTACCACCCCAAGCAGGTGGCCCGCTGGCAGGTGGAGCGTCCCGAAGCGGGGCGCACGCTGCACGACGTCGACGTGCGTGACGGACTCGCGACCCTATCGTACTGGAACGACGGGCTCGTGATCCTCGACGTCGGCAACGGCATCAAAGGCGGCAGCCCCGAGGCCCCGCGGCTCGTGCTGCAGTACAAGTACGACCTGAACGAGCTGTACAGAAAGGTCGAGCTCGCGGGCGGACCGGGCTTCATCCGCGGCACCCACACGAGCTGGCGCAGCCGCAACTATGTGTTCGTCGGGGACGAGGTCTTCCCCGCGCGCCAGCAGGGGGGCGGCCCGGGCGTGATCGGGCTGGGGCGGGCGTACGGCAGGCTGCACGTGATCGACATCTCGGACCTGAGCGACCCGCGCGAGGTGGCCTGGTTCGAGCCGGAGGACGGCGGAGCGCACAACGTGTGGGTCGCGGGAGACACGCTCTACCTGGGCGACTACCAGGGCGGGCTGCGGGTGCTCGACATCTCCGGCGACTTGCGGGGTGACCTGCTGGCCCAGGGGCGGGAATACGCGCACGTGCATACCGGGGACGCGAGCGGGTACGTCCCCAACGGGGCGAATGCCTGGGGCGCGATCTATCGCGACGGTCTGGTGTACGTCCCGGACATCAACAGTGGACTGTGGGTGGTGAAGGTCGAGCCGCCACAACCCGCTATTCCATAAGGAGTGGCCATGCATCTTGCAGTCCTGCTGGCGACGCTGCTACAACAGCCGGCCGCCCCCGCCCCCCCCGCCCCCCCGCCGCCTTTTCCGGTCGCAAAAGTCGAGGTCACTCCTCCCGCTCCGGAGATCGAGGTGGGCCAGACCGTGCGGCTCAGCGCCCGCGCGCTGGACGCGCGCGGCGAGCCCGTCACGGACGCCAAAATCGAGTGGTACAGCGGGGGGACCGAGGGCAGTGTGGACTCGACCGGACTCGTGAAGGGCGGCTACAACGGCCACGTGCGGGTGACGGCCGTCGCGTACATCCCGGGCCAGAAGGGACAGACGTTCGGGACCGCGCTCATCCACGTGCTACCCGAGGCGGCGGCACGGATCGACATCGTGCCGGCCCCTTCCAGAATCGCGGCGGGCACGCGGCTCACCCTCACGGGGACGGCCTACAGCCGGCACGGCGACCGCCGGCCCGACCTCGTGTCGTTCAGCTCGAGCAACCCGCGCGTCGCGAGCGTCACCGGGGACGGCCGGCTGCACGCGCTCTCCCCGGGGCGTGCCACCGTCACGGCCAAGGCGGGCTCCGCCGCCGCCCAGCTCTCCCTGCAGGTTGTCCCCAACACCGTCGCCCGGCTCGCGATCGAGCCGGCCACGGTCTCGGTCCGCACGGGTGACGTCGTCCGCTTCAGCGTGAGCGGGAAGGACGCCGCCGGCCGGGCCATCCAGGGCGTCCCGGTCGAGTGGGCGGTGGCGGCCGCGAGCGGCGCCGGCGTCGCCGCGATCGATCCCGCGGGCGCTTTCGTGGCGGAGACGCCCGGCGTGTACACCGTCACCGCCGCGATCGGGGCGCGGACCGCCGACGCGGTCGTGCGGGTGGAGCAGCGTCGCGTCACGCGCGGCATCGAGGTGGTGGCGCACCTGCCGGTCAAGTACCGGGCGGCGGAGGTGTGGGTGCACCCGTCGGGAAAGTGCCTCTACATGTCAACGATCGCGGACCGTGTCTATGCGGTGGACATCACCGACCCCGGGAGCCCGCGCGTCGTCGACTCGATGATGACCGACGCCCGGATCGTGAACGACGTGATGACCACCGAGGACGGCAAGTATGGCGTGTTCTCGCGCGAGGGGGCGTCGAACAGGAAGAACGGGATCGTCGTGTTCGACGCGGGCGATCCCTGCCACCCCAAGCCGATCGCCGAGTACACGGAAACCGTCTCGGGCGGCGTGCACAGCTCCTATGTGTACCAGGGTCGGGCCTACATCACCGACGACGCCACGGGATCGATGCGGGTGATCGACATCCGCGACCCGCTCCATCCGAAGGAGGTCGCGCGCTGGGAGGCCCAGCAGACCGACGCGGGCCGGTACCTGCACGACGTGATGGTCGTGGACGGGCTCGCCTACCTCGCCTACTGGAACGACGGGCTCATCGTCCTCGACGTCGGCAACGGGATGAAGGGCGGAAGCCCGGAGAGCCCGCAGTTGGTTTCGCAGCTGAAGTACGACCTCGACGCGACCTATGCGCGGGTGGAGCAGCTGTGGGGCCCAGGCTTCGTGCGCGGCACCCACACCGCGTGGCGCCAGGGGAAGTACGTCTTTGCGGGCGACGAGGTGTACGCGGCGCGGCCCTACAAGGGGCTGTCCGGCGGCAACGGCCTCACGTTCGGGCGGCTGCACGTGGTGGACGTCTCCGACATCGAGCACCCGAAGGAGGTCGCGTGGTACGAGCCGACCGACGGCGGCGTGCACAACGTGTGGGTGGTGGGCGACACCCTGTACCTCGGCAACTACCAGGGCGGCGCCCGGGTGCTTGACGTCTCCGGCGAGCTGAAGGGCGACCTGCTCCGCCAGGGACGCGAGATCAGCTGGATCCTCACCGCCGACTCGACCGGCGTCCAGCCGCACACGCCGTTCGCGTGGGGCGCGGTGGTGCGCGACGGCAGCATCTTCGTGCCCGACATCAACAGCGGGTTGTGGGTGCTCAGGCTGGAGCCGAGACCGCAGCCGGTTCCGTAGCCTTGGCACGCTACGGTCGTCTCGAGGTCTGGGTACTATCACTCCTGACCGGCAGCCCAACCGACGCCCGGAATCTGTTGAGGGCCGTGTCGTAGGCCTTGATCCGCTTGCCCAACTCGGCGGCAGCCGCGGCGGGGGTAGCGGCGGCGTTCTGCTCGCAGGTGGGTGCGTACGCGATGAGCGAGTCGATCTGCGCGGCGAGGCGGCGCGCCATCAGGCGGCTGGAGTCGGCGTACGCCGTGGCGTCCATGCGGGGTCGCCCTCGCGCCATGAAGCCCCGCGCGCTGCCGCACAGCCCGGCGAGCAGCCGCCCGGCCCGGCGCTGGGCAGCGGCGTCGCCCGTCGCTTGCGTGCGGGTCACGCGGTTCACGCCGTCTTTCAGCTGGGCGACGCCCCGCGCCGCGGTGCGGTGAGCGTCGAAAAAGTGCCTCTGCTCGAGCGTGGGCTCTGCGGGCCGAGCGGTGGATTCCACCTGCGCCGACTCCGCCGGCGCCGGAGCGGGTTGCTGCGCGTCGAGGGATGTCGCGGCGACGCAATAGACAACGGCCAGGCAGCGCATGAGTGGTCCTCTGGTCTGACGGTTGGGGCCTGGGTTATAATGTCACAATGACGGTTCCCGCAACATCGCGCCAGACGCGCACGTTCGAAGATCGGGCCGACGCGCTGGCGCATTTCTTCCTCCGCGCGGGTGAGGCGCCGCGGCTCGTCGCCTACGACGACTCCGTCGGGTGCCCGCTGGACCAGGCGCTCGCCGCGATCGAGTGGACCGCGGCCGTCGGCATCCTCGCCATGGACGACCTGATCCACGCGGGGCGCCTGGGCGTCGAGGCCGCAGCCGCGGTCGTGGAGCGCAGGGACGGGGACCAGCGCGTCTTCATCTACTTCGGGCCCCGGATGGACGCTCCGCCCGCCGACCCCTACGAGGGCACGCTGCTGTACGACGAGCCAGGCGTGCGCGCCTACATCTTCGCGCAGCGTGTCCACGCCATTGCCCACTTCCTCCGGGCCACACACGGCATCGGCGCAGTGATCGCCATGCTCGGCCGACGCGCGCCCGAGCTGCGTCACATCCGCCGCTGGTTGCAGGCGCTGTTCAGCGAGCCCGTGGAGGGGCCCTCGACGCAACTCCTCGCCGGCTGGTTCGCGACCGGCGGTGCTGGCGTCCTGTTCATCCCTCCCCATCCAGGCGAGCCGTATACTTACCACGAAGTCGGCATCGACATCTAATCTCAGTCGCAAGCCGTAGGCCGTAAGCCGCAAGCGGTTGGCAGTTTCAAGAGCGAGTGGTCAGGAAGTCCTCTCTTCCTGGCGACTGTCGTCTACGAGCCGCCTGCGGCTCACGGCTTGAGACTGTGGGCGTGTTGATCCACAACTCCACATCCTGTGGACGGCGAGTGCAACGGCTGACAGGGGCGCCGGTTACTCTCCACAGGCGATGCACACTGGCATCAGCTAACCCGAAGAAACATCGGCACTTGCGCGCTTTCGCGGCGCCCCTATATTGGCACGTGCGGCTTGGAGGGAAGGGTCGGGACCTTGTGTCCCACTACGCCTCCAAGACGGGTCCGAGCGGGAATTTCGGGGAGGCCGCCGATGCAAACAAGGGCTCAGGCGGTCGTCGATCCGAGAGCAAGCTCTCCAGCTCGGATAGTTGGGGCCAGTCGCGCGCCCTAGCCACGTCGACTTGGTGCCTCGACGTGCAGTGCGGAAGGTCGGTCCGCGACCCGATCTGACCCGTAGCACCCGCATTGGCGAACCTTGCGGCCCGGCCAGGCTGCTTGGGGATGGAAGCCGGAGCTCTTGATCGCCCTACCGAGCGACGTATCAGTCAACCGGTGGCGACAGGATGAAGAACGGAGGGAGCAATCCCCCGGCTCCGGGTAGCCGATGCGTGGAGCCCCCGGGCGGCCTATCGCGCCGTCCCGGGGGCTTCGCTTTGTTTACACCATGGGTGGCGTGAAGTCGCGTCGCTGGCGCTGGCTGTGGTGGCTGCTCGCCCTCGTGGGCGTGGCGGTTGCGCTCAGGTTTTTCACGGCCTTCCCGTGGCGGATCACGTTCGCCGCACTGCTCGCCGCAAACCCCTGGTTGCTGGCCGTCGCCCTGGTGGTGAACCTCTCCTCGCTCGCCGCGAAGGGCTGGGCGTGGCACTTGATACTCAGGTCCGCGGCGCCGCACCGCTGGCGCGACGCGCAGGAGGCCAACCTCGTGGGCGCGGCGGTGAACACCCTGGCCGTGGCCGTGGCGGGGGAAGCCGCGCGCATTCGTCTCATCTCCCAGCGGGCGAGCGTGCCGCTCGGCGTCGCCGTCTCGTCCGTCATGTGGACGAGGGTGGCGGAGGCTCTGGCGCTGGCGCTGCTGCTCGTCATGGCGCCGAGCCTGCTCCCGCTCGAGCCGTGGCTGCGGGTGGTGCAAGTCGGCGCGGGGCTGGGGCTGGTCGTGGTACTGGTGCTCGCGTGGGTCCGGGGCTGGGCGTGGTTGGTCGGCCGGCTCCCCCAGTCGCTCCGCTCCCGGGCGGCGATGCTCGGCAGCATGGGCTCGCGCGGGCGGCTGGTGGTGCCGACGCTGCTCGGGTTGTGGAACTGGGGCACGCAGCTGGCCACGTATCACCTGGTGCTGCGGGCGACCGAAGTGTCCGTGACGCTCGCCGCCTCGTTCACCGCGCTGATCGCCGTGAATCTGAGCGGGTTGCTGCGGCCCACGCCGGCGAACGTAGGCGTGGTGCAGGCGGCGCTGGTCGTCGGGCTCCTGCCCTTCGGCGTGGCACCCGAACGCGCCGTCGCGGCCGGACTCGCGCTCCAGGCCCTCCAGGTGCTGCCCGTGCTCGCGCTCGGCGCGATGGTCACGGGGTGGCGCCTGCTACGGATCAAGCGCGAGGTCGCAGAACCGCATTAGCCCTTCACGACGCCCACCGGCTTGAGTTGCGCGACCTTGCGCCCGATCCCGGCGGCATGCACGACGTCCACCACGCGCGCCACGTCCTTGTACGCCTCCGGGATCTCCTCGTCCACCGTCGCGCGCGTGGCGGCCCGCACGATGATTCCCTGCTGCTCGAGCTCCCTG
>DASPXO010000115.1:0-17248 GCA_035637235.1 Gemmatimonadales bacterium | reverse complement strand
TTCGGTGCGTGCCAACCGAGGGGCCCGTGGTGTTGCGGGAACTGCTCACCCGCACCGAGCAGATCGATGATCTTCGCGACCTTTTTGGCGCGCTCGGGTTCAAGGCGGCGTGGGAGAACGTGCCACCCGGGCCCTGGCTGGGCGACGAGCAAGCCGAGGCGGCGGGGGTGTCGCAGGTGGCGTTGGTGGCGCGCCATGAAGCGTTCCGGGTGTTCGCGCTGGCAGCGCGCGACCCGGCCCGGGCGGTGCGCGCCGCGGCCCAGCGTCTCGCGGCGTGCGCCGAGCGGGGGCTCGCGTGCGCGCTCGGCACGGCGCCCCGGCGGCTGTTCTGCGCGAGCTGGCGGGCCGGCGGGACGGGCCCGTCGGTGCGCGTCGCGGCGCTGCCGCTCGAGCGCACGCCGGGCAGCTCCCTCGGCACGCTCGAGCGGTTCGCCCCCGCGCCGGGCGAGGCGCCCCTCTCCCTCAGCCTCCGCATCGGCGACGCGCTCGCGAGCGAGGGCGTCGGCCCGCGCTTCTTCAAGGCGTTCCGCGCGGCGCTCGAGCGGCTCACGGATCGCCTGCCGGCACCACGCAGCCGCGCCGATCGCCACGCGCTGGCGCTCACCGCCCTCACGCGGGTGCTGTTCCTGTACTTCGTCCAGGCGAAGGGGTGGCTCCACGGCGACCGGCGCTATGTGATCCACCGGTTCGACGAATGCGCCGCCGCGCGCCGCGCCTTCCACCGCCACGTCTTCAATCCGCTCTGCTTCGGCGCGCTCAACCGGCCGCCCGGCGAGCGCTCGCGGGGCGCGCGGGCCCTGGGCGACCTGCCGTTCCTGAACGGCGGGCTGTTCGAGCCGACCGCGCTCGAGCGCCGCCACGGCGCGGCCGACTGGAACAACGCCGACTGGCGTGACGCGTTCGACTCGCTGTTCGAGCGGTTTCACTTCTCCGTCCGCGAGACGGACGAGAGCGACCTCGTCGCGCCCGATATGCTGGGCCGGGTGTTCGAGGGGGTCATGGACCCCGACGAGCGGCGCGCGAGCGGGAGCTACTACACGCCGGCCGCGCTGGTGCGCGAGCTCGTGCGGGCGGGACTCGAGGCGGCCCTCGTCAGCCGGTTCGGGATCGCACCGCGGGCGGCCGAGCACTGGATCTACCGCGCCGAGCCGCCGGCGCGGCCGCCCGACCTCGGGCGCCTCGCGGTGCTCGATCCGGCGGTCGGCTCGGGCGCCTTCCTGCTCGGCGCCCTGGAGGAGCTCGGCGCCCTGCGGTGCGCGGCGGGGGAGGGCCCGATGTCCGTCGTACGCCGGCACGTGGTCGCGCACTCCCTGTTCGGCGTCGACCTGAAGCTCACGGCGGTCCGCCTGGCGGAGCTCAGGCTGTGGCTCGCGCTGGTGGCGGACGACGAGGAGACGGACCTCGCCCGCATCACGCCGCTGCCGAACCTCGACGGCCATGTGCGCCAGGGGGACGCGCTGCTGGACCCCCTGGCGTTGGCGCGTTCCCTGGGGGGAGGCCCCGTTTGCCCCGCCCTGACGGGCGGGGCAATGCAGCTCGAGCGACTCCGCGTCGCCCGAGGGACGCTCTTCAGCCTCACCGGGCCCGCCAAGCGACAGGCCTTGGGCGAGCTGGCCCGCGCCGAGGCGGCGCTCGCCCGCCGGCTGCTCGAGCAGGCGATCGCGCTGCTCGAGGGTCGCATCGCGGAGCTGCTCGCGGCCGCCCGGGATCGCGACCTGTTCGGGCGGCGCCGCGGGCTGGACGCGGCGCAGCGCGCGCTGCTCGGGCGGCTGCGGGCGAGCCACCGCGAGCTGCGCGGGGCGGTGCGCCGCCTCGCGCGTGAAGGCGGCGCGCCGTTTTTCGCGTTCGAATCTCATTTCGGGGACATGCTCGCGCGCGGCGGGTTCGACGTCGTCGTCGGCAATCCCCCGTGGGTCCGCGGAGAGCGGCTGCCGGCCCACGTGCGGGAGACGCTCGCCGCGCGCTACACGGCGTGGCGGCCCACGCGCGAGCGCGGGTTCGCCCACCTTCCTGACCTCGCGGTGGCGTTCGTCGAGCGCGGGCTCGAGCTCGCCGCCCCGGGCGGGGTGGTGGCGCTGCTCGTTCCGGCGAAGCTCGCGTCGAGCGGCTACGCCGCACCGCTGCGACAGCGGCTCGCGGCGGCGACGCGCGTGGAGCGCGCCGTGGCGATCGGCGCGGGGAGCGGCGCGTTCGCCGCAGCCGCGTACCCGATGGCGCTCGTGGCTCTGCGGGCGGAGCCCGCGCCCCACGATCAGGTGGCCACGGCCCTCGGACCGAAAACCGAGGCGCCGCGGCTGCCGCAGCGGCTGCTCCAGACCGAGGGCCCGTGGGTCCTGAATGCCGAGGCGACGCGCATCGCCCGACACCTCCGGGACACGTTCCCCAGCGTCGGCGACCGCTGGCCGCCCCAGCTCGGCGTCAAGACCGGGGCGGATGAGATCTTCGTCGTCCGTGCGGCCGCGCCCTGGACCCGGCCGGCCGTGCGCGGTCGCGACCTCGAGCCCTGGCGCGCGGCGCCACGCGTCCACCTGCTCTGGACCCATGACCCCGCCGGACGGCCGCTCGAGCGGTTGCCGCGGGAGCTCACGCCGCTGTTCGCGCCGCACCTCGACCGGCTCCGCCGCCGCAGCGACTACCGCGGAGGCCCGCCCTGGCGGCTGTTTCGCACCGGGCTCGCGCTGGCGCCGTACCGTGTGCTGTGGCCGGACATCGCGCGCCGGCTCGCGGCGGTGGTGCCGGCGCCAGACGTCGTCCCGCTCAACACGGTGTACGGCATCGCCACTCGCACTGCCGACGACGCGCACGCGCTCGCGGCGCTGCTGAACACGCGCTGGCTCACCGCGCTGGCGCGGCTCTCCGCCGATCCAGCGCGCGGCGGCTTTGGGCGCTTCAACGCGCGCGTGGTGCGCGAGCTCCCTGTGCCGCCCGCCGACTCGCCCGCCTGGCGCGCGCTCGCCACCCTGGGCCGGCAGGGCGCCGCGGACGACGGCGCCGTCGCCGACCTGTTCCAGCTCGACGCCTCAGACCGCCGTGCACTCGCCCCCCTCGCACCCACCCCTGATCCTCTCTGAGCAGCTCGCACCCTTTCCCGAGCCGCTCGCCGCCCTGCTCCGGGCGGGCGACGCGGCGCCGCCACCCGCGGTCGCGGGCCTCGGCGCGCGGGCGCTGCTCGACCTGGCGGCGGGGGGCGCGGGAGGCGCATGGCCGGAGTGGCTCGCGCCGCATCAGATTCCCGCCGCCGAGCGGCTCGTCGCGATCATCGCCCGGCACGGCGGCGCCCTGCTCGCGGACGCCGTCGGGCTCGGCAAGTCGTACGTCGCCCTCGCCGTGGCGCTGCGCTTCCAGAAACGGTTCGTGCTCGTCGTGCCCGCCGTCTTGGTGCCCCAATGGCGCAGGCTGCTCGGCCAATTCGGGCTCGAAGCGCCCGTCATCACGCACGAGTCCCTCAGTGTGCGCACCGTCCGCCCGTCCGCCCGTCAACCCGTCCGCCTGTTTGTCGTCGACGAGGCCCACCGCTTTCGGAACCCCGAGACCATCCGCTATCGCGCGCTCGCCAAGTTCCTGGTCGGGGCGCGGGTCCTGCTCGTCACCGCGACGCCGGTACACAATCGCATCGCCGACCTGTTCCATCTGTTTCGTCTATTCCTGCGGGACCACGACCTGACGCCCCTCGGCGTGCCGTCGCTGCGCCGGGCGGCCCAAGGTGCGCTCGACGCTCAGACGCTCGCCGCCGTGGCAGCCCGGCTGACGGTGGCTCGCTCGCGGAGCCGCGTGCGGGCAGGCTACGCCGCGGGACCGCTGGTGCTGTCGTTTCCCGAGCGGGGAGCGGGCGAGAGCATCCGTGCCGGCTCGACGAGCGACGACGCCACCCTGGAGCGGCTCATCGCCGGGGTGCGCGAGCTCGAAGCCGGCGGCACCGCCACGGGTCTGTTTCGCCTCGTGCTGCTTTCGCAGCTGGCCTCCAGCGTCGCCGCATTCCAAGCGAGCCTCGCCCGGTACGACGCGTTCCTCGATCTGGCGCGCGACGCTGCCGGCGCAGGGCGCGCGCTCGGGCGCGCGGATTTTCGGCGGCTGTTTCCGCCGGCGGAGACGAGCGAGCTGCAGCTCACCCTGTTGCCGCTGCTGCTGCCGCCAGGCGCCGTGGCCACAGCCGAACGCGACCGCGCCGTGATCCGGGGGTTGCGGGACTTGCCGGCGCTCGATCCCAAGGCCGACGCGCTCGAGCGGCTGCTCGTCGAGCGGCCGGGAAAGACGATCGTGTTCGTGCGGCCCCGGGCGACGGCGCGGTATCTGCTCCGCCGCCTCCGCGGGCGGCGGGTCGCGGCGGTGATGGGGGAGATCGGGCTGTTCGGCGCGGGGCGCGCCGCCCCCGCCGAGGTGTTACGCGCCTTCGCGCCGCGGGCGCAGGGGGCGCCGGCGCCCGCCGCGGCGCTCGAGACCGATGTCCTGATCGCCACGGACCTGCTGAGCGAGGGCCTCAACCTGCAGGACGCGACGCGGGTGATCCACTACGATCTCCCCTGGAGCCCGGCCCGGCTGGCGCAGCGGGTGGGCCGCATCGACCGGCTGGGATCGCCGCACGAGCGGATCGAGACGGTGACCTTCCTCCTGCCGCGCCTGCTCGAAGACGCGCTCGAGCTGGAGCGGCGGCTGGCCGCAAAGACGCTGGCCCAGCTCACCGCCGGCGCGGCACAGACCGAGTCGCTCACGGAGCCCGCAGGGACGCCTGGACAGCTCGACTGGTGCGACCGGCTGCACCGGTTGCTGCACGCCGGCGTCCCGACCGCCCGGGAGGGCGCCGTCGCGGCGGTCACCGGTGGGGAGACCGCGGTCGTGCTCGTGGTGCGCATCGGGTCGCTCGTCGAGGCGCTGGTGGTGACGGAGGACGATGTACGCGCCGACCCCGAGCGGGCGACCCGCCTCCTCGAGGGCGCGGAGCGGGCCGTGGCCTGCGCTCCCGACCGCGCCCGGCTGGAGCAGGCCGTACGGCAGGCGGCGCCGCTGATTCGCGCTCGCCTCGCCGCCACGGAGGATGCGCGCTGGCGCGCGCAAGACCGCGACCGGTTGAGCCGCCGGCTCGTCCCCTGGGTGCTCACTGCGGCGCGGCGGGCCGCGCGCCGCGGGGATCCACATGAGCTGGCCCGCCTCGACTCCCTCGTGTCGCGGCTGGCGCTCGGCATGAGCGCGGGCGAGGAGCTGCTGCTCGCAGAGCTCGTGGAGCGGCCGACCTCCCTATCCGTGCGGGACGTGCTCGGCTGGCACGAGCGGCTGCCGGCCGCGCAGGAGGCGGTGGAGTCGCCGGACGTGGAGCTCGTGGCGGCGCTGCTCGTGACGCCGGCGTGAGCGATGACCAGCCAATGTTGCTAACTTGCCGCAGTGCCGCTCTCCACCTTCCTCTTCGACCTCGACGGGACGCTCATCAACTCGATCGAGCTCATTCTGCGCTCGTACCGCCACACCATGCGCACCCACCGCGGGCTCGAGCCGCCGGACGACGTCTGGATGAGCGGGCTGGGCACGCCGCTCTGGGTCCAATTCCGCCACTGGACCGATGATCCCGCCGAGATCGAGGCGATGGTCGCGACCTACCGCGCCTACAACCTCGCCCATCACGACGCGCTCGTCAGGCCGTACGACGGCGTCGTCGCCGCGGTGCGGGACCTGGGGGCGAAGGGGAAGACGCTCGGCCTTGTGACCAGCAAGCTGCGGAGCGGCGCCATCCGCGGGCTCCAGGTCGCAGGACTCGAGGACGCCTTCGCCGTGATCGTCGGCGCCGACGAGGTGACGCACCCCAAGCCGCACCCGGAGCCGGTGTTGAAGGCCTTGGAGCACCTCCGCGTGCCCGCTGCGGACACCGTGTTCATCGGTGACTCGCGCCACGACATCGAGTGCGGCCGGGCCGCGGGGGTGAAGACCGCCGCGGTCTTGTGGGGGCCGTTCGACCGCTCGCACCTGGAGAACCTCGCGCCCGACTATTGGCTGGAGCGACCGGAGGACCTCGCGACGCTATGACGTTCATCCCCTTCGACCTCGAGCGCTGGCAGAGCACCTGGGAGAACCGGGTGCGCTACAACCTGTCCGAATCAGGCGTGCATCCGCTCTCGATCCGGGAGCTGCTGGGCCTCGCCGGGACCTCGGCGCTGCCGCTGCTCGACGTGCGGCTCGGCTACAGCCAGTCGAACGGGACCGATCTGCTCCGCGGCCGCATCGCGGCGCTCTATCCGGGCGTGTCGGCCGAGCAGGTCCTCGTCACGACCGGCAGCTCGGAGGCGAACTTCATCGTCTGCTGGCGCCTGATCGAGCCGGGGGACAAGGTCGCGGTCATGCTGCCGAACTACCTGCAGACGTGGGGCCTCGTCCAGAATTTTGGCGCGGAGGTGCGCGGCTTCCCGCTCCGCGCCGAGCAGCAGTGGGAGCCGGCGCCCGAGGAGGTGCACGCCGCGATCGGCCCCGGGACGAAGCTCGTCGTGGTGACGAATCCCCATAACCCGACGGGCCACGTCCTCTCCGACGGGATGCGCCAGACGATCCTCGAGCGCGCGGCAGCGGCCGGCGCGTGGCTGCTCGCGGACGAGGTGTATCAGGGCGCCGAGCTGGACGGGAGGACGACGCGGTCCTTCTGGGGGAGCTACGAGCGCGTCATCGTGGTGAACGGGCTGTCCAAGGCATACGGCCTCCCCGGGCTGCGCATCGGCTGGATCGTGGCGCCGGCCGAATTCTCGGCCGAAGCCTGGGCGCGGCACGATTACACGACCATCGGCCCGTCGGGCGCGAGCGACCACCTCGCCGGCGTGGCGCTCGAGCCGCGAGTGCGCGAGCTCCTGCTCGAGCGCACGCGCCGCATCCTCAAGGCCAACTATCCCGTGCTCGAGGAGTGGCTGAGGCGCTTCGGCGACACGTTCAGCTGGCACCGGCCGCAGGCCGGAGCGATCTGCCTCGTGAAGTATCGCCAGGCGGTGAGCGCCCTCGACCTCGTCGAGCGGGTGCGCGCCAGGCACGGCGTGCTCCTCGTGCCGGGGGACCACTTCGGACTGCCCAATTACATCCGCTTCGGCTACGGGGAGGAGCTGCATCACTTGCAGGAGGCCCTGGCCGAGACCGAGCGCGGCGTGAAGCAGGTCTTCGCCGACTGACATGCGGGTTGTCCCGCTCGAGGCGTTCCGGGATCGGGTCTCGTTCGCGGTGGCGATCGGCGCGGTGGAGCGAGGGTTCCGCGCCCTCGGCCTCGGCGAGGCGACGCTCCCGGACCCGCTGGTGCTCGAGCTCCGGGACCAGCAGGCCGAAGTGCACGTCAAGGGCGCACACCTGCGCGGGGGCCGCCACATCGTGCTCAAGCTCGCCACCGGTTTCTACCGGAACCGCGCGCGCGGGCTGCCGTCGGGGGACGGGATGTTCCTGCTGCTCGACGCGGAGACCGGAGTGCCGGACCTGCTGCTCGAAGAGCACGGGTACCTCACGGATTTCCGCACCGCCGCGGCCGTGGCGCTGACCCTCAAATATCTCGCGCCCCGCGGTGCCGGGCAGGCGCTGCTGGTGGGCGCGGGAGCGCTCGCCCGGCTCACGGCGCGTGCCATGATCGCCGAGCTGCCGCTCGAGCGGCTCACGCTGTGGAACCGGAGCCCCGAGCGGGCGGACGCGCTCGCCCGGGAGCTCGCGCCGTTCGTGCAGACGCACGTCGCGCCCACGCCGTCCCTCGAGCAGGCGGTGCGCGACCACCGGGTGATCGTGACCGCCACGGCGAGCACCACGCCGCTGATCCGGGCCCCGTGGGTGACGCGGGGCACGCACATCACCTCGGTGGGCACCGGCAGTCCCGAGAAGGTCGAGTTGGAGCCCCAGGTGCTGGTGAAGGCCGACAAGCTCATCGCCGATCGCGTCTCGCAGACCGAGCGCTACGGCAACCTGCATCACGCCCTCGCCGCCGGCGCCGTCGGGCGGGACAAGGTGTACGGCGAGCTCGGCGACCTCGCCGCCGGGCGCCTCGCGGGGAGAGAGTCGGCGAGCGAGATCACCGTCGCCGACTTGACCGGGGTCGGGGTGCAGGACGCGGCGATCGCGCAGGCCGTCGTGGAGGCTCTGGGACTGTAATGCCCTACCGGCTCGTCGACTTCCTCGGATTCGCGCCGCTGTCCCACCGGCCGCCATTGCCGAGGCGATGGTGGGTGTACTGCGCCGCGGCGTACCTCGCGCCGACTCTCGTCTTGCTGTTGGTCCCTGCCCCGGCCCTGCCGTACCGGGACCTGATCTGGCTCGTCACGTTGGTGCCGGCCTACCTCCTGTCGCTCCACTACGGGATGCGGGGCGCCGTCGCAGGCCTCGCGATGGGCACCGCCCTGTTCATCGCCATCCAGTACGCCGTCGCGCTCAACCTCGAGCCCGAGGACTGGCGCATCACCGTGCCGATCTACGCCTCGTACGGCGCGATCGCGATCTCCGTGGGCTGGCTGTCCGAGCAGCTGCACGTCTACTACGAGCGTGCCATCCAGGGCGAGCGCGTGGCTGCGATCAGCCAGCTCGCCGTCACGATCCGACACGAGGTCAACAACGCCCTGGCGGCGATCTCCGCCGAGGGCCAGCTGCTCGAGCGGGAAGCGGCGCTGAGCCGTCCGCAGGATCTGGAGTCGCTCCGGAACATCCTCCAGATGACGCGGCGCGTCCGCGACAGCATCGACAAGCTCGCGAACCTGACGCAGGCGCCGGTCACGCCATACGCGCAGGGGGTGACGATGATCGACCTGTCCAAGCTGAGCGCGAGCAGCGAGGAGCGCGAAAGGGTGGGCGGGGGCGGGACCTGACGGGGCGCGCCGATCCTGCCGCTCGCACCGCCGGGAAGCGCTCCCTGCTCCCTCAGTGCAGGACCGTTCGGACCACGAGGTACGTCAGCCCCGCGATCCCGGCCGACGCCGGGATCGTGAGGATCCACGCCCACACGATCCGCCCTGCCAGACCCCAGCGCACCGCCGAGAGCCGGTGCGCCGCGCCGACGCCCGAGATGGCGCCGGTGATGGTGTGGGTCGTGCTCACCGGGATGCCGAAGTGCGACGCCATGAACAGCGTGGCTGCCCCGCTGGTCTCGGCGCAGAAGCCGCCGAACGGTTGGAGCTTGGTGATCCGCTGTCCCATCGTTTTGACGATGCGCCAGCCGCCCGTCATTGTGCCGAGCGCGATGGCGGCGTGCGCGGAGAGAATGACCCAGACCGGAATGACGTCCGTGGTGGTGAGGTGGAGCGCGCGGATGGGGAAGTCCACGAATGACGCCTGGGCGGCGAACAGCAGGCCCACGATGATCCCCATCGTCTTCTGAGCGTCGTTCGTCCCATGGCCCAGCGAGTACAGCGCCGCCGAGACCAGCTGCAGCCCGCGAAACAGCCGGTCCACCTTGCGGGGCAGCGCGCGACGCAGCGCCCAGGACAGGGCGACGGTCAGCGCGAGGGCCAGCACGAGCCCCATCAGCGGGGCGACCACGATGAAGACCAGCGTCTTGATCCACCCCTTGGCGATGATCGCCGCGAAGCCCGCTTTGGCGACCGCGGCGCCCGCATAGCCGCCGATCAGAGCGTGGGAGGACGAGGTCGGCAGCCCGCCCCACCAGGTGATCAGATCCCACGTGATCGCGCCGACGAGCCCCGCGACAATGACCACGGGATCGACAATCGAAATGTCGATCAGCCCCTTGCCGATCGTCCGGGCGACCGCGGTGCCGAACCCGAACGCCGCGACAAAGTTGAAGAACGCGGCCCAGAGAACGGCCTTACCGGGAGAGAGGACGCGGGTCGAGACGACCGTGGCGATCGAGTTGGCGGCGTCGTGAAAGCCGTTGATGAAGTCGAACGCCAGGGCGACGACGACGATCGCCAGGACGAACCAGACGGCGCTCTGCATCAGGCGTGCTTCAGGGTGATCGACTCGAGCACGTTGGCCACGTCTTCGGACTGGTCGAGGGTCAACTCGAGGTTGTCATAGATCTCCTTCCACTTGATGAGCTCGATGGCGTCGCGCTCCCTCTCGAACAGCCGCCCCAGCGACTCGTGGTAGATCGCATCGCCTTCCTCTTCCAGCTTTTTCGCCTCGATGCAGAAACGCATCACGTCGTCGCCCTTCTTGAGGCGGGCAACGCCTTCGCCGAGCACGGCCACCATCCGCTGAATGACCTCGGTGAGCTGCTGAACCCCCTGAGGGGCGGCGCCGAGGTGAAACATCTGGGAGCGGCGGGCGGTCCCGTCCATCGCGTCCATCACGTCGTCCAGGTCGGACGCGAGCTGGTGGATGTCCTCGCGGTCGAGCGGCGTGATGAACGTGCGGTCGAGCCGGTTCACGACCTCGTGCGTGACCTGGTCGGCCTCGTGCTCGAGGCGCTTGATCGCCTCGACGTGCGGCGTGCGACGCTCGGGCGGCGCGTCGAACAGCTCGCGCAGGTGCTGCGCGGCCTCCTTGTTCCGGTTCGCGACTGCGACGAACAGGTCGAAGAACTCTTCTTCCCGGGGTAACAGGCGCACAGGACGTCTCCGGCAGTGGGAAAAGTCGCGGAGGAACATAGCGGCTCCGGGCGGGAGCGACTAGGTTACCAGCCGAACTGCGACCGACGGCGAGGACCGCGGGATGGCGACGGCGCAACAGCCCCAAACCGATTTCGTGAAGGCGATCTCCCGGCTCGACGCCACGGCACTGGTCGTGGGGTCGATGATCGGGTCCGGGATCTTCATCGTGTCGGCACAGATCGTCCGGGACGTCCATGCCCCCGGCCTCCTGCTCCTCGTCTGGGCGCTCTCGGGCGTCGTGACCCTCGTGGGAGCGCTG
The DNA here is from genome assembly GCA_035637235.1 of Gemmatimonadales bacterium. Taxonomy (GTDB): domain Bacteria; phylum Gemmatimonadota; class Gemmatimonadetes; order Gemmatimonadales; family GWC2-71-9; genus DASUAL01. The sequence goes on along the minus strand of DASPXO010000115.1, from coordinate 6,451 downwards.
ACTTACGGGGAGCTGGCGGCGATGTTCCCCCGCGCGGGCGGCCAGTACGTCTACCTGCGGGAGGGGATCTCCCCCCTGTTCGGCTACCTGTACGGCTGGACCCTGTTCGTGGTCATCCAGACCGGGACGATCGCGGCGGTCGCGGTCGCCTTCGCCCGATTCACGTCCGTGCTGTTCCCGTCCCTCTCGCCCGACGTGTTTCTCGGCGGCACCATCAGCTTCCCCCAGCCGATCGGGCCGATCGCGGTGGGGCTCTCGCCGCAGCGAATCCTCGCCATCGTCTCGATCGCGGTGCTGACGTGGATCAACGTGCGCGGCGTCCGGACCGCCGCCATCATCCAGACCACGCTCACGACGGTGAAGACCGCGGCGCTCGCCGGGCTCATCGTCCTGGGGGTCACGGTCGGCCGTAACCCCGCGGCGCTCGCCGCCAATTTCGGCGAGCACTTCTGGCCCGCCGGCGGTCTGGCCCTTTCGCTCGCGCCGGTCGTCGCCGCAGCGATGGTCGGCTCGCTGTTCTCCATGGACGCGTGGAACAACGTGGGCTTCGCGGGGAGCGAGTTGAAGGACCCGAAGAGGGACCTCCCCTTCGCGATGGCCGTGGGCGTGCTCACCGTCACGGCGCTGTACCTGCTCGCGAACGTCGCTTATCTGAACGTGCTCCCGGCTGTCGCACCCGGTGGCGGCGGCGACTCGATCGCCAGCGCGCCGCAGGACCGGGTCGGCACCGCGGCGCTGCAGGCGATCCTGGGCACTCCGGGGCTCTACGTGATGGCCGTCGCCATCATGATCTCGACGTTCGGCTGCAACAACGGGCTGATCCTTTCCGGCGCGCGCGTCTACTATGCGATGGCGCGCGACGACCTGTTCTTCCGTTCGGCGGGAGTACTGCACCCGCAGTACAGGACGCCGACGGTCGCGCTGATCGTCCAGGCGGTGTGGACCAGCGTCCTCTGCCTGTCCGGGACCTACAGCCAACTGCTCGAGTTCGTCATCTTCGCGGCGCTGGTCTTTTACATGCTCACGGCGCTGGGCCTCTTCGCGCTGCGCGTGAAGCGCCCCCGGGCGGAGCGGCCGGTGAGGGTGTTCGGCTACCCGTGGTTCCCGGCGCTGTACGTCGTCCTGACCGGACTCATCTCGCTGGCGCTGCTCGCCGTGAAGACGACGTACAGCGGCCTCGGGCTCGCCTGCGTGTTGCTCGGCGTACCGGTGTACTTTGGATGGCGCGCGATGGTCAAGCCGGCGGCGGGAACCGCGGGTAGTCCCCGAGCAGGGTGACCACCGCGCCCTGCGCCGCCAGCGCGTCGAGCGCGGCGCGCATCGTCGGGTCGGACGCGCGCGCCTCCACGTCAAGATAGAACAAATACTCCCACGGCGTCGTCCGGTCGGGGCGGCTCTCGAGCTTCGTGAGGTTGAGGCCGGCCTCGGCGAACGGGGCGAGGGCGCGGGCGAGCGTCCCCGGCTGGTGGGGGAGCTTGAGTCGCAACGTCGTCTTCGCCGGCACACCCGGCGGCGGCGGCGCGGGCTCGCGCGCCACGACCAGAAAGCGCGTCTGGTTGTGCGGCTCGTCCTCGATCCGCTCGGCGAGGACAGCCAGGCCGTAGCGCCGCGCCGCCAGGGCGCCCGCCACGGCGGCGAGCGCGGGATCCTTGCGCCCCGCCACTTCCGCCGCCGCGCCGGCGGTGTCGTAGAACGCCACCACCTCGACGCCCGACAACGACCGCAGGAAGCGCTCGCACTGCGCCAACGCCACCGGATGCGATAGCACCCGCCTAACCGACGCGCGACCGGCACCGGGCACCGCGAGCAGACAGTGATGGACCGCGCTCACCACTTCGCCAACGATCGCAAGGCCCGACTCGGCGATCAGGTCGAAGTTCGTGGCGATCGAGCCGACGACCGAGTTCTCAATCGGCAGTAGCCCGAGCTCGGCCCGCTCCGCAAGCACGGCTCCGGCGACGTCGCGAAACTCGCGATACGGCTGCGACCGGGCATCGGGGTGCAGCAGAAAGAGCGCCTCTTCGCTGTATGCACCCGGCTCGCCCTGGAATGCTATCCACTTAGTCGGCATGGGCTTAGAGTAATCGGTCGGAGCACTTGCTGATAGTGGTCTTCGGGATATATTCGGGTAGCACCCAGGTAGGCACCGAACACACCGGAGCCGCACATGCAGATCTCGCGTGAGCCACGCCATCCTCAACCCGGGCCTCTCCCCTCTCCCCCCCGCACGACGTGCCCGGAGTGCGGCGCCGGTCTGGTCCGGCAATCGGGTTGCCTGGTCTGCGTCCACTGCGGGTGGGCGCGATGTGGGTGAACGAATGGCGGTCGGGCGGTCAGGCGGACGGGCGGACGGGTAAGGCGGACAGGCGGACTGGCGGACGGCCGGACGGATTAACCGCGGAGGCGTAGTCGTGCGCGCAGAGCAGCTGTTCGAACTCCCGCTGTTTCAGTCCGCCAGTCCGCCTGTCCCCCAGTCCGCCTTGTCTCCGTCCGCCTTTTCAGTGCTCGACCAGCGGCTGCGCGGCACCACGTTCGTGTCGCTCACCGCGAAATCGATCCTCAACGCTCCGCAACAGACCGGCGTCACCTTCTGGTCGCTGAACCCGTACGTGGGCTGCGAGTTCGGCTGTACGTATTGCTACGCCCGCTACGCGCACCGCTACGTGGTCGAGCGCGCGCATGACGCGGGGAAGCTCTCGGGCGACGAGTTCCGAGAGTTCCGCGGGCCGCACGGCTGGGAGGCGTTCGAGCGCAGGATCTTCATCAAGGAACAGTTGCTCGGCGCCCTAGAGGCCGATCTGCAGCGGTACTTTCGGTCCGCCGGTCCGCCCGACCGCCAGTCCGCCCCGATTGTCATCGGCACCGCGACCGATCCCTACCAGCCCGCCGAGCGGCGGTTTCGGCTCACCCGCCGGATTCTCGAGCGTCTGGCACGCTGCGAGGGCCTCAACCTCGGAATCATCACGAAGAGCCCGCTCGTCGCGCGCGACCGCGAGGTGCTGCGGGAAATCCAGTCCCGCAATGATCTCGAAGTCTACGTCTCGCTCATCACGGTGGACGTGCCGCTCATCCGCCGAGTCGAGGTCCGCTCGCCGATGCCGGCGGTGCGGCTGCGAGCCCTGAAGCGGCTCACGGACGCCGGGATCAACGCCGGGCTCATCGTGGCGCCGGTCCTCCCGGGAATCACGGACGACGTGCCCCACCTGGAAGCGCTGTTCCGCGCGGCCCACGAGGCCGGCGCCAGGTTCGTGCACACGGGACCGTTGCGTCTCTACCCTGCCGTGCGGGAGCGCTTCCTCCCGGTCCTCGAGCAGCACTTCCCGCCGCTCGCCGAGCGCTACCGGCGCGCGTATGCGCGCCGGAGCGCCGCTCCGCCGGATTACGCGGCGGCACTGACGCGGCGCATCAAACGACTGCAGCGAAAGTTCGGGTTTCCGGCGAACGACGGGATGCAGGACCGCTACACGCGGCGGCGGCCCGCCACCCAGGCTCAGCTCGAGTTATGACGGCTGATCCGCGCCGTGGGGGGCACTGCCGCCGAGCTCAGGACACCCGCTTCTTGCCGGTGTAGTAGGTGATCAGGTGCTCGACCCAGCGCGGGGCCGGCCGCCCTCGACCCGCGTAGGCATCCGCCAGGAGGCGGCAGATCTTGCGGCCGAGCGAGGCGCCGTCCCGCCCGTCGACGCCGGTGGTCAGCGCTTCGACGAGAGCGACGACCTCGGCCGCCTTGGGCGACCGCGGTCCCCTGCGCATCGTCGCGGACCGGCGTTGTGGCCGCTTCCGGCCTGCGGGACCCGTGCCGGCGCGCTTCACTCTACTCCTGCCATGTGGTTCCCACTCGCGAGCGTAACTGCACAAAACCGCACACCTCCATATACCACGACACCGCGAGAGCGGCAAGTCCTGGTGCGGGCACTCAGGCGACTTCGCCCTTGCCCCGGTGCGGGCGGTAGTGCCGCACCAGTTCCCGCACCCAGCGGGGCGGGGTCAGGCGCCGCGTCTCGTACGACTCGACGAGCCCTGCGGCCACTGCGCGCCCGAGCCGCGCCGTCTGCTCGGGCGAGAAGTCCACCGCCAGCTCGTTCACCAGGCGAACGAACTGGCCCACGTTCGGGGGGCGCGTGACGGTGCCATGGGCGGCGAGCCAGCGTTCCAGCTTGGTGCGGGTGGCGCTGTGGGGCGACGATCCGCGCAGGAAATCGCGCAGCCCGTTCGGGCTCAAACCGGTCTCTCTCGCCAGACGTCGCAGGGAGAACTGCGCCGCCTCCCGAGCAAGTCCATCCCGCAGCAGGGGAACCGGCAGCGTCGGCATCGTTGGACGTGCTCTCACGGGCGCCCGCGAAGCGTCCGTCGGTACCACCGCGAATGAAACTGCACGAACTGCACGAGCCTCAACGTACCGCGGCGGCTCCGTCTTCGTCAAGCCCGACTCTTCAGGCGACTTCGCTGGCGGTCTTGCCCCGGCGCGCCCGGTACTGACGCAGGAACTGTTGGACCCAGCGGGGAGGGGAGAGCCGGCGCGCCTCGTACGCCGCGGCGAGGAGCGCGGCGATCTCGCGCCCGAGGCTCATCGTCTGCTCAGGGGAAAGATCCCCCGAGAGCTCACCGAGCAGGCGGACCAGCTGACCGACGTCCGGAGGGCGCGTGACCCGATGCTGACTCGCGAGCCAGCGCTCGAGCTTCGCGCGGGTGGCGCTGCGGGGAGCCGATCCGTTGAGGAAGTTTCGCAGCCCGTTCGGGCTGATGGAGATCTCGCCGGCAGCGCGGCGCAACGAGACCCGCGCCGCCTCGCGCGCGACCGCATCACGCAAGAGCGGCACTGGGAGCGTCGGGACGTTACGACGGCCACCCCTCATTCGGCGGCCCCCAGGTGTGCAATGGGTATCGTTTGCCCGGGACTACACGCAACAACCTTAGCATGAACCAGCAGGATCGTGCAACCTCCTTCCCCTCCCATCACCCACCGCCCGTCATTGCCGCCGCGAGCGCGCGGATCGTCCCCGGCGCGTTCCCCTCGAGCCGGTTGTTGACGAGGATCAGCGCCTCCATCCGCCGCCGCATCGCCTCGGCGATGAGCCGCAACAGGTCCTGCCGCAGCTCGGGCTGCGGATCCCGGATCCGGTCGTAGGGCTCGAACAGCCTCACCGCATCTGCGTACCGGCGGCCCGGCCGGAGCAGTGCCCGCGCCACGGTGAAGCCCGCCGGAAACGTCCACGGCAGCTCCAGCTGCTCGCCGATCGTCGCCATCTCGGTCCACGAGTTGAACACGTGCGCCACGCTGTGCCGCTCCAGCACCGCGCCGTGGCGGTCGGTGAGGAGCTCGGGGCTGCGCAGCTCCACCGCGTACCGGAATTCCTTCGGCAGCTGCTGCAAGAACGTGTCGAGCTCCCCGGCCCATCGGGCCGGCTCCGGCAAATCCCTGCCCCGCATCGCCTGGAACTCGAACACGAAGCATCCCGCATGGTCCCGGAACACCCGCGTGTACGGCCCGAGCACCGCGTCCTTGAAAAGATCCGCGTTGAGGAAGTCGGGGTTCAACTGACCCGCGAGATTGCCCCAGCGCGGGTCCTGGTTGAACCGCCGAGCGGTGATCCGGTCCCACACTTTGCTCACGCAGGGAAAGCCGGGCGGCAGCGCGCGCGCGTACGCGGCGAGCGCGTCCTCCGACGGGGGCTCGTAGAACGCGCTGTCGATGCCGACCGTCCGGAACAGCGGGTAGCGGGCGTACTCCTCGAGCCGCCGGGCCGGCTGCGCGCTCCGATATGCCCGGTGGTAGACCTCGCCGGCCCAGCCGTCGTAGGTCCACGTCGAGGTACCGAACCTGATGGTGGGCGGGACCCGCCCGCCGAGCTCCACGAGCTCCTTGGGAGGCTCGGGCAACGCGGCGACGTCATCGAACAAACCAGGCTGATCGCGCCTAGCCATAGAAGTCAAAATATATCAATAAGTTATCTCTCTAGAAACATGCCTTGCGACCTGGCCTGTCTTCGGGATATATTCGGGTCCCCTTTACCACCTTGTCATGTCTCTGACGTCACAACCGGCGAGCACGTCCGCCGCCTGTTGCTGGATTCCCCTCTTCGCCCTGCGCTGCGAAGCGGCGCGGCGGCCCGGGTTCGCGTCCAAGCCGGGCGCGCTGCTCGCGCCCGACGTCGCGCGCCGGCTCTGGGAGGTCTCGCCGCTTGCCCGGCACGCGGGAGTGCGGCCCGGGATGACCGTCAGCCAGGCGATCGGCCTCTGTCCCTCGCTGTGGCTGTGCGAGCCCGATCCGGCCTACTACGACGAGCAGTTCGCGCGGCTGCTCTCCGCCTTGCGCGAGGTGAGCCCAGTCGTCGAGCCCGCCGAGCTGGGCCGGGCGTTCGTGGGGACGGATGGGCTCGAGGGGCTGTACGGGGGGCCGGAGGGGCAGGTCGAGGCAATAAAAAAGGCGGTCTGGCGGACGGGCGGACGG
>DASPXO010000114.1:0-2400 GCA_035637235.1 Gemmatimonadales bacterium | reverse complement strand
GACGAGGGTGTTGAGATCTTTCATGACGCCGTTTTCCCACAGGAAGGCACGGTTCAAGTCACCGCTCGACACGCCGACCACCTGACGCCGGTTGTTGATGCCCAGGGCCTGGCTCGAGGTGTCGCCGACCAGCTTGCCGAGGCTCGCGATCCCCCTCTCTCTGGTCCAGAGGAAGGCGAGCGGGTTGAAGTCGATCCCCACGACGTAAGGCGGGTTCGAGAACCCGACGACGTCACCCTGTTCGTTGATGTCCATGGGGGTGTGCCAGGCGTCGCCTCCCAGGTCGCCGATCTCGGTCACCGTGCCGTTGTCCCACAGCACCGAGTGTTGGGCGCTGAGCTGACCGACGGCGATGTCGCACTCGCCTGAAATGCCGACGACCTGCCCCCTTTCGTTGATCGCGGTGGCGGCCGACGTCGAGTCCCCGGGCAGCGGGGGGAGTTCCCGCTTCAGGCCCTTCTTCGGCTCCCACAGCACCGCGCGGAACTGGAGGACCTGGGGCGCGTTGCAGGTGGGGTCATGCACGGGCGTCTCGGCCCACCCGACCACCTGGCCCCGGCTGTTGACGCCCGTGGCGAAGCCCTGATTGCCGCCGAGGGTGGGCAGCGCCGCCATCACGCCGCTTTCCCAGAAGAACCCGCGGCAGATGTGGCCGGTGACGCTCGGGAAGAACGCCGTGCAGCTCCACTCTTCATTCAGCGGATCGAGCTGGGCGGTTTCGGCGATGCCGGCGATCATGCCATTGTTGCTCAGCCCGGGCCACTGCACGATGCTGTTCGGCCCGCCCAAGGTGCCGAGGGTGTCGAGCGCGTCGCCTGATCCGGCGCCCCACAGGGCCGCAACCCGGGTCGCGTTGCCCGGGCGGTTGGCGAAGCCCGCCACCCAGCCCTGGTTGTTGATGCCGCTGGGCCGGTTCCGCGTGCCGCCGAGCGTGGGAAGGTAGACGACGTCGTAGCGCGCGTTCGGAGTGAGCTGGGCACGAGCGGCCAGCGGTTCGGTAACCTGTGGTTCGTAGCCACAGCCGCTCACGGCGGCGATCAGGATGGCACACGAGATGTGTCGCATGGAGGCCTCCGGCAATTGGGAACAGAAGATTCCTCGACGTTCCCACACCGTAGCGTGCCGTCGACCGGTGCGCGCGCCACATCCGGACCTGGAATCTCGTGGAGAGGGACGATTCAAGGTCCGAATCCGGCGGCTCGTCGGTCCATTTCCAGGCGCACGCGACGTGTTCAGATTGGGTGACCTTACGGGAGACGCCGATGCGACGCGGGCGCTATTCGGAGGCAATGAGTCTGGACGGCTACATCGCCGGGCCGAAGGGCGAGTTCGACTGGATTCTCGTTGATCCGGACATCGACTTCGGCGCCCTCTTCACTGACGGCGCACAGGATCTACGAGAAGACGGGGACTGTGCTGCTGCGCTATGCGGTGAAGTAGCGTGCGCGGCTGCCGCTGGCACCAACTCCTTATCCCAGCACGACTTATGTCGCCCCACCGACGCTGAGGCCCCTTCGCACCGACGTTATATTGTCGGCTCCCCTCGCGAGCCTCGCGGGGGCCTTCTCGTATGGCGATCTGCGCTCAGCCCAACTCCTGGACGTGCGGCCCGTTCTCCCTCAAGCACGGGCTGCTCGCGCTCGGCGTCTTCGCACGCGAGGACGCCCTCGCGAGCGCGGCCGGGAGCACGGAGCAGTATGGGACGGACGAGCCGGGACTCCGACGCGCGGCGCGACTGCACGGGGCCGAGCTCGGTGCCGAGCGGTGGACGAACCCGCACGCCGCGCAGCGGGCGGCCGTAGCGTGGCTCGACCGGCGAGTGCCCGTGCTCCTCTGCCTGGACCAGTGGGAGCACTGGGTCACCGCGGTTGCCGCGGACGCGGAGCACGTCATCCTCTTCGACTCGAAGTACGACGCGCCGCTCCGTGCCGAGCCATGGGCGCCGCTCCTCGAGCGGCTCGCCTGTCGCCGCCAGCTTCTCGGCGGCGTGTGGACCAGCACGCTCTACGACCTGCACCCCCTGGTGCCGCGCCGGGCGCCGGCGCTCCGGCTCGCCCTGAGCTCCGAGCGTGCGAGGCAGCTCCTGCGCGACGAGAACGCCGGGCTCGCGGCCAGCTGGGACGACTATGCGCGCGCTACTCCCGCTCGCCCTCTCGCCCGGCGATCAGCTCGAGCTGGGAGAGGACTTGGAGCGGTTCATCGCCGCCCGGCGCGGGGCTATCGCGGATCGCGTGGTCGCCGCTTGCGGCGGGGGCGGGGGCGCAGACACGCACGCGGCGGCCGTGCGCGTCGTGGACGGGCTCGGGTTCGTCGCGGGGATGTACCGAGCGCTGCTCCTGCCGGAGCGCGAGGCGGCTGCGGTCGCGCGGCTAGCAGAGATCGCGGTGGCGCTGCTCCCCA
>DASPXO010000113.1:0-4391 GCA_035637235.1 Gemmatimonadales bacterium | reverse complement strand
ACGCTGGACGACGCCGAGGATCTCGTCCAGGAAGCGTTCCGTCGGGTCGTGGGTGCGCTCCACCGCTTCGAGGCAGGCCGTCCCTTCGCGCCATGGTTCTTCACGATCCTGCGCAACGTGGCCCGAAACGCCGCCGGCGAGGGCGTTCCCCGGCTCCACGCGGCGCTCGACGAGAGCGTGCACGACGAACGGCCGACGGCCGAGGAGGTCGTCGAGTACCTGGAGCTCCAGGCGCGGGTGGACGTGCAACTCGAATCGCTCCCAGACATGCAGCGCGCGTGCTTCCGACTCTGCGTGCTGGAGGGGCTCTCGAGCCGGGAGGTCGCGGAGGCGCTGGGCGTGAGCGACGCCACCGTGCGTACGCATGTCTACCGGGCTCGCCAGGCGATGCGCAAGGCCATTCTGCCGTTCGTGGAGGAGGAGAGATGAATAAACATCGAGAGAACCGCGGACCCATGTCCCGCCTCCCTGAAGACGAAGCCTACTGGGAGGCGCTCACCGAGCGTGTCATGACGGACGCGGCCGGCCGGTTGAGCGCGTACCGAAACGCTGGGACACGCTTGTGGCACCGCCTCGCCCGCTTCGCCACGCCGCTGACCGTCGGAGCGGCGGCCGCCGTGATCGCGGCCGTGGTCTGGCTGCCGGAGGTCGGGCCTGAGCCGACGAGGGACACCTCGCCCGGGACCCCCTACGCCTTGGCGCCGGACGACCCCTTGGCTGGCCCGTTCGTGACGTCCGCGGCCGCCCCAACGATGGCCACCCTTATGGCTACTCCCACCTTGGAGCGCATACAATGATCCGCATGACCGAATCCGCCCGCGCGCTCCTCGCCGTGCTTTCGATCTTCGTGATCGGCGCCGTCGCGGGCGTGGCCCTCGACCGCACGATGTTGATTCCGGCTCACGCGGACGCGGCCGCAGCCGGCTTCCGGCGCGGCGTCCCCCGCCACCATGACGAGGTGCTCGCCGAGCTCCGCGCCGAGCTCGGTTTGTCGGCCGAGCAGTCCAGGCGGGTGCAGGAGATCTTCGCGGCGCACCAGGGCGAGATGGAAGCAGCCTGGGCGCAGGTTCACGCCAACCTCCAGCGCGCCATGCAGGAGACGACGATCGAGATCGCGACCGTGCTCGACTCCGCGCAAGTCGAGCGCCTGCACGGCTGGCTCGCAGAGCGTCACGGCGCGATTGCTGGCCACGCTGGTCGGGACCACTAAAGGGAGGCAACAATGAAAGCATTCTGCTTCGTCATCATCGCCACCGCACTCGCGTGCGACACCGGAGATGGGGTTGACCGCGCCGTCACCAGCTCGGTCCAGGACCGCGCAACGCTCACTCCGGCTCATGCGGATGCAGCTTCGGCCGACGTCCGCCGGCACCATGACGAGGTGCTGGCCGAGCTCCGCATCGAGCTGGGCTTGTCGGCCGAGCAGTTTGCACAGTTGCAGGAGATCTTCGCGAGACACCACGCCGAGAGCGAAGCGGCCTGGGCGCAGGTTCACGCGAACCTCCAGCGCACGATGCAGAAGGCGACGACTGAGATCGAGACCGTGCTCGATTCCGCTCAGATCAAGCGGCTGCACGCGTGGCTGGCGGAACGTCACGGCCCAACCTCCCGCCACGCGCCGGGTCAGGCGCACTGACGGAGGCACGAGGGGAACGCGCTCATGGCTGACTCGCCCGCCTACCCGGGCACACCACGCTGGGTGAAGGTGTTCGGGATCGTCGCGCTCGTCTTCGTCTTGCTGGTCGTCGCCATCATGGCCACCGGCGTCGGTGGCAGGCATGGCCCCGGTCGCCACATGCGGTCCGGTGGCGCTGGCGGCCACACACCGCCCGTGGCCGGCGAGCCGCGGCCGTGATCATGGGGCCGGGCCTCCGCAAGTTCGCGCTCACCGTCCATCTCGCTTTCTCGCTCGGCTGGATCGGTGCGGTCGTCGCGTACCTGGTGCTCGGCGGCTCCGCGGTGACCAGCCAGGATGCACAGACGGTGCGTGCCGCCTGGATCGCGATGGAGCTGATCGGGTGGTCCGCCATCGTCCCGTTGGCCTGCGGATCCCTGCTCACCGGGCTGGTCATGTCGCTGGGCACCCCGTGGGGCTTGTTCCGGCACTACTGGGTCCTGATCACATTCGTACTGACCGTTCTTTCTACCGTCGTCTTGCTGTTGCATCTGCCGACGGTGACCTCCCTGGCGGACGTGGCGCGGGAAGCAGACGATGTGGCGCTCGGCGGTCTTGGGGGCGACCTCTTCCACCCTGGTGTTGGCCTGCTGGTGCTGCTGGTGATCACGGTGCTCAACGTGTACAAGCCGCGGGGCCTGACCCCGTACGGGTGGCGTAAGCAGCAAGAGCAGCGTGGGGCGTCGGAGCCGTAGGTGCAGGGACTCCTGAGAGTGCCCGAATACCCCTTACGACCAGGACTGAAGATGCGCACGTTTGGGGCGATTGCAGGAGATTGCAGGAGAAGGAAAGACGGGTCGAACGAGGAGGATGATCGGATGACCGGTACGCCGCCCGCCGTAACGGTGGGTTTGGTGATGCGAATGCTGCGGGAAGCCTTCGAAGGGCCTCCCGGCCCCTGGACCTATTTCACCGATACATCCCCGGGAACCGGAGTGTTCGGCACCATCAGTGGGTTGGGCGCGGTCCAGGCCTCGCAGGTGGGCGGACCCGGCCACACGACCATTGCCGGCCATGTCCACCACCTGAGCTCGAGCGTCGCACTCTCGACGAGGGGACTTCACGGGGAGTCGACCTCGCGCGACCGAAGTCAGAGCTGGACCGTGTCCGCGGTCGACGACGCCGGGTGGGCCGCCTTGCGCGCTCGACTGCGCGATGAGTACGAGGGGTTGCTGGTTGCAGTGGAGACTCACGCCCGGTGGGACGAGGACGCTCTGGGCGTGGCGATCGGCGCCATCGCGCACGCGGCGTACCATCTCGGCGCCATCCGGCAGCGACTTCCGGCGCACCGACAGGCGGCTTCGAGTCGATGAGGATGCTCACCACCGAAAGGACGCTTCACATGATCTCCGGGATGACGACGTTCACGTTGCTCCACGTGTTGGTGAGTCTCGTCGGGATCTTCGCGGGGCTGGTCGTCGCCGGAGGGCTCGTGGCCGGGAAGCGGCTCGACGGCTGGACCGGCGTCTTTGTGGTCACCACGGTCGCGACAAGTGTCACCGGGTTCGGCTTTCCCTTCGTCACCCTCCTGCCGTCCCACGTCGTCGGGATCATATCGCTCGTCGTTCTGGCCCTCGTGATCGTCGCGCGCTACGTCAAACGCCTCGCCGGAGCCTGGCGCAAGATCTACGCGGCCGGCGCCGTGCTCGCGCTCTATCTGAACGTCTTCGTGCTGGTCGTGCAGCTGTTCCGGCGGCTTCCAGCCCTGATCATCGCCGCGCCGACCCAACAGGAGCCGCCATTCATGGTCACTCAGCTCATCATGCTTGGGTTGTTCGTGTGGCTGGGGACTGCTGCGGTGAAGGGGTTCCACGCGGAGCCGGCGGCTGCCATGGTCTAAGGACGACGCCGTCCTGCCGTGACGACCGCACAGCGGGCGTCCGGTGCCCACTGGGAAACTCTTGCTACGGGTTAGGGGAAGGGCGCCGCGGCGCGGATCCCGAGCACGGGCCCGAGCCGCCGGAAATCAGGCACATTGTGGGTGACGAGGGTTGCGCCCACCCGTGCACACTGCGCCGCCAGCAGCGCGTCATTCCAGAACGATCGGCTCTTGGTGACGGCCTCGCCGCCGAGCCGCACGACGGCCGCGGCCGCACGGGTCCAGTCCGCCGTCTCCGGTGCTGCTAGCGTCGTCCCCGCGGCCAGCGCCCGCACTGCGGCGGCATGTTGCGTGGCGTCGGCGATGCCCAGCAGCACCTCGGCAACGACCACTGCGCTGACGAGGAGGGGGCCGTTCGCGCGAATGAATCCCTCAAGGCGCTCGCGGAACGCCGCATCGTTGGCGGCGGCCACGTAGACGTTCGTGTCCGCGACATAGTGCAGCGCCGGAGAAGACCTCGGCCTGTTGCGCCGGAGTGGCCGGTCCGGAGAGTCAGTCAATCCGCCGCTCGTCAATAGGACCCAGGGCCGCGAGCGCGCGAAGACCTTGAATCTGCTGTTCGCGCCGCACCACGGCCTCCAGGGCTTGCGTGACGGCCTCGGTCTCCGTCCGGGCGCCCAACGCCTGGCGCGCCCGATCAAGCAGCTGCTGGTCAAGAAGGAGGGTCTTCTTGTTTCGGCCGGCCCCGCGGCCCGCGTGCCGCATCGAGCCGCTCGGAGCGGCCTTCGCTCTCGCGTTGCGCGTGGTCATCGGACGCCTCGAGGTGGCTGTATGAGTGGTATAATATACACGTATTATACGTCCCGGCAACCCCTCCTCCCACCGGCCGATCGGGCC
>DASPXO010000112.1:0-7316 GCA_035637235.1 Gemmatimonadales bacterium | reverse complement strand
GGCCCGACCTACCGGACCCGCGAACTCCAGCAGGCAGGCGCCACCCTTGCCAAGCTCGAGGAATGGTCCGTTGGCGCCTGAAAGAACTGCGCACACCAACTGACTCAGGTCGGGCTCGTGCCCGACGACGGCGACCGTGCCTCGAGAGCGCTGGCCGTTGAGCCAGCCGACGACGCGATCGACCCCCGCGCCGGGCGCGAGCTCCGGCAGACGCTCAACGCGCGGCTCACCGTACGCGCGTGCGATGATCTCGGCGGTCTCCAACGCCCGTTTGAAAGGGCTCGTGGCCAGCAGGTCGACCTCGGGGACCAGCTGTTTCAACCCGAGGGCACCGCGCTCCATCTTGCGGCGGCCTTGGGAAGTGAGCGGTCGCGTCGAGTCGTCGCGGCTCGAGGCGGCGAAGGTGACGCGGTCTTCGGCGATGGCGTGACGGACGACGACGAGCCGCACGAGCCGGCGCGATTCAGACCGGGGTCCGGACGCGCTCGCCACCCGCGGCGGGTTCGCCCTGGTCGGAGGCCCGCCGTCGCACGATAGGAACGAACGGCGGGCGCGATTCCGTGCTTTCGCGGGCCGCCTCGCGCGCCAGATGCTGCAAGGTCAGCTGCGAGCGGACCGGTGGCGCGCCGTCCGCTCCCGCCGCACGGCGGCGATAGGTGCCGTCGGGCTGCAGCTCCCTGGCTTTGACGTTGTCCGCAAGGACCACCTGGAGGACATCGACGATGCGGGCTTTCAGGGCCGCGTCGTCGATGGGAAACACCGTCTCGATTCGGCGCCAGAAATTCCGGGGCATCCAGTCGGCACTGGCCAGAAAGACCTGAGGGTCGTCGCCGTTCTGGAACAGGAAGATCCGACTGTGCTCGAGGAATTTGTCGACGATGCTCGTGACGCGGATGCCTTCCGAGATACCCGGCAGGCCGGGGCGGAGGCAGCAGATGCCTCGGATGACCAGGTCAATGGGGACGCCGGCCTGGGAGGCCCGATACAGCGCGTCGATCACCGATGGCTCGACCAGGGCGTTCATCTTCACGACGATGCGTGCCGGGCGACCCGCTTGCGCGTTCCGCTGCTCGCGCTCGATCAGGGCCACGATCTGGTCCCGCAGGCTGAGCGGGGCGACCAGGAGCTTCTTCCACTGGTAGCCTTCGGCGTATCCGGTGAGCAGGTTGAACAGCGCACTTGTGTCTTCGCCCACCTCGGCATTGGCGGTGAAGAGACCCAGATCGGTGTAGACGCGCGCGGTCGTCGGATTGTAGTTGCCCGTCGCGAGATGCACGTAGCGCCGGATGCCTTCGCCCTCGCGCCGCACGACCAGGGAGGCCTTGCAATGCGTCTTCAGGCCCACGACGCCGTACACGACGTGGACCCCGGTCTGCTCGAGGGTGCGGGCCCAGGTGATGTTGTTCTGCTCGTCCATCCGGGCCTTCAACTCGACCAGCGCCGTCACCTGCTTGCCGTTCTGCGCCGCGCGCCCCAGTGCCGCGATGATCGGGCTCGCCCCGCTCGTGCGGTACAGCGTCTGCTTGATGGCGAGCACGTCGGGATCGTCGGCCGCCCGCTCGATGAAGTCGACGACGCACCCGAAGGATTCGTACGGTAGGTGCACCAGCACGTCGTGCGCGCGGATCACCTCGAAGACGTCGCGCCCTGACGCGAACGGCGGGGGCGTGCGCGGCACCAGGGGCTCGTCCTTGAGCCCGGTGAAGCCGTCCAGCCGGTGCAGTCCCATCAACGCGGTCAGGTCGACGGGGCCGTTGACCCGGTACACGTCGCGCGCCTCGAGGTCGTGCGCCCCCGTCAGCAGGTCCGTGAACAGGTCGTCCGCGTCGGCCGAGACCTCGAGGCGCACCGGATCGCTGCGGATCCGCTGGCGCAGGCTCTCCTCGATCGTCTCGAGCAGGTCCTCGGCGTCCTCCTCCTGGAATGAAAGGTCGGTGTTCCGGGTGACCCGGAACACCGCGTGGCTCACCACGCGGAGGCCGCCGAACAGCTCGCCCAGATGGTGCGCGATGACGTCCTCCAACAGAATGAAGCGCACCCGACCGTCCATCCGCGACACCACCACCGGACGGTCCAGCACCGCCGGAACCTGCACGACGGCGAAGTGCTGCCGCGCGTGACCTCCGTCCCCGTTCTGGCGCTCGACGACGAGCGCGATGTTGAGGCTCTTGTTGTGCACGTGCGGGAAGGGGTGGCCGGGATCGATGGCGAGGGGCGTCAGTACGGGGGCAACGCTCGCGCGAAACAACGTTTCCACGTGACCGCGCTCGACCTCCGTCAGGTCGTCGGAGCGCACGCGCTCGATCCCACCGGCGGCGAGGCCCGGGAACACGTCTTCTCCGAGCAGCCGATACTGCTCGGTCACGAGCTCGTGGACCCTCCGCTCGATGGCCGCGAGCTGTTCGGCGGGCGCCATGCCGTCGGCGCCGTAGTCCTGGGGCTCGACTCCCGCGTACACCTGCTGCTGCAGCCCGGCGACGCGAATCTCGAAGAACTCGTCCAGGTTCGAGCTGAAGATGGCGAGGAACTTGAGCCGCTCGAGCCAGGGGTTGGCCGGGTCGGCCGCCTCCTCGAGGACGCGCGCGTTGAACTCGAGCCAGGACAGCTCGCGGTTGAGATACTTTTCCGGCGAATAGGCGGGCGGTGCGCGCTCGGGCACGTCTACTTCCCCGACCGGGGACGGGACAGGGTCAGCTCGGCGCGGAACGCCTTCTCGAACAGGCCGGCCTTGCGTTTGGCGTCCTGCAGCTCGATCGCCGGATCGCGTGTGGCAGTCGCCACCATCCGCACCCAGCCGTCTCCGATCCGGCAGCGGATCCCGCTGACCACCTGGCCGTGGGCGCGATCGAGTCCGTCCGCCACGCGCAGGATGCCGCTCAGCCGCCGGACCAGGCGGCGCTCCCCCCGATCGAGGCGGGCGAAGTTCGGGTGCGTCTTCTTCGGGGATGCCCGCCGGTGGTAGCGCGCGACGTTCGCGATCAACTCGATTTCGCGGGCCGAGAAGCCCCGCAGATCACCATGGATGATGAGGTGGTACGCGTGCGTGTGGTTTTGCTCGTGGTTGATCAGATAGCCGACGTCGTGCAGCAGAGCCGCCGCCCGCAGGATGTCGCGCCCTCCGGGCGGCAGGGCGTAGGCGTCGCGCAGCGCGTCGAAGATCTCGAGCGCGAGGGTGCCGACGTGCTCGCAGTGCCGCTCGTTCGAGCGACACTTGCGCGCAAATTGGCGCACCGACTCCATCCGGTCCAGCGGCGGGGCCCGCGTCGCCGGGGCCGCTCCGGACAGCTCGTCGATCATCGAAAGCAGCACGCCGTCCCGCACGCCGCGGTCGTTGACCACGATGCTCTGGGTGCCGAGCCGTTTGGCGAGCCGCGCGACGACTGCGACGCCGGCGACGATGATGTCGGCCCGTTGCGGGTTGAGGCCGGGAATCTGACGGCGCGCCGCGAGCGGCGTCTCCCGCAGCCGGTCGAGCAGCTGCCGGACCTCGGCGCGGCTCACCGCGTAATCGCGCGCGTGCGTGACCTTTCCGTCTCGCTCGGCCTGCACGATCTCGGCGAGGTTGGTGAACGTTCCGCCGCTGCCGATCATCAGTGCGGCGGCGAAGGGCGGCTTGCCCAGCCCCTCGGTGATCACCTGGTCGATCTCGCGACGCAACGCCTTCCAGTGTTTCGGGCGCAAGGGATCGGACTCGGAGTGGCGCTCCGTGAGCCGCACGGCGCCGAGCGGCAGTGACACGATCTGCTCGACGACCCCGCCCGCCGCGAGGATGACCTCGGCGCTGCCGCCGCCGATGTCGACGATTGCGGTCAACCCTTCGTCGAGGTCGTAGTGCCGGCTGGCGCTCTGAAACGCCAGCCGTGCCTCCTCCTCCGGCCGCACGACCTCGACGTGAACGCGATAGCGCCGCCACGCCTCCCGCACGAAGTCGCGGCCGTTGGAGGCCTCGCGCACGGCGCTCGTCGCCACGGCACGCAGCTCGGTGACGCTGAATCCGTCGGCGATCGCCTTCATCTTGCCCAGCGCCTGGAGCGACCGCTCCATCGGTCCGTCGGCGATGCGGCCGGCGCCATACAGCCCCTGGCCGAGCCGCGTCATGTCGCGGTCCTCGTCGAGCACCCGGTAGGACCCGTCGGGCTGAACTTCCGCGACGACGAGGCGCATGGAGTTCGTGCCGATGTCCACGGCGGCGAGGCGTGGCAGGGGAAGTGCTTCGGCCGGCGGCATTGCCTGAGCCGGGCTTTTCACCGCCGGGCTCGGGGCGATCGGGGCTGCGGTGCTGACCATCTGGTCGAACCGTGGCTGGAGAGGAGGCGCGAGCTGCACGCCCACGGGGACATTCGGCTAATGGCTGGAATTCTATCAGGTTACGTAACGACCGCGCAATGATCGTGTCGCGGAATCAACGTCTTGCCCCATCATGAGATGCAGCCGCCGCGCCCGCGACCGCGTAGCTTCGCAGCGACTCCTCACCCAGGGCTACGGCGATGAAGCTACGTGAGAAACTGCTCGTCCGGCCGGGCACGCCCGTGAAGCTCGCCGAGTGGGATCCCGACGACACGCTGAAGTTCAAGAAGGATGACGCGGCGGACGCGGCGCTTCAGCGCAGCCTCGCGCGGCTGGACGAGCTCCAGTACCTGATGTACGCGGAGCACCGGCGCGCGCTGCTCATCGTCCTTCAAGGAATGGACGCCGCCGGCAAGGACGGGACGATCCGCCACGTGATGAGGGGCCTCAATCCGCAGGGCTGTCGGGTGACGGCGTTCACAGCGCCAGCCGGGGAGGAGGCGGAGCACGACTTCTTGTGGCGCGTCCACCAAGTCGTTCCGCGGCGGGGCGACATCGCGATCTTCAATCGCTCGCACTACGAGGACGTCCTGATTGCGCGTGTGCAGAAGCTCGTGCCGAAAGATGTGTGGTCGCGACGGTACGAGCAGATCAACCGGTTCGAGCAGCTGCTGACCGAGAACGGCGTGATGGTCGTGAAGCTCTTCCTGCACATCAGTAGGGACGAGCAGCGGGAGCGCTTCGAGGAGCGGCTGCGGGATCCTACCAGGCAGTGGAAGCTCTCACCGAGCGACTTCGAGGACCGGAAATACTGGGGGGACTATCAGGCGGCGTACGAAGACGCGCTGACTCGCTGCAGCAGAGAGGATGCGCCGTGGTATGTCGTCCCCGCGAACAAGAAGTGGTTTCGTAACCTCGCCGTGTCGCACCTTCTCGTGGAGATTCTCGAAGGCTGCGACATGAGGTTCCCCAAGCCCTCGTTCGACCTGTCGCGGATCGAGCTGGCGTAGGAGAGGTCCCCTTCTCGAACCGGCCGGCGCGTTGGGTCGCCCGTGCCCCCCCTCGCTCAACGGAGACCGGCCGCGCCACGCCGTCCGCTGCCCGTCGAATCCGCCTGCCGCATCAGTTGCGCGAAGTCCTGGAACTCCGCCAAGCCCAGGTCGGAGACCACCCAGCAGGTGTAGTCCGCCGTGGTCCAGTGCAGCAGGTGATAGCCCTGCTGCGTACGGGTCGCGGGAGCGGCGGCGGGGCCGCGCGCCGAGGGCCACAGGAACACGTTGATCAGGTGTTGACGCCGCCCGTACACGAGGGCCGCCACGTCCCGCCCATCGACGTAATCGAGCCGACCTCCGAGGAGCGGATATCCGCGCGCGGAGAAGTCGTACACGGGGGGCGAGAAGTCGAGCCTGCCGTTGAACCACGGCTTCACGGTGTGCTGATCCGAAGACAGCACATCGGTGAGATGGCCGGGCATGAGCGAGCGGATGTGGCTCGCGAGCACCTCATCGGCGAGCGTCTCGCCGGCCGCACGCTGGAGCGCGAGGCGCCAGCTCCCGAGCGCGACGACCGCGAGTGACGCGGCGAGTGCCAGCGGACGCCACACGCCCCGCGCGGTGAAGCGGTGAGGGGCGCGCGCCCGCGCCGCCCCGACCGCCGCCCGCACGCGTTCGCGCAGGGCGTCTGGTGCCGGGAACACGGGGACGCGTGCGGTGATCGCCGCGCGCAACTCGAGCCGTCCATCCCGGAACCGCGCGCACTCCGGGCATTGGGCAAGGTGTACCTCGAGCTCGCGCGCGTCGCCCGCGGCCAGCTCGCCGTCCAAGTAGGCGTCCAGCTGGGCTTCGAAGCCCGGATGGGTCACGTCAGCGTTCCCCCTCTTCACGCAGCGCCTGCTGGAGGCGCGTGCGGGCGCGCGACAGCCGTGACATCACCGTGCCGACCGGTACGCCCGCGACGTCGCCGATCTCTTTGTACGACAGCCCTTCGAGCTCGCGCAACACGATCACCTCCCTGAATTCCGGCGCCAAGCGGTCGAGCGCACGACCGAGCGATTCCTTGGCGGCACCGCGGAGCAACGCTGCCTCCGGGTGCTCATCCGCCACCGAGCCGCTGTGCTGCGCCTCGTCGAACTCGAACACGACCGCGTCCGGGCGCTGGCGGCGCCGCGAACTGAAGGCGGTGTTGCGCACGATGGCAAGCAGCCAGGCGCGCGCGCTTGTCCCCTCCTCCCCACGGAAACCGTCGAAGTACTTGAGCGCGCGCAGGCAGGCGTCCTGCACGACGTCTTCTGCGTCGTGCTCGTTCCGCGTCAGGTAGCGCGCCAGCGTGTACGCGGCGTCCAGGTGCGGCAACACGACGGCTTCGAATCGCGCCAGCTCGCTTGACTCCAACCGGCCCTCAAGACGTCGCGTAGGCCTTCGGGACAAGACTGCGCGGGCGGCGGGATTATTCCCGGCGGAATAATCCGGCGGTGCGCGGGGTCTCCCACATCGAACCAGACTGTCGTCACACTCTCAGAGGAGGAAGATCGCGTATGACTGACATGCACGCCATGCCGTCCCGGAACGTCGCGGGGGTGCTCCTCGCCACCCTCGCGCTCGCCGGCGCTCCGGCGGACCGCCGCCCGGGCAACCCGCCCACACTCAGCGCCAAGCTATCCGAGTGGCAGCTGGAGCTCTCGGAGCACACGATCGCCGCCGGGACCGTGACCTTCACGATCGCGAACGTCGGCAGCATCCCGCACGCCTTGGAGGTCGAGGGGCAGGGGATCGAGCAGGAGACCCCCATCATCCAGCCGGGCTCGAGCGCCACCCTGACGCTCGCGCTCAAGCCCGGGACCTACGAAGTGTACTGCCCCGTGGGCGAGGACTCGCACAAGAAACTCGGCATGGAGACGCACTTGACGGTCGTGGGCGCGACGCGCTCGGGCTCGCCGGGGCACGGCGACTCCGATATGGGAGGGCGCTACTCGCCCCAGACGCGCGAGTCGCTTGCGATAGGGGAGAACGTGCAAGCGATCCGGGTGACCA
>DASPXO010000111.1:0-10968 GCA_035637235.1 Gemmatimonadales bacterium | reverse complement strand
CAGGAAGCCGACCCCGGTCGCCGCGAAGAAGCGGCGCAGCCACACCGGCTCGGGTACCTGGCTCGCCTTGACGTCGAAGAACCCGGGGATGTTCTCGATTACGAGCGGCTGGTCGAGCCGGGCCTGGAGCGCGGTCGCGTTCCGGACGAAGCGCTCGAGGAACTCCTCGGTGTAGAGCGGCGGGAAGACGTAATTCAGGTTGTAGCTGCCGTCCTCGGTGTGGAGGCACTGGAAGTGCTCGGCGACCCAGGGCGAACGGTACAGCTCGGCGAGGGCACGGGCGCGCTGGATCGAGCGCTCGTCCAGCGGCTCCGAGAGCTGGCCCAGGTAGTCGTGCAGCAACAGCGTGTAGCGCTCGCGGATCTTCGACCACGACGGGTCGCCGGCCGCCGGCGGGTCGGCCATCGCGAGGTGATCGATCCCCTCCGCCCGGGCGAGCTCGGCGCCAAGGTGTGGATTGTAGAACGCCCCCACCATCAACTCCGCATTCCGCATTCCGCACTCCGCATTACTCGACGAGGCCCTGCGCGGCGAGCTGATCCACGAAGACCTTGACCTGTGCGGCGATCATCGGCTGCTCGCCTTTGTCGGTCCACTCGGCGGCGATCGCTTCGTAGCTCGCTTTCCCGTCCAGTCGCGCGACGATGAAGCGCTCCCGCTCGCCCCAGGTCTCCGCCTGCGTCCGCAGGTCGGCGGTGGCCCGCACCGGCCGGAAGACATCCGACACGATGGCGTCGATCGCGGACAAGGTGTCGGGTGTCAGGCGTCGGGTGCCGGCGAGGTTCTCGTCAACCTGCGCCGCGGTCCGTGCTCCTGCCAGTACCACGCTCACGCCCGGTTGCGCGAGCACCCACGCGAGCGCCAGGCCGGTGAACGGCAGGTCGAGCCCGCGGGCGATCGGGCGCAGGCGAGCGATCACCTGCCGCCGCCGCTCGAACTCTCGCCCTTTGAACCAGTAGATGTTCCGCCGGTGGTCCGCCTCGCCGAACTCAGGGGGCGCCTGGTACTTGCCGGCCAGGAGGCCGGACGCGAGCGGCCGGTAGGCGAGAAATCCGAGCCCGCGCTCGCGACACAGCGGCAGCGCCCGCTGCTCGACGTCCCGATCGAACAGGTTGTAGGGACCCTGGTAGGTGACGACCGGCGCGATCTCCAGCGCGCGGGCGATCTGCGCGTGCGTGGCGTTGCAGAGGCCGATCGCGAGCGTCCTTCCTTCTTCTTGTAGCTTGTGCAGCGTCTCGAGCCGCCACTCCCAGCGCTCGAGCGCCTCGTGCAGCTGGAGGAGATCGACGTAATCGCAGCCCAGGCGGCGCAGGGATGCCTCGAGGGATGTCCGCGGGTCGTCGCGCGGTCCGACCTTGGTCGCGATCGCGACCTGCTCGCGGTAGGGCTTGAGGACGGTGCCCAGCAGGGCTTCGGAAGCGCCGTCGCCGTAACCTGGCGCCGTATCGAAGAAGTCGATGCCGCCCTCGACCGCGCGAGCCACGGCGTCACGGCGGGCGCGCTCGTGGTCCGGTGCTCCCCCTCCCCACCCCCGGCCTCCCACGGCCCACGCGCCGAACCCGAGGCGCGGCCCGAGCGTTCTAAAACGCGAAGGGGGCCCGATGTGAGGTCGGGCCCCCGGGCGCATTCAGCGGCACCCTCAGGAGTGACAGGTCGGCTGCAGCTCGCTCGTCTCGACGATCTCGGGACAATGACAGCTGGGCACGAGTTCCTGTGTCTCGACGATCTGCATCTGAATCCTCCTGCGAGAGAAGTGTCATCAAGCGACGGCCGTTCGGGGAATCTTACGGGTTGCCGTCGGACCCGTCAACCGGTAAGTCTGAGCGATGATCCCTATCGACGCGCTGCTGACCGAGAACGATCTGGCGGACGAGTTTGTTTCGTCGTTCAAGGCCCGGCGCCTGGCAGAGAAGTTCTTCTACTGGTTTCCCCTCTCCGTGCGCGCGTGGCTCGCCCTCTGCTCGGACGGCGCGTACCGCAACTTCGTGCGCTCGCGCTCCCTCATCGCGCACTCGGCGGACGAGCTCGCCGGGCTGCTCGCTCCCGGTCCCCTCGAAGTCCTGAGCCTCGGCTCGGGGCAGGGGGACAAGGACCTGATCCTGCTCGAGGCGCTGCGCGCGCGGGGGGCGCGCGTCTCGTACGTCCCGGTCGACACGAGCCAGGCCCTGCTCGAGATGGCGTGCGGCGGCGCGCTCGCTGCGCGCCTGCCGGCGCACGGCATCAAAGCCGACTTCACGAAGCGGGAGCACCTCGCGGCGCTCGCGCCCGAGCCCGAGACGCCGCCGCGCCTCGTCCTGCTCGTCGGGAATACGCTCGGCGCGTTCGATCCGATCGCCGAGGCGCGCGAGCTCGCGGCGCTGCTCAGGCCCGGCGACCGGCTGCTCGTGGACGGCGAGCTGTACGCGGGGGAGACGACGCTCGCCGGGTACGACAACCCCTTGAACCGCCGCTTTGCCTGGGCGCCCCTCCACGCGGTGGGCATCCGCGACGCAGACGGCGTCCTCGCGTTCGAGGCGCGGGACGACCCGCGCCTCCCGGGCCTGCACGTCATCCCCAAGCACTTCCGCGCCGGCCGCCCGATCGAGGCCCTGATGGGCGGGGAAGTGCTCCGGCTCGAGGCGGGCGACCGGCTCGACATGAACCATTCCTATAAGTACGCCGCAGACACGCTGCTCGGGCTTCTGGCGGATGCCGGGCTTACGGCGCGCTGGGAGGCGCGGAGCGACGACGAGCGCTTCCTGATGGTGCTGGCGGGGCCCGGTTGACCGCGGCGCTCGAAGTCCTGGGCCTCGGCTACGTGCTGCGGGGCACGGGGAAGGCGGACGCGGGAAAGGGTCGCGTCCTGGTCGAGGAGCTGTCCTTCACCGTCGGCGCCGGGGAGACACTGGTCCTGCTGGGGCGGAGCGGCTCGGGGAAGACCACCACGCTCAAGCTCATCAACCGCCTGCTCGAGCCGACGGCGGGCGACGTGCGGGTCGCGGGGGAGCGGGCGGCCGACCTCCCCGCGACCCGGCTGCGGCGCCGGATCGGCTACGTGATCCAGGAGGTCGGCCTGTTCCCGCACTTCACCGTGATCCAGAACGTCGGCCTCGTGCCGCGGCTCGAAGGGTGGGCGCGGGACCGCGTCGCCGCTCGGGTGCGCGAGCTGCTCGGGCTCGTGGGGCTCGATCCGGACGCGTTCGCCGATCGCTACCCGCACCAGCTCTCGGGCGGGCAGCGCCAGCGCGTAGGTGTGGCGCGCGCGCTCGCCGCCGACCCGCCGCTGCTGCTGCTCGACGAGCCGTTCGGGGCGCTCGACCCGATCACCCGGGTCGAGCTGCAGCGCGAGTTCAAGGCGCTCGAGGGCCGCGTTGCCAAGGCCATGGTGTTCGTGACGCACGACGTGCGCGAAGGCCTGCTGCTCGCGACCCGGATCGGCCTGATGCACGAGGGACGCCTGGTGTTCCTGGGGACGCCGGAGGAGTTCCGCGGCTCCGGTCATCCGGAGTGTCGGGCGTTCATGAGTGCCGCATGAGCCTGGTGCAGTTCTACACCCGGAACACGGGGGAAGTCCTGGCGCTCATCGGCCAGCACCTCTACCTGGTGGCGATCTCCACCGGCGTGGCGATCGCCGTGGGTCTTCCCCTCGGCATCCTCCTCACGCGCCGGCCCCGGTGGCGCGGGCCCGTGCTCGGGCTCACGAACGTGTTCCAGACGATCCCGAGCCTCGCGCTGTTCGGGTTTCTCATCCCCCTGCCGTTCATCGGCGGGATCGGCGCGCGCACCGCGATCGTCGCGCTCGTGCTGTACGCGCTGCTGCCGATCGTGCGGAACACCTACACGGGGATCACCGGCGTGGACGCGGCCGTGCGGGAGGCGGGCCGCGGGATGGGGATGACGGACCGCCAGCTGCTGCTCATGGTCGAGCTGCCGCTCGCGCTCGGCGTGATCCTGGCCGGCGTCCGCATCGCGACGGTGGTGAGCGTGGGGACCGCGACCATCGCGGCGGCCATCGGCGCGGGTGGGCTCGGCGTGTACATCTTCCGCGGCGTGGCGATGGTGAACGACACGCTGATTCTCGCGGGCGCCCTTCCCGCGGCGCTGCTCGCGCTCTGCGCGGACGCGCTGCTCGGGATCGCCGAGCGGCGGCTGGCGTGGAGGGCGAAGTGACAGGCGGACGGGCGGACGAGCGGACGGGCGGACGGTGGGTGGCGGTCGCCGTCCTGCTGGGGGCATGCGCCGGGCGGGATCGCGTCGTCGTCGGCGCGAAGAACTTCACGGAATCCGATCTCCTGGGCGAGCTGGTGGCGCAGCAGATCGAGCGGCGCACGGCGCTGCCCGTGGAGCGGCGGCTGCATCTGGGCGGCACCTTCGTCTGCCACCAGGCGATTACGTCGGGCCAGATCGACGTCTACGTCGAGTATACGGGCACGGCGCTGCGGGCGATCCTGAAGGATTCGGCGGCCGCGAGCCGCGACAGCGTCTATCGCCTCGTGGCGGCGGCGTACGCCAGCCGCTTCGGGCTCGCGTGGGGGAAGCCGCTCGGCTTCAACAACACCTTCGCCATCGTGGTGCGGGGCGCCGACGCCCGCCACTACCGCCTGCGGCGGATTTCCGACCTCGCCGGCGTCGCGCCCCGCTGGCATGCGGGGTTCGGGCCGGAGTTCCTCGATCGCCCGGACGGCTTTCCGGGCCTCGCCCGCGTGTACGGGCTGCGGTTCGCCGCCCCGCCGCTCGCGATGGACCTCGGCCTCACCTACCGGGCGCTCGCCGACGGGAAGGTGGATGTGATCGCGGGGAACTCCACGGACGGAACGATCCAGGCGCTGGGGCTCGTGGCACTCGAGGACGACCGCGGGTACTTCCCGCCGTACGAGGCGGCGCCGGTGATCCGGTCGGCGCTGCTCGAGCGCCACCCCGAGATCGCCGCCGCCCTGGATCAACTCGCGGGGAAGATCTCGGACGCGGAGATGCGGCGGCTCAACCTCGAAGCCGACGTCCGGCACCGCGACATCCGCGCGATCGCGCGCGAGTGGCTGCAGGCGAACCTGCCGTGAAGGCCCGGCTGGAGCTGGTGCTCGCCGCCGCGTGCTTCTCGACGGCCGGCGCGGCGATCAAGTGGTGCGGTTTCGGCGGCTGGCAGATCGCGGCGTTCCGGGCGCTGGTCGCGATGGTGGCGATTGTCGCGCTCGTCCCCGGGACCCGCACGAGCTGGAGCTGGCGAGCCGGGGTGGTCGGGATCGGGTACGCCGGCGCGGGGCTCCTGTTCGTGCTCGCGAACAAGCTCACGACGGCCGCTAATACCGTATTCCTGCAGGCGACGAACCCGTTGTTCCTGATCGCGCTCGCGCCGTGGCTGTTGCGCGAGCGCGTGACGGCTCGCGACCTCGCCTTCATGGGCGTCCTCCTGGCGGGCCTCGCGCTGCTCTTCGTGGGCGGCGGGCGGCGCTTCGCCACGGCGCCGAACCCGTTGCTCGGCAACGTGCTCGCCGCGGGAAGCGCGGGTGCCTGGGCGCTCACCGTCACGGGCTACCGCTGGCTCGGGCGTCACGGGTCCGACGCCCGCGGGGCGGTGGCCGGCGCCGCCGCGTCGGGCAACCTCATCGTCTTCCTGGTGAGTCTCCCGTGGGCCGTGCCGCTCGCGGCGGGGCGTCCCGCGGACTGGCTCGTCGTCCTCTATCTCGGCGTCTTCCAGCTCGGTCTCGCGTACGTGTTTCTGTCGCGCGCCATTCCCATGGTGCCCGCGCTCGAGGCGTCGCTCTTCCTCCTGGTCGAGCCGGTGCTGAGCCCGGTGTGGGCGTGGCTGGTGCACGGCGAGACGCCGGGCCCGCTCGCGGTGCTTGGCGGCGTGGTGATCCTCGCCGCCACCGTGGTCAAGTCGTGGACCGATACGCAGGTGGTCGCGGCGTGAGCGCGCGGATCATCCGGACGTACTGCGCGATCACCGGGCTCTTCAACCTGGCGATGTCGCTCATCTGGGGCATCGACACCCTGTTCAAGATGGGCGCGGGGCTCGACATCCAGCGGGTGCTGCTCACCAACGCCGCGTTCACGCTCGGGTCCATGCTCTTCGAGATCCCGACCGGAGTCGTGGCCGACACCGTGGGGCGGCGCGTCTCCTTGCTGCTGTGTTTGGTCACGCTCTTCGTCACGACGCTCTTATACGTGGCGGCGGCGTGGCGGGGGTGGGGATTCTGGGCGTTCATGTGGATCTCGGTCTTCCTCGGCCTGGGCTACACGTTCTACACGGGCGCCGTGGACGCCTGGCTGGTGGACGGGCTCAAGGCGAGGGGTTACGACGGGCCGCTCGAGCCCGTGTTCGCGAAGGGCCAGATGTTCTTCGGGGCCGGCATGCTGGTGGGCACGATCGGCGGCGGATTGCTGGGGCAGATCCACCTGTACATCCCGTATCTCCTGCGCGCCGCGATCGTCGTGCCGCTCTTCGCCCTGGCCTGGTTCGCGATGCCCGAGCCCGGCTACACGCCGCGGGCGCTCGAGCTGAAGCGCGTGCCCGCCGAGCTGCGGCGGGTGTTCGTCGAGGGAATGGAGTACGGGTTGAGCCATCCGGTCGTGCGGCCGGTGATGCTGGCGTCGCTCGTGTCGATGAGCTTCATGATCTTCGGCTTCTACAGCTGGCAGCGGTACTTCCTGGACCTGCTGGGCCGCGACCTCGTGTGGGTGGACGGGGTCATCAGCTCGCTCGTGGGGCTCAGCCTGATCGCGGGCAACGCGCTCGTGGGGCCGCTGTCGCGGGTGGTGCGCTCCCGCACCGGGCTCCTGATGCTCTCGGTCGCCGTTCAGGCGGTCATGGCGGTGGCGTGCGGGCTCCTCGGGCGCGGCGAGCCGCGCCCCTACGTCTTCTACGCGGTGGTGTCGCTCTACGTCGTGTACGGGATCGCGATCGGCGTCGCCATGCCGGTCAAGCAGGGGTATCTGAACGCGCACATCCCGTCGGCGCAGCGGGCCACGATCATCTCGCTCGACTCGATGTTCGCGAACGTCGGCGGGGTCCTGGGGCAGTCGGGTTGGGGGTGGCTCGCCCGGGCCCGGTCGATCGGCGAGGCGTGGGCGTGGAGCGGGGCGACCCTGCTACTAGGTGTGCCGCTGTACTGGCTCGCTCGGCGGAGGGATCGGCGGCTGGACGCGATCGCGTAGCGCCGATCTCGTCACGCCGCGCGCGCTGAGGGGCGGTCCCCTTCGGCTCGGGACGCCTGACAGCCACTCCACCCGACCCTTTGCGTCTTCGCCTTCGGGGACCGCCCCTCAGCGCCGCCGGGATACTGCCGCGTGGCTCGTCGCACCGCGCAGCACCGACGACGCAACCGGTGGCCCCGAAGGTGAGGCTCCCAGGGGTGCGGGGTGCGGCTGTCGAGGAGCCGAACCGGAGGGGCCACCGGTTGCCGGAGCCGATGCACTCATCGGAGCGGCGTCCGCCCTTTCTTCAGTCCGTGCTGTCCTTCTTTTGGTCCTGCAGCAGGTCCCGGCGGTCGCCCCGCGCGTCGCGGACGTCGCGGCGAGTCACCCGGCGGTCGCGACGCAGGTCGCGGCGATCCCGGCGCAGATCGCGGCGATCCCGCCTCAAGTCCCGGCGGTCCGGCCGGGCGTCCCGCAGATCGCCGCTCCTCATGTCCTGCCGGATCTCCTGCCGATCCTGACGGATATCCCGGCGGTCCGACCGGACGTCCTGGCGTCCCTGATGGATGTCCCTCGCGTCATGACGGATATCACGACGGTCGTGGCGAAGCTCCCTGCGGTCCTTCCTGACGGCGCTGCTGTCCTGGGCGAGAAGGGCCGCGGGGGCGCTCACGGCGAGCGCCACCACGGCGAAGAGGGCGATATGACGGCTCATGTGATGTTCCTGGTAAAGGTTCGGGGATGAGACCACACACCCGAGAGGGCGTTAAGTGGGTGATCGAGATCACAGGGCCTGCTTCGCGCCGTGGACCGCGTCGTGATCAGCGTGGCGGAACGCCTCGAGGCGGACGCGATCGCGACGCTCTATCTGCGGCAGTTCGGCGCGGTGGAGCTGTGGCTGTCGCCGCTACAGGCGATCAGCCTGGAGGTTGGGCTTCAAGTTCGGCTACGTCAGCGAGATCCCGGGGTCGCCCGGCGGCGCGTTTGTTTCGGATCAGCGCATCACGCCCGATGACCGGAACGTCCAGGGTCTCGATCCGCACCATGAGGCGGTCCGGCCACGCCTCGTCGAATCGCACTCCCGAGACGCTCGTCAAGATGTCGATCCGTGCGGGGGCTACACCGATCTGGAAGACAACGTCCGGCGAGACGAGCTCGTTGACGGCGAGATCGCGGAGGGGGGTGCCGAACGCGCCCAAGGCAGCGTAGACGCGGCGCGCGTTGTCGGTCGTCGGGCGGACCCACAGGGCGAGGTCGCCGGTGGCGCGGGGCCGTCCATGGGCCGCCAGCGCGTGGGCGCCCACGACGAGGTAATCAGCGCCCGCGTCGCGTAACGCAGACAACATCTCGACGAAGTCGGGGTTCATCCGCGAGGCCGTTCATGAAGGCCCACGCTTGGAGCGTGAGCGGCCAGACCAGTTCGATGCGCGCCCCAGGCGTCAGGTCACGCAACTCCGAACCGTCCTCCGGGTCCTGGAGGCGCCGCCGGCGAGTGGGCACCGTGGAGCGGTCCACAGGCGCCGAATCTAGCGTGCCCTAACGCTCGGGCACCAGCCCGACGGGCCTTTCACTCCAGCGGGCGCCCACCGTCGACGCGATGGCGGGGACCGTCGCGACGGGGCAGAGGGGGCTGGACGCGATCGCGTAGCGCCAATCCCGTCACGCTGGCAGCAGCGTGACGTCGTAGAGACCGAAGGCCCGATCGGAGCTGAGGGAGGACTCTCACTCCTCGAACGCCTTGAGGATTTCTTCGGGAAACGGCGCATGGAAGTCGTCGGCTACGAAAACTCGACCCTTCTCCGTGCCGAGCGGGCGCTCGTTCGCCACCGGGGCGGCCGGCACCAGACGGGCCACGGGCACGCCCGCCTTTGCGATGATGACCTCCTCGCCTGCGGCGACACGCTGCAAGAGCTTGGAGAGGTGGGTTTTGGCTTCGTGGACGTTGTACTTCATGGTGAAATCTTAGCTTAGTCATATGACTAAGTGAATGGCGGACGCCCTGGCTAACGCTTCGGGCACCAGCCTGACGGGCCCGCGTTGCTCTCAGAAGCGCACACCTCCTCCAACGAGCAGGGCGTACTCGTTCAGGTCGGAGTCGAGCCACCGCCGCCAGCGGGCCTCCAGCCGGACCGCAAGCCGCTCCTGGAGCGGCAGGCGATAACCGAGACCGCCGCCCGCGATATTCTCCGTCCCTTTGAGATCGCCCGACAGCTTGATGGAGCCGATGTTGGCAAACACGTAGGGAACGCCCCCTTTGTTCCTCGAGAGCAGGTAGTCACCCTGCAGGGCCAGATACACCTGCGTGAACTTCGCCCCACCTCCCGAGAGGTGATTCAGGGAGAAGTGGGATTCGAATATCCAGGGGCGCTGGATACGCGCTGCGTAGAGCGCCCCCGGGCCGAGCGCACCTCCAGCTCCGGGCACACCGACCGTCGTGACCTTGGAGCCGTCGCCGACGACTGTGAGACCGACCATGATGCCGATCTCGTTCTGGAAGGCATTTTGGGCCGCTGCCGTGGACGCAACCAGGAAGAGCGCAAGGAGCAGCGGGTAGAGGCGAGACATGGAGCCTCCGAGGCCAGGACAGTAGCGAAGGGATCGAGCCACCAACCGAGGCCCGGCGTTGGGGGCGGTGCTGGCGGGTCAGTGGACGAAGTTGACCCACCCCATCTCGTTCGTGACTATCGCGTGGGTGCCGCTGGCGGTGAACCCGATGTAGCGGGCGCTGCCCCCGGTCACGATGGAGTCGAGCAGGGCCCGCGTCGCGCGGTCGAGCACGTAGACCTTCCCGTCGGCCAGG
The DNA here is from genome assembly GCA_035637235.1 of Gemmatimonadales bacterium. Lineage (GTDB taxonomy): Bacteria > Gemmatimonadota > Gemmatimonadetes > Gemmatimonadales > GWC2-71-9 > DASUAL01. The sequence goes on along the minus strand of DASPXO010000111.1, from coordinate 1,055 downwards.
GTGCTCACGTACACCTGGCCGTTGTCCGGCGTGACCGCGACGTCGAACGCGTTGCGGCGCTGGGCGGTGCCGATCGCGTACTCGTGGAAGGTCGAGCTCCCCGACTGGAGGTCGCGCACGAGGAGTTTGCTGCGCTCGATGTCGGTGGCGAACAGGAGCGCACCGTCGAGCGACACGGCCACGTTCTGGATTCGGGCGCCGGGCACGGCGTCGACTCGGACGACGCTGTTGTTGTGAAGGTCTACGGTGCGGATCGTCCCCTCGTCGCGCGCCGCGACGTACATGCACCGCGCGAAGGGGTGGAAGGCCACACCCGTCAGCAGCGTACCGGCGTTCGGGATTTGACCAACCACCCGGCGCGTGGCGGTGTCGATCACGTACACCCCGAAGTAGTCCGTGAGCGCGTACAGGCGGCTGCCGTCCGGCGACAACCCGATCGTGAGAATGCTGCCGCCGGGCACGGTGGCGGTGCCGGACGCGTGATTGGTGGCCACGTCGATGAACGTGACGGTGCCCGCGTCCTGGTTACCCACGTACGCTGTCCTGCCGTCGGGGCTGATGCGCACTTGGGACGGTAGGTCTCCCACGGGGAACGGCGCCGAGAACGTGGTGGGCGGAAGGTCCGCCCGCACGGCCGACGCGGCGTGGGCCTGGGTGACGTAGACCACTCCCGTGGGCGAGACTGCCACGGCGAAGGGCGTACCGCTCAGCGCGACCGAGTCCCGCATGCCCAGCCCGGGATGGCCTGCGTCTCGAGGGGGCGTTCCGACCGGAGGCGCGGTGCACACCGTCGAGCCGCCGGTTGCGTCCGCATACACGAAGTCCACCCAGCCGCGTTCGTTCGCGATCACCGCGCGCGTGCCCTTCTTGTTGAAAGCGATGTAACGGGCGCTGCCCCCGGTCACGATCGAGTCGAGCAGGGCCCGCGTTGCGCGGTCGAGCACGTAGACCTTGCCGTCGGCCAGCGTGCTCACGTACACCTCTGCGTTGTCCGGCGTGACGGCCACATCGAAGGCGTTACGGACCCACCCGCTTCCGATCGCGTACTCGAGGAA
>DASPXO010000110.1:0-4577 GCA_035637235.1 Gemmatimonadales bacterium | reverse complement strand
CGTCGCGGACGACGACGGCGCCGCCGGCGCGAGCCGCGCGACGGTCGTCGTTACCAACCGCGCGCCGGTCGCCAATCCCGGCGCCGCCGTGACGGGGACCGAGGGCGCCCAGGTCCGGTTCGACGGCAGTGCCTCCACCGATCCCGACGGCGACGCGCTGTCATACCTGTGGAACTTCGGGGATGGGAGTCCGGCGGCGACGGGCGCGAACGTGAGTCATGTGTATGCGGACAACGGCGCGTACAGGGTTACGCTGACCGTCTCCGACGGCAAGCTGACCGCCGGTGCGTCCACGACGGCGACGATTGCCAACGTGGCGCCGGCGGTGAGCCCGCTCTTGGGCGGCACCCTGCTGCCGGGAGAGACCTACCACGGCTCCGGGTCCTTCGCCGACCCGGGCGCGGACGCCTGGACGGCCACGGTAGACTACGGCGACGGCTCGGGCGCGGCGACTCTGCCGCTCGCCGGCACGACCTTCACGCTGAGCCACACCTACCGGGTGGCCGGCAGCTACACCCTGACGGTGAGCGTCGCGGACGACGACGGCGCCGTCGGCGCGAGCCGCGCGACGATCGTGGTGCAGACCCCGCAGCAGGCGGCGTGGGACATCACCGCGATGGTCGACGCCCTCGTGGCGTCCGGGGCCCTGAGCCCGGGGAGCGCCAACTCGCTGAAGACGAAGCTCCGCGCGGCGACCACGCAGCTGGACCACTCGAACGACACCCAGGCGGTGAGTGTGTTCGATGCGTTTCTCAATGATGTACGCGCGATGATGGGGTCCGGGCGGCTCGCGGCCGACAGCGGACAGAGCTTGATCGACGCGGTCAATAGGATCCTGCACGCCCTGAGGGGGGAGGAACCCGCGGTGATCCACGGGGCCAGCCGCTGACGCACGGGAGTCAGGGAGTCGGCCGCCGGGCATTCTCGCCGGCGGCCGACGTCTTCGCTGACGCCTTGCCGTAGTGCTTTTCTAGGGGAGTCTCAGCCGCACGTCGATATCGACCAGTATCGCGCTCGGCGTGTTCACGAACACGACCCGCTCCGCGTCGCGGTGGATCACCATCCTCACCGGTGGGCCCTTACCTCTGCCCCTGCCCATGTTGCCTCGGCGATACCACACGACGATGTCGGGGCCGCCGCGCTCCACCCGTACGACCTCGTAGCCCTGCCGCACGAGCACTTCCCTGGTGACGACCAGCGCTCTGTCGTGGGTCACCGCGTACCTTCTTGCCCCCCTGCCCTGGGCCGCAGCGGGAGGAGGTACTGCGCTTCCGAGCAAGAACCCGAGCGCGATGAGCAAGACACCCGTCCGGATCGACATCGGTCTCAACCTCGAAGGTGAGTCGCCGGGAACGCTAGCGCTCGCGGTGCGCCCACGGTGTGACCGCCGTCACTTCAGGAGCTGCTTCGCAATCGTGTTCAGCTGCATGTTGCTCGTGCCTTCGTAGATGGTCCCGATCTTCGCGTCGCGGTAGAACTTCTCGACCGGGTATTCCTTGCTGTAGCCGTACCCGCCGAACAGCTCCACGCACAGCGACGTCACCCGCTCGGCCACCTGCGCGGAGAAGAGCTTCGCCATCGCGCACGCGGTGTCGGCCTTTGCCGCGCGCCGTGCGGGACGCATATTGGAGCGCAACTCAGATGCTATGAACCCCATCCACGGTTTTCCTTTTGGGGCCCGAGCCGGTCACGTGCGCCCGGGGGCCGAAGCACTGGAGGATACGATGGGGACTAATATGAACCGTGGCGGCAAGATCCTGGCCGTCGCGCTGCTGGGCGCGATGGTAACGTGCGTCGATCACGGGACGCCGGGCGCTCGGCCCGGCCGGGGGATCCCGACGGCGGTGACCGAGCCTGCCCCCGGGATCACCCACACGCTGTTGACGGCGGGGACGAACACCGTGGACCAGAAGGTCTACAGCACCACGCCGATCTCCCCGGCCGCCAATGCCCTCATCACCGTCGCGGTGATGGCGCACTCATCACGTGCCGCCCCCAGCCCCACCCTGTCGGGCGGCGGCATGTCGGCTTGGACCGAAGTGGCGACCATCACCTTCGATGCCGGCGACAGACCTCACAAGCGCCTCACGATCTTCCGCGCCATGAGCCCGACGCCCGGCAGCGGCGCTCTCACGATCAAGTTCACCAAGAGCCAGTCCCACTGTGAATGGATCGTGTCGCAGTGGGAGGGCGTGGACATCTCCGGCGTGAACGGGGCGGGCGCCATCGGGCAGACCGGTTCGACGCGCGCCGATGCGGTGAACGGCCTGGCCGTCACGCTGGGGTCCTTTGGGAATGCCGCCAACGTCGCCTACGGGGTCTTCGGGGTCGCAAGCGCCGTGGGCGTGGTCACCCCGGGCGCGGGTTTCACCGAAATCAGCGAGCAACCATCGGCCGAAAGCCCGCGGTCCGATCTCGAAGCGGAGCGGGCGACCAACGACAACACGATCGATGCGAGCTGGGCCACAGCTCTGAACGCGGCCGCACTGGGCGTCGAGATCAAGGCGGCGAGGACGGTGGCGTCGGTCGAAGTCACGCCGGTGGAGGTGAGTATCGCAGTCGGGCAGGCGATGCAGCTCACCGCCACCGCCAAGGACGATGCCGGCCAGCCGATCCCCGGACGACCTTTCGACTGGGGAACCAATGCCCCCTTGGTCGCGACGGTGTCGAGCGGGCTCGTCACGGGCCGGGGAGAGGGGGACGCGATCATCACGGCGACGACCGAGGGGAAGTCGGGGACGGCGACCGTGCACGTCACGGCGGTCCCGGCTGACGACCCGGCGCTTGTGGGATCGTGGGCCTCCCCGGTGACTTCCCCGATCGTGCTGGTGCACCTCCACCTGCTGCCCGACGGCAGGGTGCTGAGCTACGGCGACGGCAGTGACGGACCTCCCCAGGTGTGGGATCCCGCCACCGGCACCTTCACGGCGGTGCCGAGTCCCTCGCTGGTGTTCTGCGCCGGCCACGATTTCCTCCCCGACGGGCGGCTGCTCGTGGCCGGGGGGGGAGCCGACCCCACGCACGGTTTGACGAACAGCAACATCTTCGACTACCGAACCACTTCGTGGCAAGCCGGGCCGCGCATGTCCCAGGGGCGATGGTATCCCACCAGCACCACGCTCCCGAACGGCGAGGTGCTGACGCTCGTGGGGGAGAACTCGAGCGGCACCGCAGGCATCCCCGAGGTCTGGGACGGGGCCACGTGGCGCCTGCTGACGACCGCGAGCCTGAAGATGCCGTATTATCCGCGCGCCTTCGTGGCGCCCGATGGGCGCGTCTTCACCGCTGGAACGGAGCAGCAGTCCCGCTACCTCGACGTCGCGGGCACCGGAAGCTGGACGAACGGGCCGCTTCGGACGTTCGGGGACCGCCCGTACGGGCCCGCGGTGATGTACGAGCCGGGCAAGATCCTGTACGCGGGCGGCGGCAACCCCCCGACAAACACCGCGGAGGTCATCGACCTCAATCAGCCGAATCCCCAATGGACGTCCACCGGCTCGATGGCGTACGCCCGCTGGAATTCCAACGCCACCGTGCTCCCGACCGGGGAGGTGCTCGTGACCGGCGGCACGAGTCTTGGCGACCGCACCGATCCCGCGGGCGCCGTCAAGGCGGCGGAGCTCTGGAATCCCGCGACCGGAAGCTGGACGACGTTGGTGAGTAATGCGGCGTTCCGCGGGTACCACTCGACTTCCCTCCTGCTGCCCGATGGTCGGGTGCTCCACAGCGGTGGCGGTGACTGCTGTGGGGTCCCGGACAGCCGGAACTATGAGCTCTACTCGCCCCCATACCTCTTCAAGGGCGCGCGCCCGGTCATCACCCGCACGACGCCGGCGCCGGAGACGGTCGTGTACGGACAGACGCTGACGCTGGAGACGCCGGACGGCTCCAGTATCGTCAAGGTGTCACTGATTCGGTCCGGTTCGGTGACGCATGCGTTCGACGAGGGCCAGCGTCTCCTCCCTCTGACCTTCTCGCAGGTGAGCGGCGGCCTCTCCGTCACCTTCCCGGCGAGTGGCGCGATCGCCCCTCCGGGCCCGTACTTGCTCTTCCTGGTGAACGGAAACGGGGTGCCCTCAGTCGGGCGGATCGTGCTGCTGCAGTGATCATGGCGCCGTGAAGGAGCGCCCGGCGGGAGCCGGGCGCTGGGACACCCTCGTCATTTGCCTCTCAGCCGCTTGATCTCCTCCAGCACCTCGATGTCCGCGGCGTCCTGCAGCCGCCCCGTCCGCTTCGAGGCAATCAGGTGGTCGATCGATGCGGCCGGGATCTTCACCCCTTCGACGGTGAACACCGTCGCATCCTTGCGCGACTCCCGATAGTGCACCGACCAGGCGACGGTGAGGATATCGACGCGTGGCGAGTCGCCGATGATCGTCACGGGTCGTTTCACTATCTCTTCGGCGAGCCACTCTTTTGCGAACCCGAACCCTGTCTCTCCCAGGCCCGCGAGCACGCGACGCGCGTTCGCAACCGTCGGCTGGATCAGGATGTCGATGTCTCGCGTCGCCCGCGTGCTGCCCCAGAGCTGCAGCGCCGAGGCCCCCACCAGCACATACCGCGCCCGGTGGTGGTTG
>DASPXO010000109.1:0-3911 GCA_035637235.1 Gemmatimonadales bacterium | reverse complement strand
CGGACCCGGCGCTCGAGGTGTGGGTGGTGCTGGCCCGGGCGTTCAATGCCGTCGAACGGCACTCCCGGGCGAGCATCGCCCGCTTCGGCCTCGGCACCACCGAGTTCGGGGTGCTGGAAGCGCTGTATCATAAAGGAGAGCTGCCGGTCTGCGAGGTGCAGCGGCGCATCCTCGTCGAGAGCAGCAGCACCACCTACGTGGTGGACAAGCTCTGCGAGCGCCGACTCGTGCGGCGCCGCCCGAGCCCCACCGACCGTCGCGTCACGCTGCTCGCGCTCACGCCAGCGGGCCGGCGGCTCATCGAACGGATCTTCCCGTCGCACGCCGAGGCCATGCGCCATGCGGTCGGCGCACTCCCCCCGGGCGAGCGCGGACGGGCGATCCGCCTGCTCCGCACACTGGGCAAAGGCGCGGCCCGGCGGCTCAAGATCAGGGAGGGCGGAGATGACAGCGATTAGAGGCAGCGGCGGGGAAGGACGCGACTCCTGACGCGATCCCGAAGCCCGCGCGCTCAGCGCCCCGCGTCCCGGATGGGCCGCAGTCGCTCGGCCACGGGAGCGCTCACGGCGGAGTCGATCGCCGCACACAGGTCGCGCCACACCTGCTCCAGCCGGGCCGTCTCCGGCGCGGCCACCTGCGAGCTCCCGGGCCGGCCGGCGAGCCACGCTGCAACCACGCCCTGGTAGCTCGCGAGCACCACGCGCAGCCGCGCGGTTTCCGCCGAATCCGGTTGACCGAGCGCGCGCAACAGCGCCGCCCAATACACATCGCCCCCGCCCGCCAAGGACAGCGCTCGCGCCGCCGTCACGGGCGCGGCGCGCGGTGGCTCCAGCCCGAGCCGCGCGTAGGGGAGGGCCCAGTTGTCCGTCGCGAACGCGCCGGACGGGTTCTCCAGCCAGACCCAGGCGTGCAGCACCGCGAGCCGGGGCCCGAGCCAGTGGTCATGACCGGCGCCGATATGGCTCCGGAGGAAGCTCTCCTCGTCCACCGTGCCGCCGTGGAAGTGCCAGGCGGCGCGCTCCACCGGAAACGCGGCGGGCACCGTGCTGTCCCGGACCAGCGCGCCGTACGCCACGCCCACCAGCTGACGCCGCCCCGCGATCGTCGCGTATTCGAGGATTTGAGGATGCGCGACGTCCAGCTGGCCGCCGACCAGGAGGCCGGGATGGATCCAGTGTTCGCCCATGCTCGGGAAGTCGGGACCGATGGCCCGGTAGCCGTCGGCGAGGGCTGCCTGCGGGTCGCGGTACCGCGCCGTCGCGGCGCGGGCCGCGTCGAGGAATTCACGCGCCGTGCGGGGCGCCGCCTGCGCACAGAGCAGCTGCGGAAGGACGGGCCACAGGGCGAGCACCGGCTTCATGGCGCTACGACGTCGACCGCCGTTTGCGCGTACGCGGACAGGAGCGCCTGCATCAGCGGGGGCGCCAGTCCCTGCGGGAAGCGACTCACGAGCCGGGTGTGTCGCAGCGCGTCGTCTTGCTCGAAGCGACCATCCCGGCCGACCCCCAGCGGGAGGAAGTCGGGCAACCCGCGGAGACGCACGTCGCGGATGCTGCGCGCCGGGACCAGCACGACTCGGCGCTCCCGCAGGATCAGGAGTGCGGTATCCTCGACCGCCAGCAGCTCGCCCGTGACGCGTGGCGCCCCGCGCACTGCGACCTTCACCTCCACTCCCTCCGGGCGCTGCGCCAACGGGAACTTGTCCGCCCGGGTGCCGACGTGGCACGCCGGCAAGCCGAGCAGCGGCACGAGCCGGGCCAGGCGATGCACGCACGAGCGTTTCATCGGACCGGGAGGCGTGTGGCCTCGAAGCGCTGCTCGAACTCGTCCCGCACCGCGCGCCAGCGCTCGAGCGCCGTGACCAGACCCGCATCCGAAGGCGTGAACCGCGTCGTGTCGTGCCCGGCTCGAACCCACGCCGGCCGGATCCACTCGACGTAATAGCCTTGCGACGCGAGCAGGAAGGTGCGCAGCGAGTCAGCCAGTGGCCGCCCCGGCTCGAACACCGCATCGAACCGTTGTCCGGGACCGGTCTGCAGGTACTGCGCGTCGGCGGCGCGCAGGCTGCGCAGCGCCACCGAGTCCTCCCCGCCGTCCGACCGGAGCACCCGGGCAAGGAGCACGGGTCGCGGGAAGGGTCGCCGCACACCGGCGGCGACGCCCAGCCGGTCGATCCGCCAGTTGTCGGCCACGAACGACAGACGCAGGCGGAGACTGTCCCGCTCTTCCCGTGGCACGGGGACGACGATGGCGACATCCTTCCACGCGATCGGCCCGGTATCACGGATGCGACCCGCGTCCTGGTACCCACCGCCGCGCCACACGGCGACGCGCATCCCCATCCGCGTGGCGTACCAGTTGCCCAGCTCCAGCGCCGGACCGACGCGCTCGAGATCGCTCCCGACCCAGTCCAGCGCGCGGGCGCCCCGCGCCCCGAGCATCACGTCGTACAGCAGCACGGTGTTCAGCAAGCTGTTCCGCGCCCGTAACACCACAGCGACGCTCTCGGCGCCGGGCGGCCGCGGTAGCGTCACGTCGATGTAGTCCTCCAGGCCGGCCGTACCGGCCGCGTCGAGCAGGCGGTGGTCCGTCCGGAAGACGTGGCCGTCAGTCGTCGCGAGCAGGGCGCGCAGGTCGCGGCCCGACCGATCGGTGACCGCGGCTGGCTCAACCCAGCCGCGCACCGCCAGCGGGCGCCCCCACTCGTCCGGGAGCACCAGCTCGGCGGCACCGTGGTTCACCTCGAGCAGCTCGAGCTGATTTAGATAATGGCTCTCCAGCGCCTCGTTGCGCACTTCCAGCCGCAGCGCGCCGTCGGGACCGACGCCCACCCGCAGCCGGTCCACGTCGCGCGCTTCGAACAGCGGCGCGATGCTGTAGGAGAACCCTTCCGCTTCCAGCACGGGCGTGCCCGCGCTATCGGCGTAGTACGTCGGGCAGGAGCCGAAGATGGCGACCAAGAGCCCCAGCGTTCCGAAGAAGGTGCCGGCCGTCGCGAGCGTCGACACCATGATGGTCTGGCCGTACTCCACTTCCGTGCGGAACGCCTCCATCCCCACCACGCTGTCCAGCGGGACCGGAAGCGCGGTGCTCGGTCGCAGGCCCGCGTCGTAGCGCGTGGCGACCCCCGCCAGCGGGTGCAGGCTGTCATGCGCGACCGTGACTCCGCGGGGGTAGACCACGGTGGAGCCGTCGAGGAGGTGTGCCTTGACCGGAGAGACGACCGTGAGGGTGTCGGCCGGCCGATCGATCGGCTCGACCGCCACGTGGCGGAAGATCCACACACATGCGCCGCCCCACAGCGTCAGCAGCATCACGCCGCACGCGCGCAACCACGAAGACCGAAATCCGGCGACCACGGTTCCCCCGCCGGGTGCGAGGATCGGAAACATACCGCGCCCGGTCAAGGGCCCGTCAAGCCGGACTCGAGGGCCCGGCTCATCACCCGCCCGTGACGAGCGGCGTCAGTGGAACGTCACGCCAAGCCCGAAGTCGATCACGTTCTGCTTCCAGCCGGTCGCCCGCACGACCCCCCCGCCGGGGGCGGGAGCGTCGAAGTCCTCCAGGGCGCCGAACACGAAATTCACGGCCGGCGTGAGGGACACGTTCCGGCCCACCCGGATATCGTAGCCCACGCCGCCCGTGAAGCCCCGCCCCGTCGCGCTCACCTCCGGGTCCGTGTCCACGTAGTACGTGGAGAACCCGAGCCCACCCGTGACGAAGAGGCCGCCGGTGGCGGGAGGGTAGTAGTAGACCGATGCGGTGAGGTTGGCGATCGTCTCGTTCACGCCACCGCTCGAATGCGTCCACCCGTTGATCGCCCCGCCGATGAGGAGGTTGCGGCTGGGTGCTCCACCCAGCTTGACGAAACCGGTGACGCCACCGGTCCGATCCCCGCTCACGCAACCGTC
>DASPXO010000108.1:0-3699 GCA_035637235.1 Gemmatimonadales bacterium | reverse complement strand
GAAGCAGACGACATTGCCGTCCTTGGCGTACGCGGGCATCCCGTACCAGGTTCTCGGCGAGAGAGCTGGCGCGCTGGCTTTGATGATGGCATGGAGCCGCTCGGCCATGGCGCGATCCGGTTTCGGCATCTCGGCAATCTTCGCGAGCACGTCCCTTTCCGCGTCCGCCTTTGTCGCGCGCGGGCCGCGGCGCGCTTCCGCCTTGCGCTCTTGGGCGCGCTCCTTCATCGCGGCTCGTTCCTCGTCCGTGAATCCCTTGACCGCCTTGCCGGTCACGGTGGCGCTCTTGGCGGACTTCTGTGTATCCGTCTTTGGGCTCATGGAGCCTCCTCATACTACCTTTGGTTGGACTCCTCGCCGCAGTGCGAATGCGGATCCGCGCTATTCTAACGTGCGCCGCCTAACGGAATGCGGCCTCAGCTGCGGCGCGAACTCAAAGAGTTTACGAATGGAAGACTACCACAGAAAGACGGCGCCGCCAGCTTCAGGCGCGTGTTAGGCAGCACGCTCACATCACTTGGCATAATGACCCGCACCCTGGAGTTCGTCGGTATCCACTCCGCGGCTGAACGGCAGCGCCGCACCGTGCCGCGGCTTCTCGAAGTCGCGGTATTCCTCTCGCCCACGCATGTCGGCCGGCAGGTTGCCGCGCAGCGCCTTCAGCGCGTAGAAGCCGTTCATGCACAGGCTCATGAGCAGCGCCCCCGCCCGCAGCCGGCGCACGCCGCGCCAGGCCCGGCCCAGTGCGTGCGGCAGCGAGAACGCTCGCCGCCACAGCCGCCGATGTGCCGTCAGCAACTGGTCGGGCGTCATAGCCCGCGGCCGGAACGTGACGTTGTAGCCGTTGTAGAACTCCCAGCCGCGCTCCGGCAGCATCCGCCCGTCGCCGGCCATCTGCTCGTACAGGGGCGTGCCCTTGAAAGGCGTCAAGACGCTCAGGAAGGGCACGTCGACGCCGATGGAGTAGAGGTTGTCCGCCATCCGTTCGACGGTCTCGGGCGTGTCGCCGTCGAAGCCGGCAATGAAGCCCGCCATCACGGCGATGCCCCGGCGGTGCAGCCTAGCGATCGCCTCGCTGTACCACGCCACCCGGTTTTGCCTCTTGTTGGCGTGGGCCAGCGACTCGGCGGTGAACGTCTCCAGGCCGAAGAAGATGCCGATACAGCCGGACGCCTCCATCAGGGCCAGCAGCTCGTCGTCCCTGGCGACGTCGAGGCTGGCCTGGGTGAGCCACCAGCGTCGCAGCGGAACCATCCGCGCCAGCAGCTCCTTGATGTAGGGCCGGTTGATGGTCAGGTTGTCGTCCCAGAACCAGACGACCTTGCGCTGCCACCAGTGGGGAAAGCGGTCGTAGGCGACGTCGGCCAGGACCTCGTCGACCGGCCGCATGCGGAAGCCGGGGTTGAGCGTGGGCACGGTGCAGAAGGAGCAGCGGAACGGGCAGCCGCGCGTCGCCTGCACGACGCGGGGCACGAAGAAGCGCGGCGGCAGGAGGTCGTACCGCGGCGTGGGCAGGCCCTTCATGTCGCAGGGTGAGCCGTGGTAGACGGGGCGGAGCCGGCCGGCCTCGGCGTCGTCGAGCATCTCGGCCCAGACCGACTCAGCCTCGCCGATGACGACCGCGTCGACGTGGCGGAGGGTGCCCTCGGGGTCGTAGGTGACGTGCGGCCCGCCGGCGACCACCCGTTTTCCGCGGGCCCGGAACAGCCCGGCCAGGCGGAACGCCTCGGGCGCGAAGCCGCTGAAGAATGACAGGGCGATAAGGTCGGCGTCGGTGCCGAGGTCGATTGCCTGCAGCTGCTGGTGGATTACCCGCACGCGGTGCCGTCGTGGCGTGATCGCCGCCAGGTGGATGCCCGTCAGGGGTGGCACGAAGTCCAGCTCGTGCCCCTTCCGGTAACGCTGCACGTAGACGACGATGACGTCGACGTTCATTGCCAGCCCTCCCTTGGCCCTGTGCGACAGACTACTTTGTAGTGTAAAGTGCATGGGAGGAGACGTCAAGGGGCGCAGGATGCGTCCCGCTCGTGTCCAGAACTACCGAGAGCGGGTCTGATGCACGCGGTGCTGCTCAAGCAGCGCGGCACCTCGCATGAGGCCTGATACAAGATTCGGAATTGACCTGGGCGTTCTTGCGCCCCTACCTCGAAATCATCCCGATCGTTCCGAGCCACGTCTCTACGAGCTGAGGCCATCCCGTGATTGGAGACTCCGTGCGGCGCAGCGCAAACGCATGCCCGCCCTTCACATACACATGCATTTCTGCGGGAACTCCAGCCCTCCTGAGCGCCGCATAGTAGACGAGCGAGTTCTCGACCGGATCCGTCGGATCGTCCTCCGCCTGGAGCAAGAACGTCGGCGGCGTCTGGTTGCTGACGTGAATATCTGGATTCAGCGCGAAACCTGTCTCGGGGACCGCCAAATGCCCCGGATAGAGCGCCACGGCAAAGTCCGGGCGGCAGCTTTCTTTGTCGGCCGCGTCCACGGCCGCATAGAGACGCTTCTCAAAATGCGTGCTCATCGCGGCGACCATATGGCCGCCTGCCGAAAAGCCGAGCACGCCGATCCTGTGCGGATCGATATGCCACTCCGCGGCGTGGAAGCGTACCAGCCCCACCGTCCTCTGCGCGTCTTCCAACGCCGTCAAACAATCCCGATACGAGCCCGATTTCATGCACGGCACGCGGTATTTCAGCAGCACGCACGTAATGCCCTTGGACGTCAGCCAGTCACAAGCCTCCGTGCCCTCAAGATCGATAGCCAGCACGTTGTAGCCCCCGCCCGGGAACACGACCACCGCCGCGCCCGTGTTGCTTCCCTTTGGCGAATAGACGGTCATCGTCGGTTGCGAGACTCGGTCGACGTAGACCCACGGCCTGCCGGCAACGAGCTTTGGGCTGCCCACGGCGTCCACAACCGTCCCGAACACCTCGGGCCCCTCGACTGGCTGTGCGTCAGGGACAACATTCGGCCATATCGGCACTTGCGTATGGCCCGGTGATGGCTGCCAGGCAGTCTGCGCAACGCAGGGACCCACAAACGAGAACAGCGAGAGAGCCGCACCCGCCCACGCGTCACGTCGCACCACGCCCCTCATGTCTGGTAGTCCGTCGAACGGATCGCGCTTACGCTGCGGGCGGCCCGCTGGCCGGCGCAAGGGTGTGGGACGACGTCCGTGCCCCGCCAGGGGCACAACGCTCCGGTTCCCTTAGAGCGATCAGCGCCCGCCAGCTTCAAGCGCTTGTTAGGCGGCTGCTTCAATCGGGAGCACCCCAGCTCGAGTGCGCATAGATGAGCCACTTGCCATCAACTCGGCGGAGTGAATATGAGAACATCTCAACGTGCCCCGAGAGCCGTTCTTGAACCTCCAGTTGGACATCGCCCGGCATTGCAGCGGGTACGATACCTCGGTCGTTCCACTCCTTGGCGGCCACGGAGTCGAGAACGAGCTCCTTGAGAACTCGGTGTGACTCGATGGGAATGGGATGGGGAAGGTGAAAGTCGGGGCGACGGTCACCGAAGTAGTACACGCCGAGGACGAGGCTCAGATTGCCGGTCTTGAGACCGGTGAGATAGGTCTCGAGCGCCGCACGTGGCGAGGCGGTCTGGGCGAGTACAGAGCGAACGCCACCTGCGAGCCCAAGCATGGCGATGAAGGCACCAGTGATGAGTGATCGCATAGGGGCAGCCGCCTAACGG
>DASPXO010000107.1:0-17313 GCA_035637235.1 Gemmatimonadales bacterium | reverse complement strand
CGGTGTCTGGTACGTGATGGGCGTCGTGCTCTCGGCGGGCGGCGCATTCGCGTGGTATCGCGACCAGCTCGCCCGCGACCTCGCCGGCGTCGACCAGCCCGACGTGCGACTGACCGAGGAGGCGGCCGGCGTTCGCGCCGGTGCGGACGGTGTGATCTTCCTCCCGTACCTCCAGGGCGAGCGCACGCCACATCGCGACGCAGCGCTGCGCGGCGCGTTCGTCGGACTCAGTCTGGCGCACACGCGCGCCCACCTGACGCGGGCCGTGCTCGAGGGCGTCTGCTACGCGCTCCGCGACTCCGTCTCGATTCTCGGGGAGTTGGGACTAGCACCGGCGCATCTGCTGCTGACCGGCGGCGGCGCGCGCAGCCCGTTCATTCGCCGACTCCAGGCGGACGTCTTCGGACTTCCCGTGACGACGGTGAGCCGTGAAGAGGGTCCGGCATACGGCGCGGCGCTCCTCGCTGCGGTCGGAGTCGGAGCCTTTCCCGACCTGCCGGCTGCCGTGCACTGCGTCCTCACCCGGGCGCCGTTGGCGTACCCGGACCGCGCAGCGCAGCTTACCTATCAAGACCTCTACGACCGCTTCCGGGCGTGCTATCCCGCAGCACGTCCGGCGCCAGGCTGCTGATGCGCGCAATCGTTCGCAAGCTGCTCGGCTCGCAGGAGACCGGGCTGGTGCTCGTGGTGGTGCTGGTCACCCTGATCCTGACCCTGCTCGCCGGCGCGCACCCCGACCGCCGCAGCGGCGATCTCGTGAACAACTTCTGGAACTCGTACACGCTCGTCCAGACCGCCACCGACGCCAGCTTCTTCGCGATCATGGCGATCGGCGCCACCGTGGTGATCATCTCGGGCGGGATCGATCTGTCGGTCGGCTCCATCTACGCCCTGGCGGGCGTGACCATGGCGCTCCTGCTCCGTGCCCTGGGGCCGATGGCGAGCGTGCCGACCGCGCTCCTGGGGCTGTCGCTGTGCGTCGGGGTCGGACTGTTGTGCGGGCTCGTGAACGGCGGTCTGGTCGTGGGGCTGCGCGTGCATCCGTTCATCATCACCCTGGGCACCATGTGGATGCTGCGCGGCATCGCCTTCGTCGCGAGCAAGGCGGAGAGCATCCTGGTGCCGCAACCTCTCACGGGGGTGGCGAAGGCCTCGCTCGGGCTCGGCGGGGGACTCTATCCCGTCCCCATGATCTCCATGCTGGCCCTGGCGGTCCTGGGCAGTATCTACCTCCACCGCACCGTGATGGGACGGCACGTCTTCGCGTTCGGCGGGAACCTCGAGGCGAGCCGCTTCGCGGGACTGTCGCTCGCCCGCATCCAGATCGGCGTCTTCGCCGTGTCGGGACTGACGGCCGGCTTCGCGGCGTTCCTGGGGGCGAGCTTCTACGGATCGGCCTCCTCGGGGGACGCGCAGGGTTATGAGCTGTACGTGATCGCCTCGGCGGTGGTCGGGGGCGCGAGCCTGATCGGCGGGAAGGGGAGCGCGTTGGGCGCCATGCTGGGCGCGCTGCTGATCGTCCTCATCCGCCAGTCGATCCGCACGCTGCACTTCGACCAGAATTACGAGTGGATCGTTATCGGGTGCGCCATCATCATCGCGGTGGTCGTGGATCAGTGGAGCACCCGCCTCACCGCTCGGCGGCTGAGCCGGATGGCGGACGCGCCACGGACTGCCGCGTGAACTTCCGAACCAGGAGACGGCGATGACAATGCGGACCGTGTGGGGACTGGCTGCCCTGGCCACGATCGTCGCGGGCGGGGCCTGTGGCGGCGGCGGCGGTGGGGGGGGTCGCGACGCGCAGCGCAGCGTGGGTCGCGCAACGGACGATGGGATCACCATTGCGCTGATCGCGAAGAGCTCGACCAACCCGGTCTTCCTGGCTTCCCGCACCGGAGCGGAGGCGGCGGCGAAAGAGCTCTCGCAGCAGCACCACATCAAGGTCGAGGTCCTCTGGCTCACGCCTCCGCAGGAGGACGGCCAGGTGCAGGCGCAGCGCATCCAGCAGGCGGTGAACGACGGCGCCGACGCCATCCTCATCTCCTGCTCCGACGCCGGGAAGGTGACCGGCGCGATCGACGACGCGGTCAATCGCGGCGTCGCGGTCATGACGTTCGACAGCGATGCCCCGCAGTCGAAGCGCTTCGCGTACTACGGCGTGGACGACGTCAAGACTGGCCAGGCAGTGATGGCCGAGCTGGCGACGCTCATGAACGGACGGGGCAAGGTGGCCATCCTGGCCGGGAACCAGAACGCCCCGAACCTCCAGCGGCGGGTCCAGGGGGTAAAGGACGAGGCGGCGAAGCACGCGGGGATCCGGATCGTGGGCGTCTTCAACCATATCGAGACGCCGCAGGACGCCGCCGCGGAGGTGATCCGCGTGACCAACGCCTACCCGGACATCCAGGGTTGGGCGATGGTGGGCGGGTGGCCGCTGTTCACTCGCACGCTGCTCACCGACCTCGACCCCACCCGCGTGAAGGTCGTCGCGGTGGACGCGCTCCCGGCCCAGCTCCCGTACGTGGACAAGGGGATCGCCCCCGTTCTCCTGGCGCAGCCGGTGTACCAGTGGGGCTATGTGGGGGTGAAGACCATCGTGGACAAGCTGTACTTGAAGCAGGACATCCCCCAGCGCATTCCGATGGAGCTGGTCCGCGTGACCCGGCAGAACCTGGGGGAATGGGCCCGCCAGCTCCAGGCGTGGGGCTTCACGGACGTGCCCGCCACCTACGTCGGGCGCTAGCGGCCGGCGACCTGTGGGCGACGACGGCGTCGCCGTCCGCTTCGAGGGCGTCACGAAGCGCTTTCCGGGCGCGCTCGCACTGAGCGACGTGACGCTCGAGGTCGCGGCCGGCTCGTGTCACGCGCTCTGCGGGGAGAACGGAGCCGGCAAGAGCACCCTGGGTAAGATCCTCGCCGGCATCCATGTGCCGGACTCGGGGACGGTCGTCGTGCACGGAAGAGCGGTGCGGTTCGCGAGCCCGCGCGACGCGCTGGCGGTCGGCGTCGGCATGGTCCATCAGGAGCTGGCGTTCTGCGACAACCTCTCGGTGGCGGAAAACCTGTGCCTCGGCGCCCTGCCGTCACGCAGAGGCCTGGTCGTGCGCGACGCGATGGCGCGCCGGGCCGAAGGCCTCCTGGCGGAGATCGGCACGACCCTCGATGTGCGCCGCCGGCTCGGTGACCTGACGATCGCGCAACAGCAGGTGGTGCAGATCGCGTCGGCGGTGGGCGGCGGCGCGCGCATCATCGTGTTCGACGAGCCGACCTCGAGCCTGAGCCAGGTCGAGGCGGAGCGCCTGTACGACCTCATCGAGCGGCTGAAGCACCGCGGCGTGACCTGCATCTACGTCTCCCACCGCATGCCCGAGCTGTTCCGTCTCGCGGACACGGTGAGCGTGCTGCGCGACGGCCGCCACGTCGCCACGCGCCCCGTCGCGGGGCTGTCCGCTGCCGAGCTGGTGCAGCTGATGATCGGGCGTCCGCTGGCCGAATACCTGCCGCGGCCCGGGCAGGCCGCTCCCGGCGAGGAGCTGCTCCGCGTGGAGGGGCTTTCCTCCCCGGGGAAGTTCGCAGACGTGACGTTCAGCCTGCGCGCGGGAGAGGTGGTCGGGCTCGCCGGGCTGGTGGGTGCGGGCCGCTCAGAGGTGGCTCACGCCCTGTTCGGTTTGGACCCCGCGGCCCTGGGACGCGTCTCCCTGCGCGGCCGCCCGGTCCGGATCAGGAGCCCCGGCGAGGCGATCCGGCTCGGGCTGGGGCTCGTGCCCGAGGACCGGAAGCGCCAGGGGATCGTGCCGTCGGAGAGCGGTCTTCACAACGTCTCGCTCCCCATTCTCAGGCGGCTGTCCCGCTTCACCTGGCTGCACCGGTCGGAGGAGCGTACGCTGGCGCGGGAGTATTTCGACCGCCTCCGGGTTCGCACGCCCGATCTCGGGGCCGCCGTCGCAGGGCTGTCCGGCGGGAACCAGCAAAAGATCGTGCTCGCCAGGTGGCTCGCGGCTCGCTCGCGCATTCTCATCCTGGACGAGCCGACGCGCGGAGTGGACGTGGGCGCCAAAGCCGAGATCCACGCGCTCATCGGCGAGCTGGCCACGCAGGGGCATGCGATCCTCCTGATCTCGAGCGAGCTCCCCGAAGTCCTGAGCCTCTCGGAGCGGATCCTGGTATTGCGCGCGGGGCGAATCGTAGGCGAGGTCCGGCGCGAGCACGCGACCCAGGACGGGCTGCTCCGCCTCATGGCGGGGCTCCCTGATCAGGGGACCCCGCCGGAGGACGTCACAGCGCCGGCACCGAGTTCTCTTCGACCTCGAATCGCACCGTGATCTGCCGCAGACGCCGGCGCGCGGCCATCACCGTGTACAGCCTGGCGTCGAAATAGTCCTTGAGCATCGGGGGCCGCGGCTGCCGCAGGTAGACATCCGGATCGCGCCGCACCGTCGAGGGGCCGACCACCTCCAGGGCGTCGCGCGAAGGGACGTGCTGGACGATGCAAGGCACGTGGGTCACCCCCAGCCTGCGGAGGGCGTAGGCGCGATGGCTGCCGTTGTTGAGGATCAGCCGCCGCTCCGCGTAGATCGCGTTCAGGAAATTGGCGCCGAAGCCCGCGGCAATCCCGACGACCCCCACCAGATTGCCGGGCGGCGCGTGGTTCTTGATGTCGCCGGGCTCGAGCGGCATGGTCCCGAGAAAGCGCAGGTCGTTCGACGGCGACGTGAAGACGAAGACGTTGCCGCGCCCGCGCGCCCATTTCACCGGCGGCTGGGGATGATCGTAGGGCAGACAGGTGCGGAAGATCTCCTCCCGGCCCGGCGCCCGTCCCAGCCTCTGCTCGAGCGCCCGGGCGAAGGTGAGGTCGACGTGCTTCTGGTACACCACCGCACGGTCCAGCTCCACGAGCGCGACGTCGGTAGGCACGGTGTTGAAGCCGTACCGCACCAGGGGGTCCTTGAAGAACTCCAGGAAGAGCGGCTCGTACTCCGGCCCCAGTGCCGCCATGGGAGGATCGTCGGCGAGACCGGCCTCCTCCCGCTCGAGCGAGCGGACGACTTCGTTCGCGGCGTGCCACTGGTCGGTCAGGGCTCCCTTGCTGGGCGGCCTGGCGGCGTGACCCGCGACGTAGCGCAAGAACCGCTTCAGCGTGGGACGGCCGGTCAGATACAGGTTCTCGTCCACGGCGCGCCGCTCGCCCGCCGGAACGGGTCCGGGCTTGACGGCTACCACCATGACCAGACGTTCACGTGCATCGTGAGAGCCAGCCGGCGCATCACCAGCTCCACGATGCGCCGCGGGCCGCAGAACACCTTGGCCTGCCCGGTCATCCCCGGCTTCAGGAGGAGCGGCCCGTTGTCGATCTCGGAGGTGACGCGAATCGTGCTCGGGTTCCTTCCCGAGCCGGACTGCGCCGCGGTCGACGGCCCCTCGGCGGCGGTCGCGATCGCCGTCACCGTCCCGTGGAACGTGCGATTCGGATACGCCCTGGCCTTGAAAGCGACCGGCTGCCCCACCCGCACGTCGGCGATCTCCCGTTCGGGAATGGCGACTTCCACGGCGAGCTTTCGCAGGTCGTACACCTTGGCAATCAGCGCTCCCGGTTGCACCTCTTGCCCCGCCATCTCCGACAGGTCCCGCGCCCGTGTCGCGACGATCCCGGTCACCGGGCTGCGCACCACGGCGCGCCGCAGCTCCGCCTCGAGGTAGCGCCGTTGCGCCTCGAGGCCGGCGATTTCGGCCCGCGTGGCTGCGAGCTGCTCCGGCCGGGTTCCGCCCAAGAGCAGCGCCAACTTGTGCCGGGCCGCGGCCACATCGCTTGCGGCAGTCGTCGCCAGCTCGTCCGAGTTCTCGAGCTCCGTCTGGGTGAGCACGCCGCTGTCGGCCAGCTGCTTGTTCCTGTCCCGCCGGGCGCGCGCGTACTTCAGCCGCTCCTCCGCCTGGTCCAGGGCCGTCCGGGCCACTTCGATCTCGTCCCGTGTCGGCCCGGCCTCGAGCAGGCTCAGCCGCGCGCGGGCCTCGCGGATCTGGGCGTCGGTCTTCTGCAGGTCCGCCCGCTGCGCCCGCTCGGTCAGGCGAGCCACGACGTCACCCGCCCGCACGGTGTCTCCCTCGGTGACGTAGACCTCCTCGATCATCCCGTCGCGCTCGGTCCGCACATCCGCGTTGCGGATGGGCAGGATCGTAACCGGGCCGCCGACCTTGAGCTCCAGCCGGCCCAGCAGCACGGCCGGCAGCGCGACGCCTGCAAGAATCAGCGCCATGCGTCGCCTCGTCCATTTCGGCCCGGCGTCCTTCCGTGCCGGCTCGCGGGGCGCAGGGTCGTCGCCGGGATCATCGTCGTCCGTGTCGTCCGTCCCCTTCCCGAAGAGCCTGCCGGCGCGGCGCCGGACCTTCCGGGTCAGGAGCCCCGTGAACAGCGCCACGGCCAGCGGCCCGCCGCTGGCGAGCAGGAAGCCGGCCATCTTG
Source organism: Gemmatimonadales bacterium (assembly GCA_035637235.1). Taxonomy (GTDB): domain Bacteria; phylum Gemmatimonadota; class Gemmatimonadetes; order Gemmatimonadales; family GWC2-71-9; genus DASUAL01. The sequence continues at coordinate 10,857 of DASPXO010000107.1, read as the reverse complement.
ACGCTCCCGACGGCCAGCAGCAACAGGGATGGGACGGCGGCCAGGAGCCCGTAGCCCAGATAGATCCGGCGCTCCCGTGGCGACACGGCGTCGATCGGCTGGTCCGCCCGGCCCGAGAGCTGCTTGATCCAGCTGCCGACGTACCGAAACGACTTCCGCCGCAGGTTGGGGACGTCGAGGTAATCGCTCAGCATGTAGTAGCCGTCGAGCTTGAGCAGCGGGCTCAGGTTCAGGAGCGTCTTGAGCCCGGAGCCGGTCAGCGCGATCAACGCGACGTAGTTGACCACCGTGTCCACGTCCGTCAGACGCCACACCAGGACGGCCAGGGCCCAGAGAAACAGCTCGAAATAGGGTCCCGCGAAGCCGACCCACAGCCGCTGCGATTTCTCGGGAAAGAGCCAGGCGTCGCTCACATTGCAGTACAGGGCCGGCTGGAAGTAGATGAGCATGAAGCCCAGCTCGTGCACCTCGCCGCCGAAATGCTTGCAGGTCAGACCGTGTGCGAATTCGTGCGTGGACGCGACGAGAAACGTGATCGCGAGGAACGGGAGGATCGCGGCCAGCCGGTACAGCCGGGAAAGATCCTGAACGACGTCGCTCCAATTCGCGACCGCCGTTCCCACGCCCAGGACGACGACCGCGGCCGACAGCGCGAGAAAGCGCGCCGTGAACAGACCCCGCAGCAGGGGAGCCAGCCGGTCGAAGAGCCGATCCGGGTCGGCCACCTTGAGCCGGAGATACAGCAGGCTGCCGCGGATGCGTCGCGCTCGCTTGCCGGCCGATCCGCGCTTCGCCGGGTCGGCCGTTTCCAGCAGGCCGGCCTTGTCCAGGCGCTGCACGAACGCGCTGAGACTCTCGGCCGCAAGCGTCGCGCCGAACCGCTGTTCCGTCCGCTGCCGGATCACGTCGAGCGGCGTCTTCCCGTCGCACTGCTGGGCGATGAATCGCTCGGTCTCCCGGAATCGGAAGAAGTCGCCGGTGAGCGGGTCCTTGACGATCGAGACCGTTCCGCCGGCCGTCTGCTCCTCCCTGACGGTCAGGTCGCTGCGGAGTCGTGGCGGAGGCGGAATCATGGGGCGACACGGATTCGTCGCTACCGGCGCAAACGCTATGCCCGTTCGGAGAGGGCCACGCGTGGCACTACGGCATCGGCGCGAGGGATGTGGGACGACAGTGGATTGCCGATGTAGCCTCCCGGCCGCCGGGCGTCAGTACCTCGAGCGGCGGGAGCTCGTTGTTACGGCGCGGCACCCCGAGGCTCTCGCTCCCGTCCCGTCGCCGAGACCCGTCGACGCGTGTCGACATCGGCCGTGGCAGCGGTGCAGCGACCCCTGGATGAAAGGTGTGGGGTGTTAGGTGTCAGGGGCTTTCCAACACCTTACACCCAACACCTGCCTCACAGCACCGCCCCCGCGCTCACCGCGACGCCCATCGCGTGATAGCCCTTGTCTACGTAGATCGTGGCTCCGGAGATGCCGCTCGCGAGCGGGCTCGCGAGGAACGCGGCCGTCGTACCGACTTCCCGGGCCGTGAGCCGCTCCGGCAGGGGCGCGTTCGCCGCGTAGTACTCGACCATCTTGTCGATGTCGCCGATCGCGCTCGCGGCGCGCGAGGCGAGGGGGCCCGCCGAGATCGTGTTCACGCGGACGCCGTACTTGCGGCCGGCCTCGAACGCGAGCGTGCGGGTGTCGCTCTCGAGCGCCGCTTTGGCCGAGGACATCCCGCCCCCGTAGCCGGGCACGGCGCGCTCGCTCGCCATGTAGGTGAGCGACAGAAAGGACCCGCCCGGGCGCATGAGGGGGCCGAGACGCGCCACCAGGGACACGAGCGAGTACGCGCTCACGCTCACCGCGGCGAGGTAGCCGGACCGGCTCGTCTCGAGCAGGGGTCGCTTCACCTCGGGGCCGTTCGCGAGGGAGTGGACGACGACGTCGAGCGGCCGCTCTCCGAAGTCCTGGGTCAGGCGTTGCGCCAGCCCGGAGATCGAGAAGTCGCCGACGTCCTTGTAGCGCTTGTTCGCCCGGATCTCCTCGGGCGCGTCGGCGAGCGCGTCGTACGCCGCGTCCAGGGGGTAGACCCGCTCGAACGTGAGGAGCGAGCCGTCCGGCATACGCCGGGCCTCGTCGATCTTGCCCCGCTCGAGCAGGTTCTTGAAGATGTTCAGAGCGGGCGGCCAGGTCCCCGTGCACACCGTGGCGCCGGACTCGGCGAGGGCCTTGGCGATGGCGAACCCGTATCCGCCGTCGTCGGCCAACCCCGCCACCAGTGCCCGTTTGTCCTTCAGATCGATGTTCAGCATCGCCCCCCACCCATTGCGGATTGCGGATTGCGGATTCTCCAGGTCGGCTTCTCAATCCGCAATCCGCAATCGCCAATCCGCAATTCGGCAATTCTCAATCCGCAATCCGCAATCGCCAATCCGCAATCACACGAAGAACCTCGCCGCCACCGGAATGAGCTGCGGGTGCCTGACCAGCGCGTGCGTGAAGATCCGGCCGAGCGTGCGCTCCCGCAGGGGGATCGTGTTGACCGTGCGCGCCAGGGCGTTGAAGCAGGCGTCGTCGAGCTGCTCGAGCGCGTGCTTGAGGCGGTAGTACTTCAGGTGATCCTCGCCGAGCAGGTCCATCCATGTGCGGTGGTAGGCCGCGAGGCGGCGCTCGCTGGTGTCGCCCTCGCGGATCGCGGCCGCGGCGGCGCGGCCCGCGAGCCGCCCCGCTTTCATCGCGTTGACGATCCCGCCCCCGGAGAGGGGGTTGATCATGTGGGCCGCGTCGCCCGCGACCAGGACCCCGTCGGCGCAAGTCCGCTTGATGGTCGTGTGGACGATCACGCCGCCCACGGTGTACGCGGTGCGCGCCCCGCGGGGGTAGCGCCGCGCGACCCAGGCGTCGAGGTAGTCGCGCGCGTTGCGGCCGTCGCCCCGCAGCGCGACCATGCCGAGCCCGACGTTCGCGATGCCGACCGCTTTCGGGAAGATCCAGGCGTAGCCGCCCGGCGCAATGTCGCGCCCGAACTGGAGGTAGATCGCGCCGGGATCGAAGTCGATCCCCTGGACCACGTACTGGGCGCACGACTCCATGTCGCGCGCCGGGACGCGCGTGTCGAGCCCCGCCCAGCGGCCGACCATCGCCTCCACGCCGTCCGCGGCGATCACGACTTTCGCCCGGTAGCTTCCCTCGCCGCGCGGGCCCCGCGTCCGGACGTGCCAGCGCCCGTCGGCGGCGCGCGTCATCCCCGCGGCCTCGGTTCCGACCAGCAGCTCGGCGCCGTCGGCGCCGGCCTGAGCGGCCAGGAACGCGTCGAACCGGGTGCGGTCCAGGATCCAGCCCACGTCCCGTTCCGCAACGCTCACCTCGGTGTCGTCCGGCGCGACGAAAACGACGCGGGTGATCTTGCGGGCGACCCAGGCCGCGCCGTCCGGATCCGCGAACTCCCGCAGCCCGGCATCGCCCACTCCCTCGGCGCAGCGCACCGGCGCGCCCACCGCGCGGTCGCGCTCGAGCAGCAGGACGTCGAGCTCCGGTGCGGCGCGTTTCGCTTCCAGCGCCGCGACCGAGCCCGCCGGGCCTGCGCCGACGACCAGGACGTCGACCTCAGGCATACGCCATCGACAACGCGCCCACCGGACAGGGCGCGACGCATTTGCGGCAGCCGGTACAGGTCATTGGATCCACCACCAGCTCGTCGAGCTGGAGATGAATGGCTTCGGGCGGGCACAGCGGCAGGCACAGGCCGCAGCGGTCGCACACCGCGAGGTTCACCACCGCCACTTCGCCCGCGCGCCCGTGTCGCATGGGGGTACGCTAGCGGTGGCCTTCAGGGGCGTCAAGCATCAGCCTTGCTTGAAGTTACGCTTTTCATTAACTTGATGCGCCCGTGCTAGCGCCCGCCTGACCACGTTCACCTGCGACCGCGTGCTCTCGTGCCCTTTCGCTGGCCCTCTTTCAAGCTCGGTAACTGGAGTCCGGCGAATGAAATCGCCGTCGATCTCGGGACGGCCAACACCCTGATCTACGTGAAGGGCGAGGGCATCGTCTTGAACGAGCCCTCGGTGGTCGCGATCGAGAAGTCCACCGGCAAGATCAAGGGGATCGGGCTCGAGGCGAAGCGGATGCTGGGCCGCACCCCCGACGGCATCCTCGCGGTCCGGCCGCTCAAGGACGGCGTCATCGCCGACTTCGACGTCACCGAGAAGATGCTGCGGTTTTTCCTCAAGACGATCATCGACCGCCACCTGTTCCGGGTGAAGCCGAAGGTGATCGTGTGCGTACCCAGCGGGATCACCGAGGTCGAGAAGCGCGCCGTGCGCGACTCGGCGCAGTCGGCGGGGGCGAAGGAGGTCTACATGGTCGCCGAGCCGATGGCGGCGGCCATCGGGGTGGGGCTGCCGGTCGAGACGCCGACCGGCAACATGGTGATCGACATCGGCGGCGGGACCACGGAGATCGCGGTGATCGCGCTCTCAGGGATCGTGTCCGACACCTCCATCCGGACCGGCGGCGACGAGCTGGACCAGGCCATCGTCCAGTTCATGCGCAAGAATTACAACCTCCTCATCGGCGAGCCCACGGCCGAGCAGATCAAGATCCAGATCGGGTCGGCGGCCCCGGTCGGCGAGGAGCGGGAGATGGAGGTGAAGGGGCGGGACCTCGTGTCCGGGATCCCGAAGATCGTGCGTGTGCACTCGAGCGAGATCCGCGAGGCGGTGCAGGAGCCGATCCAGCAGATCGTCGACGCCGTGCGGCGCGCGCTCGAGATCACCCCGCCCGAGCTCGCCAGCGACATCGTGGACCGCGGGATCGTCATGACCGGCGGCGGCGCGCTGATCCGCGGGCTCGACGTGCTGTTGCAGCAGGAGACCGGGCTGCCGATCCACCTCGACGAGGACCCCATGACCTGCGTCGTGCGGGGCACGGGCCGGATCCTCGACGATCCGGAGAAATACCACAACGTCCTGACCACGTAGCACGATGGCGATCGGAGCGGACCGCTACGCGTCACGGGCCGACACCCTCGTCTTCCTCGTCTGCGTTCTGCTGTCGCTCGCGGCCATGAGCTTGCCGCAGCGCCTCCGCGAGCCGCTCGCGCAGGCGCTGCGCCAGACCGTGCTCGCGCCGTTTCTCGCGCTGCAGCAGCAGACCGAGCTGCTCTCCGCGTCGCTGCAGCACTACGACGCGGTTGCCGCCCAGCGGGACTCGGCCGCCCTCGTCGCGACCTTCCTCCCCGAGCTCCGGAGCGAGAACGCCCGGCTGCGCGGCCTGCTCGGCCTGGGCCCGCGGCTGGGATCGGGCTACGTGCCCGCGGAAGTGCTGCACCAGGCGGAGCCCACGAACGCCCTGACGTTCCTCGTGTCGGCCGGCCGCAAGCAGGGCGTGAAGCCGCTCTCCGCGGTGGTGAGCCCGCAGGGGCTCGTGGGCATCGTCAGCTCGGTCGATGCCCAGACGAGCGTCGTCGTCACCTGGGCGCACCCCGAGTTTCGGGCCAGCGCGATGGCGGCGGACGGAAGCGTGTATGGCATCGTCGCGCCCCACGGGAGCGACGGGCCGCGCAGCTGGCTGCTCCAGCTGCAGGGCGTCGCCTACCGGCAGTTCGTGCCGGACGGCGCCCTGATCCTCACGTCGGGCCTGGGCGGCGTGCTGCCGCGCGGCATTCCCATCGGGACCGTGGTGGGTGGCGCGGGGGAGGCGGAGGGCTGGGAGCGCACCTATCTGGTGCGGCCCGCGGTGCACCCCGCCGCCATCACGCACGTGATGATTCTCACCGCCCCGCCGTCGCGCGGCGATCTGCGCTCGGTGTTCGAGCCGGACGGGCAGACGCCGTGAGGCGGAGCGACACGTTCCGCTTCCTCGTGGTCCTCGCGGTGCTCGTCGGGCTGCAGTTCTCCGTGCGCAGCCACCTGGGCGGCGACCGCATCGCGCCGGACTTCCTCCTGCTCGCGCTCCTGATCTGGACGATTCGCGCCCAACCCGGTACGAGCGCGGGCGTCGGCTTCCTGGTGGGCCTGGCGCGCGACGCGCTCACCCCCGCGTCGTTCGGGGCGGGCGCGCTCGCGCACACGCTGGTCGGCTATCTCTCCGCGTGGAGCAAGGCGGTCTTCTTCGCCGAGAACCTGTTCGTGAACGGCTGCCTGTTCTTCGCGGGGACCTGGTTCCGCAACCTGGTCATGGCGCTGGCGTCGGGGAAGATGAAGGGTGGGCTGCTCGGCTGGGAGCTGCTCGTGTGGTCGCCGCTGCAGAGCCTGACCACGGCCGTGGCCGGGGTGCTGGTGCTGTGGCTGTTCGGGCGCCGCCTGGCGATCCGCCTGAGCGACGCATGAACACGTTCCATCCCCATCTCCTGGAGCGCCGCCTGCGCGTGGCGCGCACTGGCCTGTGGGTGGTGACCGGCCTCCTCGTCGTCGCCTTCTTCCGCACGCAGATCATCGGGCACGTCACGTATCAGCTGCAGGCGGAAACGAACCGCCTGCGCCCCATTCCGCTCCCCGCGCCGCGCGGCATCATCACCGACCGCAACGGCAAGATCCTCGCGGAGAACGTGCCGGGGTACACGGTGTCGCTGCTCCCGGGCACCGAGGACGCGCTCCGCGCCACGCTGCGGCGCGTGGCACCGTTCGTGAAACTGGACAGCGTCGGGATCGAGCGCGTCCTGGTGCGCTACCGGCGCACGCCCTACCTGCCGGTGATCGTGCTCCCGAACGCCGGGTTCGAGACGGTCTCGGCGCTCGAGGAACGCCGCCTGATCTTTCCCGGACTGCTCATGCAGCCCGAGCCCAAGCGCTACTATCCCGATTCGAGCCTGGCGGCGCACCTCGTGGGGTACGTGAGCGAGGTGACGGAGACGGAGCGGGCGGAGCGCGAGCTGCGGATGGGGGGGCTGGTGGGGAGGGCCGGCTTGGAGCGTCAATACGACGACTCGCTGCGCGGCGCGGACGGCGTGCGCTTCGTGGAGGTGAGCGCGCTGGGCCGTGTGGTTCAGGAGGCGGGGGCCGGGCAGACCCTGCCCCCCGTCCCCGGTAAGCCGCTGCACACGAGCATCGACCTCGATCTCCAGCGCTACGTGGCCCGGATCTTCCCGGCCGGGCAGCGCGGCGCGATCCTGGCCCTCAATCCCAACACGGGCGAGATCCTCGCCTTTTACAGCGCCCCGGGCTACAACCCCAACGCGTTCGTAGGCGGCATCGACCCGGAGTACTGGCGACGCCTCAACACCAGCGTCGCGAACCCGTTGTTCGATCGGGTCATTCAAGCGCGCTATCCGCCCGGCTCGGCCTGGAAGCTGGCGGTCGCCGCCATGGCGCTGCGGCGCGGCGTGGTGTCGTTCCGGTCGCACATGCCGATCCCCTGCCGCGGCGGGCTCCAGTACGGCAACCGCTTTTTCCGGTGCTGGTCCCGCGGGGGGCACGGCGATCTCGCCCTCAGCGACGCCATCGCCCAGAGCTGCGACGTCTACTTCTACCAGCTCGGCCTCAAGCTCGGCCTCACCTCGCTGCTCGAGGACGCAAACGCCTGGGGGCTGCGGTCGCGCACCGGGATCGACCTCCCAGGCGAAATCACGCCCGAGTTCCCGACGGGGACCGACTACTACGACCGCCTGTACGGCCCGCGCCGCTGGACTTCGGCGGTCACCCTGAACCTGGCCATCGGGCAAGGGGAGAACGCGCAGACTCTCGTCAGCATGGTCCGATTGTACGAGATGCTCGCGAGCGACGGGCGGGCTCGCACGCCCTATCTCGTGCGCCCGGCGGCCGGCGCGGTCACCAGTCTCGACCTCACCGGGGAGCAGCTGGTAGGGCTGCGGCAGGCGATGGCCAACGTGGTGGAGCGGGGGACCGCACGGGGCGCCCGGCTGCCGACGGTCACAATCGGCGGCAAGACCGGCACGGCACAGAACCCGCACGGGGCGGATCACGGGTGGTTCATCGGGTTCGCCCCGGTCGAGAAGCCCGAGATCGTGGTCGGCGCAATCATCGAGTTCGCCGGGCACGGGTCGGGGGTCGCCCCCCTCGTCGCTCGCGTGATCGCGACGTACCTTGGCGCGGACACCGCCGCGGCCGTCCGGATCCGGGAAGCGCTGCCGGCCGACACGGCTCCGCAGCCGGTGCCCATTCTCCCCGGTGAGCCCGGCGAGGACACGACCGGCACGGACACCATTCCGCGCGATACCACCCGCACCGCGACGACCCACACCGGCACCACGCATGCGGCCCCGCCTCCGCGACTTCGATAGGCCGCTCGCCGGCGTCGCCTTGCTCCTGGCCGGCTACGGGCTCGCCACGCTCTATTCGGCGGGCCAGACGGACGTGCCGACCTTCGTGAGCACGATCTGGCACAAGCAGCTGATCTGGCTCGCCGTCGGCGCCGTCGCGACCGTGCTGGTGTTCCGCACGTCCCCGCGGCTGGTCGAATGGGCGACCCCATACGTCTATGCCCTGGCGGTCGTGATCCTCGTGTTCACGCTCGCGGTGGGCAGCGGCGGGGGGACCGCGGCCGGCAGCAAGTCGTGGATCGCGATCGGCGGCCTGCGGATCGGCCAGCCCGCCGAGCTCGCGAAGCTCGCGGTGATCCTGATGCTGGCCCGCTGGCTCGCGGAGCGGCGCGAGGCACCCGCCACCATGCGGGATCTCGTGTATCCGTGCGTCATCGCGGGAGTGCCGTGCCTGCTCGTCGCCAAGCAGCCCGACCTGGGCAGCGCCATCGTCTTCGTCGCCATCCTGTTCGCGATGCTCTATTGGGCGGGGACCAAGCCGTCGCTGCTCCTGCTCCTCGGCTCGCCGGCGATCGGCCTGATCCTGGCGTTCTCGACCACCGTCTGGGGAGCATGGATCATTGTGCTGTTCGCGCTGCTCTTGTGGTGGCGCCCGTACGTGTGGGAGGGTCTGACGGTGATGACCCTCAACATCGTGATGGGCGTGATCGCGCTTCCGTTCTGGCGCCACCTGGCGCCCTATCAGCAGAATCGCCTGCTCGCATTTCTGAACCCGGACGTGGTCGACAAGCGCGCCGCCGGCTGGCACATCATCCAGTCCAAGATCGCGATCGGCTCGGGCGGCCTGTTCGGCAAGGGGTTCACTCAGGGACCTCAGAAACGGCTCGCCTTTCTCCCGGCCCAGCACACCGACTTCATCTTCCCGGTGGTGGGCGAGGAGCTGGGCTTCCTCGGGGTGCTCGTGGCCCTCATCCTGTTCGTCAGCCTGATCCTGATCCTGCTGCGCATCGCCCGGCGTGCCACAGACCCCTTTTCCAGCCTGTGCGTATTCGGCATGGCGGGGATGCTGTTCACCCACATCGTCGAGAACGTGGGGATGACGGTGAACCTGCTCCCCATCACCGGCATCCCGCTGCCCTTCTTCTCTTATGGGGGCTCCTTCCTGCTGGCGTGCTCGCTGGCGATCGGGATCGCCTTGCGGGTCGCGTGGGAGTCGCGGCAGTCCGGCTACGCCGAATTGTGACAACGGGTTACGCGATCGGGTCTGGCGCGCGTCCCAGAGGGGAACCAATATTGTCGCCTTCCCGACCCCCCCTTATGGCGCGAATGGCCTGGTTCAAAAAAGAGCGCAAACCGCGCACCTCGGAACGGGTCAGGCTGGAGATTCCGGCCGACGCCTGGGAAAAGTGCGACGCGTGCGGCCACATCGACATCAAGGAGCGGTTCGCCCGCGCGCTGAACGTGTGCCCGAACTGCGGGCAGCACCGCCGGATCACCGCGCAGGAATACATCGACCTGCTCGTGGACGAGGGCTCCTGGCACGAGCTGGACGCGAAGCTCAGCTCCACCGATCCCCTGAAGTTCGAGCACTACAAGGAGCGGCTCGAGCTCGCCGTGAGAAAGGCGGGGCCGCGCGAGGGCGTGCGCACGGGTTATGCGCGCCTCGGCGGCATGCCCATCGACCTCGCCGTCATGGACTTCAATTTCATGGGTGGCTCGATGGGGTCCGTCGTGGGTGAGAAGGTCGCCCGGCTGGCCCGGCGCTCCGCCGAAAAGCGAATCCCCCTGATCATCGTGTCGGCGTCCGGGGGCGCGCGGATGCAGGAGGGACTGCTCTCCCTGATGCAGATGGCCAAGACCTCCGTCGAGATCGCCCGGATCCGTAGAGCGCGCGTCCCCTACATCTCCATCCTCACCAATCCGACCACCGGCGGCGTGTCCGCGTCGTTCGCGATGCAGGGGGACGTCATTCTGGCCGAGCCGGGGGCGGTGATCGGGTTCGCGGGACCCCGCGTCATCAAGCAGACGATCGGCCAGGACCTGCCGGAAGGCTTTCAGACGGCGGAGTTCCAACTCGAGCACGGGATGGTGGACGCAGTGGTGCCGCGCAGCGAGCTGCGGGACACCACCGCCCAGCTGCTGCGGCACATGGCCGGCCGGCGCCCGGCGGAGGCCGCGGACTGAGCCGGTTGTCCTTCGAGGACGCCTGCCGCTTTCTCTTCGCGCGACAAGGGAGCCGTATCAAGTGGAGCCTCGGCCCGACCGAGGGGCTCCTCGACGTGCTGGGCCACCCCGAGCGGCATTTCCCGTCCGTGCACATCGGCGGCACGAACGGCAAGGGCTCGACCTGCGCCTTCACCGCGGCCGAGCTGCGCGCGCGCGGCTTCCGCGTGGGCGTCTACACCTCGCCGCACCTCGTGTCGGTCCGCGAGCGCGTGGCCGTGGATGGAGTCCCCATCACCGAGGAGGCGTTCGCGCAGTGGGCCGGCTTGCTGGAGCCCCACATCGAGCGCCTGGACGCGAGCTTCTTCGAGGCGACCACGGCCATCGCGTTCGCCGACCTGGCCGCACGCGGCGTGGACATCGCGGTGATCGAGGTCGGGCTGGGCGGGCGGCTCGACTCCACCAACGTGATCACGCCGCTCGTGAGCG
>DASPXO010000106.1:0-3967 GCA_035637235.1 Gemmatimonadales bacterium | reverse complement strand
CGATGCCCCGGCCGGCGGACCAAGGCAACCGGGTGACCGGGACCGTTTCGCGGACGATCACGACCGTGGGGACGTACGGGTACACCTGCACCAACCACGCGGGGATGAATGGGACGGTGACGGTGGTGAACTGACCCCTTGGGGCCTCAATTGCACCCCTGCACCACCTTGACGCGTCTCGCCGCACCACGTCTTTTCTAGTGTATCCCCACACCCAGTAGAGGGCCGACTATGCGACTGGTCCGTCACCTCGCTCCCGCGCTGGTCAGTTGCCTCATTTGGGCCGTTCCCCTCCGCGGGCAAGAGTCCACAGGTGCGATTTCGGGGCAGGTCGTGGACGGCACGACCCAGCAGCCCCTCGTCGGCGTCAACGTCTCGATTGCCGGAACGCCACACGCCACGGTCAGCCGGAACGACGGCAGCTTCCAGCTGAGCGGTGTCCCGGCGGGCACGCACCGCCTGCGGGCCATTCGGATCGGCTACGGGTCTCAGCTGCAGGAGGTGACGGTCACCGCCGGCGCGACTGCCACGACGCAGTTCTCACTGACGCCGCAGGCGGCGATTCTCGAGGCGGTGGTGGTGACCGGCTACGGCACGCAGCGCCGCGAGGCCATTACGGGATCGGTTTCCGCCATCGACGCCAGCGCGGCGGACGTCGGCGTGGTGACCAACGTCAACCAGATGCTCCAGGGCCGGGCCGCCGGCGTCACCGTCATTGCGAACAACGGCGAGCCCGGCGCCGGCGCGCAGGTCCGGATCCGGGGCGGGACGTCGATCAGCGCCAGTAACGAGCCGTTGTACGTGGTGGACGGAGTCATCATCCAAAACGAGCCGACCGAAGCGGCCGGCTTCGGCGTCGGCGGTTCGCCCCCGCTGCCACGCAGCCCGCTGAACCTGATCAACCCCTCGGACATCGCGTCCATCACGGTGCTCAAAGACGCCGCGGCGACGGCCATCTACGGCAGCCGCGCGGCCAATGGCGTCGTCCTGATCGAGACCAAGAAAGCCAGCTCCGGGGGCGGGGCGACGATCGAGTATGACGGCTATGTGGCGATGGCGAGTCCGTCACGGCGTCTGGACCTGCTCGACGCTGACCAGTTCCGAGGGTTCGTCCGGGAGCAGGTCGGTCTTTGGCAGGTGGACTCAACTGCCTTCAGTGGGAGGCATCCGCCGACAGACACAATCTTCACAAAGCACTTCGCGGATTCGGCCGGTAAATTCAGCGGCCTCGACTCGAAGCACCTCGGCAAGCTGGGCCCGGCGAATACGAACTGGGAGCGGGAAATCAACCGCAGCAGCGCCCTGACCCACAATCACAACCTGTCGTTCGCCGGCGGGAGCGAGGACACGCGCTTTCGAGCGTCGCTCAACTACATGAACCAGGAAGGGGTGGCGCGCTCCAGCGGCTTCGAGCGCGTGCAGGGGCGCCTCAACGCGACCCACAGCGCTTTTGACAACCGCCTCCGCCTCGGGCTCAATGTGACGTCGTCGCACACGAGCAACGACTACCTCACGTTCGAGAACACGGGGGGCTTCGAGGGCGGCGTGTTCCAGAACGTGGCCGTCTTCAACCCCACGCAGCCGGTGACGGTGATCGATCCGTCCAGCGGGCAACCCGTGTACTACGAGATCAGCGGTCAACGCTCGGTGCGTAATCCCGTGGGCCTGGCCGAGCAGATCGCCGACTTCGGGAGCACGACGCGAACGCTGGGTAACGCGACGGCGGAGGTGGATCTCGTGCCGGGACTCACGGCGCAGGTGAACGTCGGGGTGGACCGCTCGGACGGCTCGCGCAAGACCTACCTCCCGAAGGCGAGTCCGGTAGGGGCCGGGTTCGACGGGCTGTCGCGTCTGGCGAATCGCGACAACAGCACCGTGACGCTGCAGACCCTGTTGACGCTGCGCCGCCAGCTCGGCGATATCCACACCTTCGACGTCGTAGGTGGCTACGAGTTCAGCGAATTCAAGACCGGGACGTTCCTGACGGACGGCCGGGGCTACGTCAGCGACGCGTTGCTCTTCAACAACCCGGGCGCCGCCCGCACCCTCGTCGACTCCGGGGGACGGCAGGAGAGCCGGCAAGTCGCGTTCTTCGGCCGGGCCAACTACGGCCTCAGGGACCGCTACTTCCTGACCGGCGTGCTGCGGTATGATGGCTCCTCGCGCTTCGCCGAAGGGCATAAATGGGCGGTCTTCCCGGCGGTCTCGGGGTCGTGGCGCATCAGCGAAGAGGGCTTCATGCGCGATCGCGGGTTCTCGGAGCTGCGCCTGCGCGCCGGATGGGGTCTGCAGGGCAACCCGGGCGTGCCGCCCTATTCGTCCCTGGCGCTGCTCGAACCCACGACCGGCGCGCGCTATCCCTTCGGCGACGCGGTGACGTTCGGTGTCATCCCGACCCGAGAAGCCAACCCGGACTTGAAGTGGGAACAGACCGCGCAGGTCAACGTGGCCCTCGACTACGGCTTCCTGAATAACCGGTTGTCGGGGAGCGTGGAGTACTACCTGAAGAACACGTCCGATCTGCTGCTGGAGGTGTCCAATCCGCAGCCGTCGTTCGCGGAGAAGCGGCTCGTAAACGTCGGCAAGGTGCGCAACAAGGGTCTCGAGCTCTCGCTCGACGCGCTGGCGCTGTCCCGGCCGAATCTGACCTGGCGGGCCGGCCTGGTGTTCTCGGCCGAACGCAACAAGGTCGTCGATCTCGGGCCCTTCACCGCCATCGCCAGCGGCGACGTGAGCGGCCAGGGCCAGTCAAACGTCCACGCCCAGAGCATAAGGCCCGGCCAGCCGATCGGCACTTTCTTCGGGCCCGAGTTCGTCCGCGTGAACCCTCAAGGACAGCAGCTGTTCAACCACTACCGGATCGACACTTTGCCGGGGGGCGTTATCAGGCGCACCCTCCTCGGGGCGTACATCTCGGACTCGGTGACCGCCGACGATTACAGCGTTATCGGAAATGCCAATCCGGACTTCACCATCGGGTTGCACAGCCAGGTGAACTGGGGCAAGTTCGACATCAGCTTCCTCATCCGGGCGGCGGTGGGACAGGACGTGTTCAACAACACCGCCCTCGTGTACTCCACCAAGAGCGATGCCATCCAGGACAAGAACTTCCTCGCCCCGGCCTTGACCGACGGGACCGCCCTCAATGAGCCGGCCAAGTTTTCGTCCCGGTGGATCGAGGATGGCTCCTTCGTGCGGTTGCAGAATCTCACCTTGGAGTACCGGCTCGACCTCCTGACGGGAGCCCGCACGGCCCGGCTGTACGTGTCGGCCGATAACCTGCTGCTCCTCACGGGCTATTCCGGGTTGGACCCGGAGGTCCACGCTGATGCCGGTCTGGCCTCGCGTGGCATAGATTATTTGAGCTATCCGCGTCCCCGCACTGTCACGGCAGGCATTCGTGCCACGTTCTGAGGATCTGGCTCCTATGACAAGACCACTCGTTCCGAACTCGCTGGCCATCACGTGGCGCTTGGCACTGTTGCTCCTCGGCCCGGTGCTGGTGCCCCTGCAGGCGTGCACGGACCTGTCGGAAAACCCTCCCAGCGCCATTACGCCCGCGAACTTCTATCGCAACGAAGCGGAAGTGGTCAGCAGCCTGGCGGGGATTTACGCGCAGCTGCGGAGCACGCTCGACGACTACTACAATATCAGCGAAATCAGCACGGACGAGATGATCGTGCCGACGCGCGGCTCGGATTGGTACGACGGCGGGCAGTGGCTCGAGTTGCACCACCAGACCTGGTCCGCGATCAGCCCCGTCGGCAACGGCTTTGGCAACGGGGCCTGGGTCGTCGCCTTTACCGGCATCTCGCGCGCCAACGCGCTGCTCGAGGCGCTGCCCGGGTTGACCTTCGCGAGTCGAGATACGATCGCGGCGGAGGTGAGGACGCTCCGGGCGTTTTACTACTACCTGCTGATGGACCTGTTCGGCGGTGTGCCGATCGTCACGACGACCGAGCTCAAG
>DASPXO010000105.1:0-61664 GCA_035637235.1 Gemmatimonadales bacterium | reverse complement strand
TACCGCTACACCGGCTCCCCGCCCACCGCGCTGCTCGTGGCGCGCAACAAGTCGCTGACCAAGAAGATCCTGGCCTACCATGGGATCCGGATCCCGGCGTTCGCTGAATTCCATCCGTGGGAGCGGCCGGTCCGTCCCTCCGCGCTGCGGTTTCCCCTCATCGTGAAGCCCCTGCTCGAGGACGCCTCGGTGGGCATCGCGCAGGCCTCGGTCGTGGAGGACGACGACAGTCTCGCGGAGCGAGTCAAGTTCATCCACGAGCGGTTCAACCAGGCGGCCATCGTGGAGGAGCTGATCGAGGGCCGCGAGCTGTACGTGGGGCTGATCGGCAACGACCGGCTGCAGATCCTGCCGATCGTGGAAATGAGATTCGGCGAGGCCGAGACGGGCGAGCACCAGATCGCGACGTACAAGGCCAAGTGGGACGAGGAGTACCGCAAGCGGAAGAAGATCAAGAACGTGTTCGCGAAGGGGCTGTCCGAGGACGTGACGGCGAGGATCGGCGACATCTGCGCCACGGCGTTTCACGCCCTGTGGCTGCACGACTACGGGCGCGTCGACCTGCGCCTGACGCACGACGACGAAGTGTACGTGCTCGAAGTGAACCCCAACCCCTTCATCGCCTTCGAGCACGAGATGGCAAACGCGGCGGCGAAGGCCGGGATGAGCTACGAGGACTTCGTTCAGCGGATCGTGGATGAGGCGTTGGCGCGTGGGCATGAGTGACGCACGGCGGCGGCGGCGCGAGATCCCGACCCCGGAGCTGCGGTGCGCGACGTGCGGGGCGGAGCTGGAGCGCTTTTGGTCGCACTGCTCCAGTTGCGGCCGCCGCCTCGGGTGGCACGACGCGCGGAAGGAGACGGGCGCAGAGTGCTACTTCTGCGGGTGGATCGTCGCGGACGCGTTCGCGTTCTGTCCGTGGTGCGGCCGCCGCATCGCGGACGAGGCCTCGAGCCCGGAGCCGCTCAAGGCGCCGAAGGGGTTCCGCTACGACCGCCGCTGCCGCTGGGGCTGCGGGGGCGGCGTCATGTACCCGATGCGCGTCTGCCCCTGGTGCGGGCGGCCGCAGAAGTGGCCCTATGACGACTACGAGAACATCTGCCCCCACTGCAGCCAGGGCGTAGACGATTGGATGGACATCTGCCCCTGGTGCGGCGAGGACGCGACCGGCCGCGACCTCATCGGCCAGGCGCTGCGGCGCGTGCGCCAGCTGCTCGTCGTCGCCCGCATCAGGGACTGGAACTACCGGGTGCTGATGCGGCCCGGCGTATCCGGCGTCACCTACCGATCGCCCAAGGTCATCGAGATCGAGCGCCGCTACGTCACCGCCAAGCGGCGTCGCGACGAGATCTCGTGGAACATGCTCACCGGGCTGATCCTGCACGAGCTGGGGCACTCGTTCCTGTACCACAACTGGTCGCTCACCCGCACCGGCCGGTTCCGCCGCGCGTTCGGCGAGGTGCGCAAGGCGTATCGCGTCGCCGACTCCAAGTGGGTGGATTTCGAGCGCCGGGGGGTCACGATGACTCTACCGAACTACGTCACCGCGTACGCCGCGACGCACCCGCAGGAAGATTTCGCCGAAACCTTCCGCTTCTACGTCGCGCGCCGGGGCCGCCTGCGTGAGTTGTTCGCGGAGTTCGGCAGGAAGCGCAAGGGCATCCCGGTGTTCGAGAAGTTCTTGGTGCTGCACGATTTCATCCGGAGCCTCAGGGGATGGACGTGACCTCACCTGCCGACCCCCCGCCCGCGGCGCGAGGGGGAACGCGATGAGACCCGGCATCGACTGTATCGGCGTCGGCGTCGGCGCGATCATCGTCGCCGCTGGCGGACGGCTGTTTCTTTCCCGCCGCGGGCCCGAGGCGAAGAACGAGCGCGGCCTCTGGGAGTTCCCCGGCGGCTCCGTTGAGTTCGGCGAGACGCTGGTCGATGCCCTCAAGCGCGAGGTACGCGAGGAGTACGGCGTCGAGATCGAGGTGGGGGAGCTGCTCGACGTCGTGGACCACATGCTCCCCGACGAAGGCCAACACTGGGTCTCGCCGACCTTTCTGTGCCGGCTCCGCTCGGGGGAGCCGGCGATCCGCGAGCCCGGGAAGTGCGCCGAGATCGGGTGGTTTGCGCCCGACGAGATGCCGGGCGACCTGACGCAGATCAGCCGGGCGAACCTGAAGAACTACGTGCGGCGGGGTTGCAACCTTTCCACCCCCCTCACGCGTCCTACTCACTAGCGCCCCGCAGTAACCCTGGCGATTCCCGTTCCGTCGAGGTTGCTATGTCCCGCTGGCCGGCCGTTTTCCTCGTGCTCGCGGCTCCAGGACTCGCCGCGCAGCAGGCTCCCCAACCCCCGATGGACTCGGCGAGGGTCGCCGGAATCCTCGCGCTGCTCAAGACGTCCGATTCCACCGTGTGCGAGCTCGCCGGACAGGCCATCACCAACACCTGGGGCTTCCCCTGGGAGCCGAAGCTGCTCCCCACTCCCACGCCGATGCCGATGCCGACTCCGATGCCCATGCCGATGGCGATGCGGATGGGCGTCCGGATCCCGCGCATCAAGGTGCACGCACACCACGGCTGGAACTGGCACCGTGAGGATGCCGCCCCCGCGGGCGCGTTCCGCGCCGTGCTGCGCGACGACAGCCGCTGCGTGCGGAACATAGCCGCGCGGGCGCTCGGCCGCGCGCGCGCGCCGGCGACCTACGACGCGTTCGTCGCGCTGCTCCGGGACGCGAGCCCGGGGCTGCGCGAGACCGGCGCGCTCGGGTTGGGCGAGCTCGACGACCCGCGGGCGCTCCAGCCCCTCACGAACGCGCTGCGCGACCGAGACGCGGGCGTCCGGGCCATGGCGGCGCGCGGCCTCGGCGAGCTGGAGGACTCCACGTCGATCGCCGCGCTCGCCAGGGCGCTGGACGACGCCGCGCCGCAGGTGCGGGTCGCCGCGGCGTGGGCGCTTGGGGAAATCGAGACTCCTCGCGTGATCGAGCCCCTGAGCGAGGCGCTGCGGGATCGTGTGACCGACGTGCGAGAGATGGCGGCCTGGGCGCTCGGCCAGATCGAAAGCGCGCGCGCCATCCCCGCACTGGGCGGCGCCCTCAAGGACGCCTCGCCCGGCGTCCGCCGGGCGGCGGCATGGGCGCTGGGACAGATCGAAGACGCCGGTGCCGTGGATCTGCTGGTGCCGCTGCTGCGCGATCAGGACCTGCACGTCCGGCTCGCCGCCGCGCATGCGTTGGGAGAGATCCAGAGCCCGCAGGCGGTGCGGCCGCTCGGGGGGCTCGTGGGTGACGACTCGCCGGACGTGAAGCGCGCTGCGATCTGGGGACTGGGAGAGATTCAGGACGCGAGCGCGATCGAGCCGCTCAGCGTGGCGCTCAAGGACGCCGATCCCGAGGCGCGCCAGCTCGCCGCCTGGGCGATGGGCGAGATTGAGGGCGCGGACGCCGTCGCCCCACTGGTGGCGGCCCTCAAGGACCGCGAGCCAGACGTGCGGGTCGCCGCGGCCTGGGCCCTCGGCCAGATCGAAAGCGCGCGCGCGGTGGAGGCCCTGAAGGCCGCGCTGAACGACGAGGCGAGCGAGGTGCGTGGAGCCGCGCGCTGGGCTCTCGCGCAGATCGAGGACGAAGACGCGGTGCGGCCGCGGGTGAAGGCGCGGCCACGCGTCAAGAATCGAATCTGACCCTGGTCTTCGCCCCCGGCCGTCACGGCCCGGCCTCCCGGCCGGGCCCAGCGATCTCACGCAGGAACGCCCGCGAGCGCTCGACCAACCGGTGGTAGTCGGCGAGCTCCTCGGCTATCCGCGCCGCGTCCCAGCCCAGGAGCGCACCCACCTTCGCGGCCGCGAGAGACGCGGCGCCCGCCGCCCGGTTTGGGTCTTCGTAGAACGGATGGAGCCGCCGGACGAGCACGTCCGTGAGCCGCACGGCCATCTCCCGCTCCGCCGCATGCACGACTTCCGCCCAGCTCTCGACGCGCCCGGCCACGATGGGGCGGCCGAGCGCGCGGTCCTGCTCCACGAGGTTCAGCACGCCGGCCGACTCACTGCCGTAGCTCGCCACGAGGTGCCGGGCCGCCGACGCCAGCGCACCGCGCGCCCGTGCGGCCTCGACCAGCACTTCGAGATCGGCGCTCTCGCCGCCCGGGAGCGGCAGCCGGTCGGTCGGCGCGGGCGGCGTCCGGGGACGGCCGTCGAGCGCGGAGAGCCGCGCGGCCACGCGGTCCCCCATGTCGCGGCCCATCACGCGGTAGGTTGTGAGCTTGCCGCCGGCGATCGTCAGCAGCCCGCCCGGGCTCTCGACGATGCGGTGCTCCCGCGACAGCTCGGAGGGAGACAGCTGCCGGTCCGGTCGCAAGAGCGGCCGCAGGCCGGCCCACGTGGCGATGACGTCTTGGGGCGCGAGGCGGGCCTGCGGGAAGAACGCGTTCGCCGACCGTAGGAGGTAGATCACGTCGTCGGCCGTAGCGTGCACGTCGTCGAGGGAGACCTCCTCGTCGGTGTCGGTGGTGCCGATGTAGCTCTGATCGTCCCACGGGAGGACGAACATCACTCGGCCGTCGATCGGCGACGTGAGCGTCACGGCGTGCGCGTTGCCGAGCCGCTGCCGCGCCACGGCCACGTGCGCTCCCTTGGTGAGCTGCAGCAGCGGTTCGGCGCGGGGGTCGTCGAGCTGCCGCACGCGGTCCACCCACGGCCCGGTCGCGTTCACGACCACGAGGGCGCGGACGGTGTGCGTCGCGCCGGTGAGAACGTCCCGCACCGTCGCGCCGCGCACGCGTCCATCGGGCTTCAGCAGACTGGAGACCTCCGCGTAATTCGCGACCAGCGCGCCCGCCTGCGCGGCGCTCCGTACGGTGGCGATGACGAGCCGGGCGTCGTCCGTCTGGGCGTCGTAGTAGAGCGCGGCGCCTTGCAGGTCCTTCTCGCGCAGGCCAGGCTCCGCCCGGAGCACCGCCTTGCGCCCGAGCCAGCGGTGCATCCGCACGTTGCGGAACGCCGCAAGCAAGTCGTACAGCCACATTCCGGCGCGGAGCTGCCACGCGGGCACGCGCGCCCCGCGGTAGACGGGGAACAGGAACGGGAGCGGGCGGACGAGGTGCGGCGCGATGTTCATCAGCACGCGCCGCTCGCGGCTCGCCTCGAATACGAGGCGGAAGTCGCGCTGCTCGAGGTAGCGCAGCCCTCCGTGGATCAGGCGGGACGAACGCGACGATGTGCCGCTGCCGAAGTCGGCTTTGTCCACGAGCGCCGTGCGGATGCCGCGCAGCGCCGTCTCGCGCGCGATCCCGACGCCCGTGATCCCGCCGCCGACGATCAAGAGATCCACCGGCTCCGCGGCCATCGATTGCAGCGCCGCGGCGCGCGTGCGGTGGGAGAACTCCGTTTCCGCTGACATCCGGTGCTTGGCCGCCCCACGGGCCCGGTGGTAGGTTTCCTCCTGTCCTCGCCCATCGTTCCCCCTCTCCACGAAGTGGAGAGGGGGTCAGGGGGTGAGGTATCACGGGAGGAGAATGTAATGCCAGTTGGAAACGGACGGCGGGTCGCGATCATCGCCGGTTGCCGCACGCCGTTCTGCAGGTCGGGAACCGTGCTGAAGGACGTGCGCGCCGTGGACCTGGCGCGCTACGTCGCGCGCGAGCTGCTGGAGCGCACGAACCTCGACGGGCACGACGTGGACGAAGTCGTGTTCGGGCAGGTCGTGCCGTCGGCGCTCGTGCCGAACGTCGCCCGCGAAGTGAGCCTGCTCCCCCAGTTCCCGAGAGAGCTCCCCGCCTACTCCCTCAACCGCGCCTGCGCCTCCTCCGGGCAGGCCGTTTCGAACGCGTACGACCAGATCGCGCTCGGCCACGCGGAGGTGGTGATCGCGGGCGGCGTGGAGTCGCTCTCCGACATCCCGATCCTGGCCTCGCGCCGCCTCGCCGACATCCTGGTCGAGGCGAGCAAGGCCAAGACGCTCGGCAAGCGGCTCGGCACGTTCGCGAAGATTCGGCCGCGCGATCTGATCCCGGTCTCCCCGGCCATCGCCGAGCCGTCCACGGGCGAGAGCATGGGCCAGTCGGCCGAGAAGATGGCGAAGGAGAACCGCATCTCGCGCGAGGCGCAGGACCGGTGGGCGCTCCGCAGTCACCGCCTCGCCGCCGCCGGCGCCGCTGACGGCCGGCTCAAGGCCGAGATCGTGCCGTGGTTCCCGGCGGGGCCGGGCGCTCCGGTCGTCACCGAGGACAACGGCATCCGCCGGGACACGTCGCTCGAGCAGATGGCGAAGCTCAGGCCCGTGTTCGACCGCCGCTACGGCACGGTGACCGCTGCGAATTCCTCGCCCCTGACCGACGGCTCCTCCGCCGTCCTGCTCATGAGCCACGAGGCGGCGCGCGCCCTCGGCTACACGCCGCTTGCCTTCATCCGCGCCTACGCGGTGGCGGCCGTGGACCCCGGGTGGCAGCTCCTCCAGGCGCCGATCTTCGCCGTTCCCAAAGCGCTCGAGCGCGCCGGCATCGAGTGGAAAGACCTGGGGCTGATCGAGGTGCATGAGGCGTTCGCCGCGCAGGTGCTGTCCAACTTCCAGGGCTGGGCGGAGCGGGGGTGGGAGATCAACGAGGATATCATCAACGTGATGGGGGGCTCGATCGCCACGGGCCACCCCTTCGGCGCGACCGGCGGTCGCATGGTCACGACGCTCGCCAACGAGATGGCCCGCCGCGACGTGCCGTTCGGGCTGCTGTCGATCTGCGCGCAGGGCGGGATGGGCTTCGCGATGGTGCTGGAGCGCCGCTGATGCCGGGGACCGCGCTGACCTGGGAGGTGACCGACGGCATCGCGGTCGTCACGATCGACCTCAAAGGCGAGCCTGTCAACAAGATCTCGCGCTCCGTGAAGGACGAGTTGCTCGTCACGTTCGCGGCGCTCGAGCGCGAAGCCGCGGTGCGGGCGGTGGCGTGCTTCTCGGGCAAACCCGACGGCTTCATCGCGGGGGCGGACATCGAGGAGTTCGTCAAGCTCACGACCGCCGCCGAGGCGGAACGGCTGTCCGCGGACGGGCAGGCGCTGCTGGAGCGCGCCGCGCGCTTTCCCAAGCCGATCGCCGTCGGCATCCACGGTGCGTGCCTCGGTGGCGGGCTCGAATTCGCACTCGCCTGCCACTACCGCGTCGCCACCGACCATCCGAAGACCCAGCTCGGTCTTCCCGAGGTCCAGCTCGGCATCCTCCCCGGCGCCGGGGGCTGTCAGCGGCTGCCTCGGCTGATCGGCGCGCGGGCGGCGCTCGACATGATCCTTGCCGGCAAGACCGAGCCGGCCCAGAAGGCGTTCCGGCTCGGGATCGTGGATGAGCTCGTGCATCCCGCGATTCTCCGGGACGTCACGCTCGCCGCGGCGCAGCGGCTGGCGGGCGGCTGGCGGCCCAAGCGCCGGCGTCCCGGCGGCTTCGTCGGCTCGCTGCTCGACGGCAACCCGATGGGCCGAAGCGTCGTGTTCCGCGCCGCCCGGAAGCAGCTGCTGCGACAGACCAGAGGCAACTACCCCGCGCCGCTCGCCGCGCTCGAGGCGGTGGAATACGGACTCAAACACGGGATCGCGGAAGCCCTGAAGCACGAGGCACAGCTCTTCGGCCAGCTCGCGGTCACGGACGTGTCTCGCAAGCTCGTCCAGATCTTCTTCGCCACCACCCAGCTCAAGAAGGACTTCGGCGTCTCGAACGCCCCGCCCCCCGTCGAGATCAAGCGGCTCGGCATCGTGGGCGCTGGCTTCATGGGATCGGGGATCGCGGGGACCGCGGTCGCCCAGGCGGCGGTCGACGTGCGGATGAAGGACGCGGACCTGCCGCGCGTCCACAAGGGGCTCGTCGCCGCGCGCGCGATTCTCGACGACCGCTTGAGGCGCCGCCGCATCACGAAGTACGAGCACGCGCGCCTCGTCGCGCTGCTCTCGGGCGACGAGACCTACACTGGCTTCGGGCGCGCCGACCTCGTCATCGAGGCCGTGTTCGAGGACCTCGCCGTGAAGCAGCAGGTGTTGTGCGAAGTCGAAGCGGCGATGCACGATCGCGCGGTGTTCGCATCGAACACGTCTACGATCCCGATCGCGAAGATCGCGGCAGCCGGGCGGCGGCCGGAGCAGGTGATCGGGATGCATTTCTTCTCGCCGGTCGCGCGGATGCCTTTGCTCGAGGTGATCCCGTCGGAGCACACCGCCCCCTGGGTCATCAGCACCGCTGTCGCGTTCGGGCGCCGGATGGGGAAGACCGCCGTCGTAGCCAAGGACAGCCCGGGCTTCTGGATCAACCGCATCCTGACGCCCTACATGACCGAGGCGGGGCACCTCCTCAACGAGGGAGTCGCGATCGAGGAGATCGACGACCTGATGGTGCAGTTCGGGTTCCCGGTGGGCCCGATCACGCTGCTCGACGAGGTGGGCCTGGACGTCGCGGAGAAGGTGGTGGGCGTCATGTACGACGCGTTCGGCGACCGGTTCGCTCCCGCGGCGGCGTTCGCCGGCATGGCCAAGAGCGGGCGGCTCGGCCGGAAGGCGGGAAAAGGGTTCTACACGTACGCCCGCGGGAGGAAAGGTGGCGTCGACTCGGCCGTCTACGACCTCATCGGCACGCACCCGAACGGCGGCCCCCGCCCCGCCGAGACCATCCAACGGCTCGTGCTCGTGATGCTCAACGAGGCGGCGCGCGCGCTCGGCGAAGGGATCGTGCGGAGCCCGCGGGACGGAGACATCGCCGCCATCTTCGGCTTCGGGTTCCCGCCGTTCCGCGGGGGGCCGCTCCGCCATGCCGACGACCTCGGCGCCGCGCGGCTCGTCGGCGAGCTGGAGCGGCTGGCCGAGCGGCTGGGCCCCCGCTTCGCCCCCTGCGAGGTCCTGCGCGAGCAAGCACACCGCAACACCAGGTTCTACCCCGCCACCTGACACCCGACACCCAGCACCTGATGATCCGCGCCGGCCTCCTCTGGCTCAGCGAGCAACCCCGCCTGTTCCGGTTCCTTCGTGGCAACGGCCTCGCCCGGCGCTTCGCGTCGCGTTTCGTCGCGGGGGAGACGATCGAGGCCGCCGTCGCCGCCGTGCAGCAGCTCAACGCGGCGGGGATCTCCGCGACCCTCGACCTGCTCGGCGAGTCGGTGACGAGCGCCGGGGAGGCGCGCGCCGCCCGGGACACCTACCTCAAGACGTTCGACCGGATTCGCCTGGCCGGCGCCGACTCGAATGTCTCCGTGAAGCTCACGCAGATGGGGCTCGACGTCGACGAAGCCCTGTGCATCGAGAACATGCGCGCGATCATCGCGCAGGCGCAGACTCAGGGATCCTTCGCGCGGATCGACATGGAAGGGTCCGAGTACACCGAAACGACGCTGCAGCTGTTCAAGCGCACGCTTTATCCCCAGTTCGGGAACGCCGTGGGAGTCGTACTGCAGGCGTACCTGCGGCGCACCGAACGGGACGTGGAAGAGATGATCGCGCTCGGGGCGCGGGTGCGGCTTTGCAAGGGCGCCTACCAGGAGCCGGCGACGGTCGCGTTCCCCGACAAGCGCGATGTGGATGCCAGCTACGTCCGCTGCATGGAGCGGCTCCTCGAGCGGGGCAACTACCCCGGCATCGCGACGCACGATGCGAAGATCATTGCGCACGCCCGGGACTTCGCCCGCCGCACGGAGATCGCGCCCGGCCGCTTCGAGTTCCAGCTGCTGTACGGCGTGCGACGCGACCTGCAGCGGGCGCTGCGCCGCCACGCCTACAACGTGCGCGTGTACGTTCCGTTCGGCGACCGCTGGTATCCCTACCTCATGCGCCGGCTTGCCGAGCGGCCGGCGAACATCGCCTTCCTGCTCGGCAACGTCGTGAGGGAGTCGGTCCGGTGGAGCTGAAGGACGACACCTTGGGCGGGTACCAGCGCGTGCACGAGCGGGCCCCGGCCTTCGGCGGGAAGGATGGGCGGGCATATTCCGTCGCGACGTTCGTGGACGACTCGCCGGACGCGCGCGGGCGGTACGGCGCGGCGCTGCTGTTCGTGCGGTGGTCGGAGACCGGGGACCGCCCGGTCGGCCACCTCGAGACGGACTACCTCGCCTGGGGGCCGACCCCCGCCGAAGCCCTGGCGCCGGTGCTCGCCCTGACGCTGCGCGAGATCAAAGGGCAGCTGGATCGCTGCATTGACCACGCGAGCGAGATCGGCGGCGAGCAGGCCGGGGAGGCCGCGCGATGGCCGTGACCACCGGCGTCGTGCTCGCGCGCATCGGCGCGACGTACCGCGTGCATACCGACGGCGGCGAGGTGATCGCGGTGCTCCGCGGGAAGCTCAAGCTCGGCGACGACGACCGCGTGGTCGCGGGGGACGTGGTCGAGCTCGAGCTGCAGGCGGGCGGCACGGCGAGGATCTCGCGGGCGCGGCGGCGGCGGTCGGTGCTCACCCGCCGGGCGGCCGGCGAGCGGAGCCCGCGGGCCCAGCCGATCGCGGCCAACGTGGATCAGGTGGTCGTGGTGGCGGCGGCCAGGGACCCGGTGCCCAACCTGCGGTTGCTCGACCGGTTCCTCGTGATCGCCGAGGCGAACGGCATCCCCCCAGTGATCGTCCTCAACAAGATCGAGCTCGACCGTGGCGCGCGGGACGCGTTCCAGCGGCGCTACGGGCCCGCGGCATACCAGGTGCTTCCGACGTCGGTGCGGGCGCCCGAGGGCTTGGCGGCGCTGCGCGATCTGCTGCGCGGCCGCGCGTCCGTCCTCACGGGGCCGTCCGGAGCGGGGAAGTCGAGCCTCGTGAACGCCCTCCACCCGGGTCTGAACCTGCGGATCGGGGCGATCAGCGAGTACTGGGAGGCGGGGAAGCACACGACGCGGGCGGCGCAGCTCGTGCCGCTCGCCGGCGGCGCGGGGAGCGGCTACGTGGTGGACACGCCCGGTTTGCGGGAGGTGGGAACGTGGGGGGTGGACCCGGACGCGCTGGGCGGCTGTTTTCCGGAGTTCCGCCGCTTCCTCGACCAGTGCCGCTTCGACAACTGCCGCCACCTCGCCGAGCCCGAGTGCGCGGTGCGCCAGGCGGCCAGCCGTGGGGAGTTCGACCCGGAGCGTCTGGCGTCCTATGAGCGGATCTACGAGGAGGTCAGCGTTCCTTCTTGGTCCAGCGGTCGGCGTCGCGCACGGTGACCTTGCGGAGCATCGCCTCGAACGTCTGATCCAGGTCGATCCCCTGCGAGTTGGCGATGCAGATCACGACGAAGAGAATGTCGGCCAGCTCCATGGCGAGCGAGCCTTCGGCCTCCTCGTGCTTCTTTGTTTTCTCCCCGAACCGGTGGTTCATCTCGCGGGCGAGCTCGCCCACTTCCTCCGCGAGGCGGGCGAGGTTCGTCAGCGGGGGGAAGTATCCTTCTTTATATTGGCCGATCCAGCGATCGACCGCCTGTTGAGCGTCGCGCAAGGACAAGAGGAGGCTCCGGGAACTCGTGAACGCCGATCTGCCGCCGCTGGTGGCCCCGTTCCGCGGTGAGCGCTACGCGGCCAAGGACCGGCTGAGCACGCTCTTGGCGCCGCCGTACGACGTGATCTCGCCGGACGAGCGCACGCGCTACGCCGCGCGGGACCTCCACAATATCGTCCACCTCACCCTGCCGGAAGCGCCGGCCGAAGAGGACCGGTACCGGCGGGCGGCGACGTTGCTCGCGGGCTGGCGCGAGGAGGGCGCGCTGCGCGCCGATCCCGCCGACTCGGTCTACGTGGTGGCGCAGGACTACGCGCTGCCGACCGGCGAGCACCGCACGCGAACCGGTCTGTTTGCCGCGGTGCGCGCGGAGCCGTTCAGCACGCGGCGCGTGCGGCCGCACGAGAAGACCCATGCGGCCCCGAAGGCCGACCGGCTGGCGCTGCTCCGCGCGACGCAAACCAGCCTCGAGTCGATCTTCCTGCTGGCCCCCGACCCCGACCGCGCGCTGGCGCGCGCGCTCGCGGACGCGGCTGCCGGCGTGCCCACGGCGCGCGCGGAGGTCGACGGCGTCGGGCTCCGGATGTGGGTGGTCTCGGGGGAACGAGCGGCGCCGCTCGCCGGGCTCGCGGGTCGGACCCGGCTGTACATCGCCGACGGCCATCACCGCTACGAGACGGCCGTCGCCTACGCGGCGGAGAACCCCCGCGGGGACCGCGTGCTCTCGTTCATCGTCTCGGCGAGCGATCCCGGGCTCACGATCGCGCCCACGCACCGCATCGTCTTCGGCGCCGGGCACGACGCCGCGAAGCTGATCGAAGCGTGGCGCGAGTGGTTCGAGGTGGGGCGCGTGGCGCCCTGCATGGATCGCGTCGAGCGCCTGGCGGAGCTCGGGCGCCACCGCACGGCCTGCCTCGTCGCCTTCCCCGGCGGGTACCACCTGTCGCTGGTGCTCAGGCCCGACGCGCCGCTCGACCGGGTGCCCGAGCTGGGCAGGACGCCCGCGGTCCGGGCGCTCGACGTGGCGCGGGTCGAGGCGCTGGTCGTGCAGCCCATCCTGGGCGCGGGAACCACGACCCCGACGCTCGCTTACACACCTGACCCGCGGGCGGCGTTCGATGCGGTGCGCGACGGGAAGGCGGCTGCGGCGGTGCTGCTGAATCCCACCAGGGTCGAGCAGGTCTTCGCCGTGGCCGATGCGGGCGACGTCATGCCGCCCAAGTCGACGTACTTCGTGCCCAAAGTGCCGTCGGGGTTGGTGCTGCGGCCCCTGGCGTAGGCCACGGGCAGACGATGTGACGGACCGACGAACCGCCGGATGGAGGAGAACATGACCTTGAACGGCAAGAGGGTGCTCTTCTTTGCCGCGCCGTTGTACGAAGACCTCGAGCTGTGGTATCCCAAGATTCGCCTCGAGGAGGAAGGCGCTGAGACCACCGTGGCTGGCCTGGGGGAGACCGTGTACCACGGCAAGCGCGGCTACCCCGTGACCGTGGACGCGAGCGTGGATCAGGTCCACGCGGCCGACTTCGACGCGCTCGTCATCCCCGGCGGATTCGCGCCCGATCAGCTGCGCCGCCACGAAACGGTGTTGCGTATCACCCGGGAGATCTTTCAGGCGGGGAAGCCGCTCGCGTTCATTTGCCACGCCGGGTGGGTCCCGATCTCCGCCAAGATCCTGAACGGAAGGCGTGCGACCAGCGTGCGGGCGATCAAGGACGACATGGAAAACGCAGGGGTGATGTGGGAGGACTCGCCGGTCGTGGTGGATGGCAACGTGATTTCGTCGCGGACACCGACGGACTTGCCGGCGTTCTGCAAGGCGCTCATCGCCGCGCTCAGGCGGGGGCCCGCCGACTAGCCACCCGGTCGCCCGGTCCGCCGGTCCGCCTGTCCGCCTGTCCGCCGCTTCTGTATGTTCTTGGCCATGGCTCCGCGCCCGCGCGACCGCATTCTCGCCAATCTCGAGTCCATCTACCGCGAAGCATACGAGCGCGCCAGGGCCTCGGGCGACCAGACACGCATGGCCGACCTCGACGCCGCCTACCAGCGCGAGCAGCTCCTGCTCGAGGTGCTGCTCGACGTGCGTGACGCACTGACCGCGCACCCGCCGCCGGCCGACGCGCGCGCGGACAAGACGCCGGAGCCCGATCCCATCGCCGCCCTCGAGGCGATCCGCCGCATCACGAAACTCCGCTGAAGGGACCGTATGAACCGACTCCGCTGCCTGGGGGGACTGCTTTGCCTGTCGCTCGCCGCGTGCGGCCGGAAGGCCGATCTCGTCGTGACGGGCGGTCTGGTGTGGACCGGGCTCTCAAGCGGCGGACCGCAGCCAGGGGCGGTGGCGATCGCGGGCGGCAAGGTCCTCGCCGTCGGCGACTCGGCCGAGATCGCCCGCTCCAGCGGGCCGGCGACGCGAGTGATCAGGGCCGGCGGCGGCCTCGTGATGCCCGGCTTCGCCGACGGTCACACGCACTTCATCGGGGGCGGGTTCCAGCTCGCCTCGGTGGACCTGCGGGACGCCAGGACCCCCCGCGAGTTCATCCGCCGGCTCAAGGATTACGCGAGGACGCTCAAGGCGGGCGAGTGGATCTTGGGGGGCGACTGGGACCACACCCTCTGGCCCGGCCAGCCGCTCCCGCGGCACGAGTGGATCGATTCCGTGACGCCCAACAACCCGGTGTTCGTGAGCCGGCTGGACGGCCACGAGGCGCTCGCGAACGCGGCGGCGATGCGGGCGGCGGGCATCACCCGGGACACGCCCGCACCTTCGGGCGGTGAGGTCCTGCGCGATCCGAAGACCGCAGAGCCGCTCGGGATCTTCAAAGACCAGGCGCTCGACCTCATCGACCGGGCCGTCCCCGAGCCGTCGCCCGAGCAGAGCGACTCGGCGCTGGCCCGCGCCCTCGCCCACGCCGCGTCGCTCGGGGTCACGGCGACCGCCCACATGTCCGCCTCGTGGGCGGATCTCGCAAGCTATCGCCGGCTGGAACGGGCCGGCCGCCTCACGCTGCGCGTGGCCCTCTACCTCCCGCTCGACGCGTGGCGCGCCGTGGCCGACACCGTGAAGCGCGCCGGCGCGGGGGACGACTGGGTCAAGATCGGCGGGCTCAAGGGGTACGTCGACGGCTCCGCCGGCTCGCGCACGGCGTATTTCTTCGAGCCCTACGCCGATTCAGCGGGCTATTCCGGGCTGATGCAAAACACGGCGCAGGACCTCGCCACGTGGGCGGGCAACGCCGATTCGGCCGGCTTGCAGGTGGCGGTGCACGCCATCGGCGACCGCGCGAACGCCTTGATTCTTTCCGTCTTCGACAGCGTGGCGAAGGTGCACGGGCCGCGCGACCGGCGGTTCCGCGTGGAGCACGCCCAGCACCTGCGGCCGCAGGAGATTCCGCTGTTCGGCGTGCTGGGCGTGATCCCATCGATGCAGCCCTATCACGCGATCGACGACGGCCGCTGGGTGGAACGGCGCATCGGACCGGCGCGCATCAGGACGACGTACGCGTTCCGCACGCTGCTCGACACCGGAGCGAAGCTCGCGTTCGGCTCCGACTGGACCGTGGCGCCGCTCGACCCGATCACAGGAGTGTACGCCGCGGTCACACGGCGTACCCTCGATGGCAAGAACCCGGACGGTTGGGTGCCGGAGCAGAGAATCACGTTGGGAGAGGCACTGCGGGCCTACACCGCCGGGAACGCGTACGCGACGTTCGACGAGAACAAGTGGGGCACGCTCGCGCCGGGCCGCTTCGCCGACGTCGTGGTGCTGGACCGCAACCTGTTCGCCACACCGGCCGAGTCGCTGATGACCGCGCGGGTGGCGGTGACGATTGTTGGCGGGAAGGTGGTGTACGAGAGACAGTAGAGGTGCTAGGTGTTAGGTGCTGGGTGCTAGGAGTCACGCCCCAACACCCAGCACCTAACACCTGGCCTAGCCCGAGTATTTGAACCCCGCATCCTGCAGCGTGAGCGGCTGGGCGCCCTCGTGCTCAACCCCCGCTGCGACCACCGCGCCCAGGACCAGCGTGTGGTCCCCACTCGGGAGGGTGGCAACCACGCGACACTCGACCCACCCCAACGCCTCGGCGAGGATCGGCGCTCCGGAAACGGGCGCCGGTTTCGTCTTGATCCCCTTGAGCTTCTGCGGCGCTTGGCCGGAGGAGCGCCCGAGCTTGCCCGCCAGCTCCCGCTGACCCTGCAGGAACACGTTGATGGCGAAGTGGTGAGCGTCGCGGATCATCCCGATCGTCTTCGACGTGTTCTCGACCGCCACGGCGATCATCGGCGGCTCGAACGACGCCTGGGTGACCCAGTTCGCCGTCATGCCGTGCTCCTCTGCGCCGTGCTTCACGGTGAGGGCGTAGAGGCCGTACGGGAAGTGCCGCAGGACCGTCTTCTTCGCCGCGTCGTCCATGGGGAATGCCGTGGTTTTGGGTGCCGCCGTCCGGCGTTCAATATTGACGAACGTCTCCGCCGGCCGCCATGTTTGTCAACGTCGCCACCCGGACCCTGGTTGCTTCGCGTCGCTTGGTGTGTTCACGCTCATGACCGTCCGTGTCCTGTACCCGCTCGCCGTTCTGCCCGCCACGCTGCTCGCGCAGGTCCCCGACCAGGGTGCCGTATCGGCGCCCGCCGCCACCTACGAGCAGCGCTACGCGGAAGTGATGGCGCTCGAGCCCCGTGCCGACCGCGTGGCCGAGGTGAACAAGCTCGTCCTCAAGCGCGACGTTGCGGAGTTCACCCTCACGAGCGGCACGCTGTACCTGCTGTCCTCCGTCGGCGGGCGCACCGTGGGCGCCGTGTTCAAGGGCCAGGGGACGTTCTCCTTCTCCCCGCCCACCTCTATTGAGCAGGACCGGCTGGTCCGGTTTGAGAAGACTCCGTCCCTCAAAGCCCCGTTCACTGACGTCGTGCTGCTGTTCGCCGACCGCACGCTCGCCGAACTCGAGGGGAACCTCACGTTCGGCGCGGGGAGGGTCCCGGACGATCTGCGCTCCGGGGTCCGGAACAGCCTCGAGTACCTCGGTGACGACGACAGCAAGTCGCTCGACGCCGACCTCATGGCCGCCTTTCTAAACCAGGACTCGAGCGGCCTCTTCTACGCGCACATCAATCGGGACGGTGGCGGCCCGCTGATGTTCATGCTCAATCCGTTCGAGGTCGAAGGGGTGACGCTCGCAAAGCGGCAGCCGCGCACCGCGTGGACCCACCAGCCCGAGGTGATCTGCCGGTTTCCGCGCGGGGGGACCGCTCCCGGCGTGGGAATCACCGGCGATCGAGAGGGCACGGCGATGATCCGGGACTACCGGATCGAGGTTACGCTGGGCCAGACCGGAATCGGCGAGCTCGGTTTCGCGGCCGCCGCGAGGATCGAGATCACCACCGCGTCCCCGGTTGGCCCCTGGGTCCCGCTCGAGCTTTTTTTCAAGCTCCGCGTGGACTCGGCGCGTTGGGAGGACCGCGCGCCCGCGACGGTGTTCCGCGGCAAGGACGGGGAGCAGCTCTGGGTCAGATTGGACCGCCGCCTCCAGGCCGCCGAGATTCGCCCTCTTCTCCTGTACTATCACGGCGACCTGATCGACCGCTTTGGCGACTTCTTCTTCATCAAGTCGTCGATCGCCTGGTATCCGCGCTCCCTCGAGGGCCGCAGCCACGCTACCTTCGACATCACCTACCACAGCCCGAGCCACTACCTTATCGCGAGCGTCGGGGACCGCACCGACTCGACCGTCGCCGGGAGGGTGCTGACCACCCGCTGGATCACGGCCGGTCCGATCCGCAACGCTTCCTTCAATCTCGGCCTGTTCGAGGATTACAAGGTCAAGGAAGAGGGCGTCCCGCCCGTGACGGTGATGGTCTCCGAGCAAGCGCACCGCGAGCTCGCCAAGGCCCTCCGCCAGGAGGGAATCTTCATTCCCCAGCAGCGCAAAATGAAGGAGACGGTCGGCGCCGACGTGGTGCAGAGCCTGAAGTTCTTCCAGCGCGTCTACGGCGCCGCGCCGGTCACGCAGTTCTACGCCGCGGAGATCCCGTACTTCCACGGC
This sequence comes from Gemmatimonadales bacterium, assembly GCA_035637235.1. Classification (GTDB taxonomy): domain Bacteria; phylum Gemmatimonadota; class Gemmatimonadetes; order Gemmatimonadales; family GWC2-71-9; genus DASUAL01. The sequence goes on along the minus strand of DASPXO010000105.1, from coordinate 44,215 downwards.
GAGGCCTTTCCCGGGCTGGTGAATCTCTCCTGGGCGACCTTCCAGCAGACCGACCAGCAGGGTGACGACGAGGTGTTCCGGGCCCACGAGGTGGCGCATCAGTGGTGGGGGATCGGCGTCGACTTCGCCACCTACCACGATCAGTGGCTGAGCGAGGGGTTCGCGACGTTCTCGGGGCTCTGGTATCTCCACGCGGCCCGGCGGGACAGCGACAAGTACTTCGGGGTGCTCCGGCGCTGGCGCGCCGACATTTTCGCCCGCAAGGACGAGCCAAGTCCGATCTGGCTGGGCTACCGTGTCAGCAGCTCGAAGGACGAGCGCGGCTACCAGGTGTTGGTGTACCAGAAGGGCGCCTGGGTGCTGCACATGCTGCGCATCCTCATGCTCGAGCTCAGTACCGCCAAAGAGGATCGGTTCACCGGGATGATGCAGGACTTCTACCGTGTCTCTCGGGACCACCTCGTGTCCACCGAGGACTTCCAGCGCGTCGTCGAGCAGCATATCGGGACGAGCATGGATTGGTTCTTCAAGCAGTGGGTCTACGGCACCCAGATCCCGACCTACCGCGTGGCCTACAAGACCGACCGGGTCGAAGGCGGCCAGTACCGCGTGACGCTCCGCGTGGTGCAGGAGAACGTGGCGGAAGATTTCCAGATGCTCGTCCCCGTCACGGTGGACCTGGGCCAGAACCGGCAGGGACGATTCCGCGTCAACGTTCGCGGGTCCCAGTCGGAGATCGTGCTTCCGCTGCTGCCGGCCGAGCCGAAGAGCGTGAAGTTCAACGAGCTGGACGGGGTGCTGTGCGACGTCAAGATGGTGGGCTGGTGAGGCCTTCCTGATGCTCCCGGAGCTTCTGGCCGGGCCGAAGTGAGCTATCTTTAGAGCCATGGCGACCCGGGCCCAACCCAGTTCCCAAGCCGCGAACACCCTCTCCAAATCGGATCTCCTCGACATCTACCGGCTGATCGTCGTCTCCCGGCGGCTGGACGACAAGGAGATCCAGCTCAAGCGGCAGAACAAGATCTTCTTCCAGATCTCGGGCGCCGGCCACGAGGCGGTGCTGGTGGCGGCGGGCCGCGTCCTGCGCCCCGCCTATGACTGGTTCTATCCCTACTACCGCGACCGCGCCCTGTGCCTCACCCTCGGCATGACGCCGACCGAGATGCTGCTTTCGGCCGTGGGAGCAGCGGACGATCCCAACTCGGGGGGCCGGCAGATGCCCTCCCACTGGGGGCACAAGGCGCTCAACATCGTCAGCCAGTCGAGCCCCACGGGCACGCAGCTGCTCCAGGCGGTGGGCTGCGCCGAGGCGTGGCTGCGCTACGACCGCATCGCCGCCATCGCCGACAAGCCGATCGAGCGCGACGAGCTGGTTTACGTCTCCGCGGGGGACGGCACGACCAGCGAAGGTGAGTTCTGGGAGGCCCTGAACACCGCCAGCAACCTGAAGCTGCCGGTGCTGTTCCTCATCGAGGACAACCACTACGCGATCTCGGTGCCGGTCGAGGTGCAGACGGCCGGCGGGTCGGTGTCGAAGCTGGTGCGCAACTTCCCCGACCTGCTGGTCGAGGAAGTGGACGGCTGCGACCCGGTCGCTTCCTACGACGTGCTGCTGCGCGCGGCACAGCATTGCCGCGAGCGCCGCGGCCCCGCGCTCGTGCACGCCCAGGTGATCCGACCCTACTCGCACTCGCTCTCGGATGACGAGGTGCTGTACAAGCCGCCCACGGAGCGGGAGGAGGAGGCGAAGCGGGATTGCTTCGTCACGTTTCCCAAACGGCTGATCGCCGAGGGAGTCGCCACCGAGGCGGAGCTCGAGGCGATCAGGCGGCACGTGGACGAGGAGATCAGCGTCGCGGCCGACATGGCGCTCGCCTCCCCGCAGCCGAAACCAGAGACCGCGCTGCTCTACGTCTACTCGCCGGACGTCGACCCCACGTCCGAGCAGTTCGACACCGAGGACGACCCGCAGTTCACGGGCGATCCCACGACGATGGTCGATCTCCTGAACGGCTGCCTCAAGGACGAGATGGCGCGCGACGGGCGCATTCTCGTGTTCGGCGAGGACGTGGCCGACGTCAGCCGCGAGCGGTACCTCAAGGACGTGAAGGGGAAGGGCGGCGTGTTCAAGGTGACGTGGGGCCTGCAGCGCACGTTGGGGAGCGAGCGCGTCTACAACACGCCGCTCGCCGAGGCCGGCATCGTCGGCCGGGCGATCGGGCTCGCGACGCGTGGTCTCAAGCCCGTGGTGGAGATCCAGTTCTTCGACTACATCTGGCCCGCCTACCACCAGCTTCGCAACGAGCTCGCGACCCTGCGCTGGCGTTCGAGCAACGCCTTCAGCTGCCCGGCCGTGGTGCGCGTCACCTACGGCGGCTACCTCAAGGGCGGATCGGTCTACCATTCCCAGACCGGGGCGGTGGTGTTCACCGCGGTCCCGGGCCTGCGCGTGGTCTGCCCGAGCACCGCCCTGGATGCCAACGGGCTGTTGCGCACCGCGATCCGCTGCGACGATCCCGTGCTGTTCCTCGAGCACAAGCACCTGTACCGCCAGACCTACAACAAGGCGCCGAACCCCGGCCCGAACTTCATGATCCCGTTCGGCAAGGCGAAGGTCGTGCGGGAGGGGCGCGACCTCACCGTCGTGACCTACGGCGCCGTGGTACAGCGCGCGCTCGTCGCCGCGAAGCAGCTCGAGGAGCACGACGGCGCGAGCGTGGAGGTGGTGGATCTCCGCAGCCTCTCGCCCGTGGACTGGGACGCGATTGCGGCGTCGGTGCGGAAGACGAGCAAGGTCCTCGTGGCCTACGAGGATTCGCTCTCGTGGGGCTACGGCGCCGAGATCGCGGCGAAGCTCGCGGACGAGTGCTTTCCCTGGCTCGACGCGCCCGTGAAGCGCGTTGCCTCGACCGACACCTTCGTGGGATACGCCCCGGACCTCGAGGACTTCATCCTGCCCCAGCTGGAGGATCTCACCCGCGCGATGCGCGAGCTGCATGCGTTCTAGCGCTCGCGCCTACAGCATCCTGTTCTTCCTCTCCGGCGCCACGGGGCTCGTCTACGAGCTCCTCTGGGTGCGGATCCTCTACCAGACGTTCGGCTCCACCATTCAGTCGGTGACGACGGTCGTGGCCGCCTACATGGGCGGCCTCGGCCTCGGCGCCTGGTTGCTCGGGCGTCGCGCCGACCGGCACCCGCGGCCCGCCGCCCTGTACGGCGGACTTGAGATCGCCATCGGCGCCTTCGGCCTGGTGTCTCCGCTCTTGCTGGCGCTCGCGCACCGCATGTACGTCGGCGCCGCCGGGGCGTGGCAGCTCTCCGGCGCGACGAGCCTCACCCTGCGCTTCGGGCTCGCCGCCCTCGTCCTGCTCGTGCCGACCACCCTCATGGGCGGCACGCTCCCCGTGCTGACGCGCGCGTTCATGGGCACGGACCGAGGAGCGCTGAAGCCCTCACTCGGGAGGCTGTACGCCCTCAACACGCTCGGGGCGGTCGTGGGCACCGGGCTCGCGGGGTTCGTCCTCATCGAGTACGTCGGCATCCGGGCGAGCCTCTGGGCCACGGCCGCGCTGAACCTCGCCATCGGCGCGATTGCGCTCCGCCTCCCCGATCCCCGGGCGGTTGCCCCGGTTCAGCCGGCTTCGCAACCGGCGCCTGACCCTGGACGTCTCCTCCGTCGCACCGCCCTGGCGCTCCTCGCCCTGACCGCGTTCGCGTCGCTGCTCGACGAGATCGCCTGGACTCGGGTGCTCGTGATGATCGTGGGCGCCTCGACGTACGCCTTCACGCTGGTGCTGCTCGTCTTCCTGCTCGGCATCGGCGCGGGGAGCGCGGTCGTGGCGCGGCGCGGCGGCGCGCCCTCCGAGACGGCGGCGGACACCGCGCTCGCCCAGGCGGTGACGGCGGCCGGTGCGGGGGCGCTGTTCGTCTGCTTCGGCCTGTTGCCGCGGTACATCATCGCGATCTTCCAGGCGCAGTCGCTCGGCGCGAGCGAGCGTCTGCTCGCCATGGGCCTCGCCGTCGGGGTGGTCGTGCTGATCCCGGCGCTCGGCATGGGCATGACGTTGCCCCTCCTCACTGATCTCGCGGCCCCCCTCGAGCGCGCCCGCGGCGCCGACGTGGGGCGCGCGTACGCCCTCAACACACTGGGCGGCATCGCCGGCGCGGTGCTCACGGGCTTCGTGCTGATCGCGGCGCTCGGCACCGATCTGACCCTGCGTCTCGGCGTCGTGATCAACGGGCTGGCGGCCCTCGGCCTCGCGGTGCTCGTGGCGCGCGGCGTCGCGGAGGGGTCCGAGCAGCACCGGCGGCTGCGCCTCCGGATCATGGGCGCCGGCGGCCTCGCGACCGCGGCTCTCGTGGCGGCGGGCGCGGGGCCGCGCTGGAGCACGCGGCTCATCGACCTCGGGCCGAGCATCTACGCCCGCGAGCCGATGAGCGCCGCAGTGGTCCAGGCATTCCTCGAGCACCGGGGCGCCCGCCAGCTCGCCTTCAAGGAAGGCCGTAACGCCACGGTGTCCGTGTGGGAAGGCGAGCCGGGTCGCACCCTCAAGATCAACGGCAAGGTGGATGCGTCCGACGGGGCCGACATGGACACGCAGGTGATGCTCGGCCTGGCCCCGGTCGCCGCCCGGCCGGGTGCTGCGACCGCGCTCGTGATCGGCTTCGGCAGCGGCGTCACCGCCCGCGTCCTGGCCGACGTGCCCGGGATGCAGCGGGTGCGCGTCGTGGAGATCGAGCCGGCGGTGCTGGAGATGGGCCGGTATTTCGCCGCGGTCAACGACTCGGTGCTGTCGCGCCCCACCGTTTCCGCCGTTGTCGACGACGCCCGGAGCGCCCTGCAGCTCGAGCGGGAGCGCTACGATGTCATCGTCTCGGAGCCGTCCAACCCCTGGTTCGCGGGGGTGGCGACGCTCTACTCCCCGGAGTTCTTCCGGGTGGTACGCTCGCGCCTGACAGGCGACGGGGTGTTTTGCCAGTGGCTGCAGAACTACCAGTTGCCGCTGGGCGTCGTGGCGAGCGTCGCGGGTGGCGTGCGGGCGGTGTTCCCGCACGTGCAGGTGTGGTTCGGGTCGCCGGGCGACCTCATGATCCTGGGATCGGATCGCCCCTTCCAGTACGATTCCCTCTGGCTCGCTCGGCTCATCGGCCCGACCGGAGCGCTGGCTTTCCTGGCGCGCGAGTACCTCGGGATCGATGCTCCCTCGGACTATTTCGGGCGGTTCCTCCTAGGCGACAGCGGCGTCGCCCGGCTGGCGGAGCGCGCGACGGTCGTACACCGCGACGACCGCCCACGGCTCGAGTTCGTCGCCGCGCGCGGGTTCCTCGAAACGGGGGTGGGAGCAGAAGTCTTCGACTCGCTCGTCTCCCTGGGGTCCGCCGGGGACTGGGCAGAGGGCGGGTCGCCCCTGCTCTTGGCCAAAGCGCTCGCGGCCCGACGCTGGGACCCGACCGGGCTCGCGTACGTCGATGCGGCCCGTGCGCGCGATCCGCGCAACCCGTTCTGGACGGTGCAGAGCGCGGGCATGCAGTTGGCCCTTGGCCGGTCGGCGCCGGCTGAGTCCGCTCTCGCCCGGCTGCTCGCCGGCGGGCGTGAGCCCGACGCCCGGCTCCTGCTCGGCCTCGTGGCGCTGCGACACAACCAGACGGATCCCGCCCGCGAGCTGCTCCGGCAGGCGCTCACCGCCGGTGCCGACACAGCGGAGACGCTCGCCGCCCTGGCCGTGGCCGCGACGCGGGCGGGCCGCTGGGCGGATGGGGAGAGCGCCGCCCGCGCGGCCTTCACGGCGGCCCGGGGAACCCTGCGTCACCCGTACCCGCAGATCGCCCTGGCCGAGGCCCTGAATCGCATCGCGTTTCACGGTCCACCGCGGGAGGCGGAGCGGCTCCTCGCCGAGGCGGTTCGGAATCGGCCCGGCTGGGCGACGCTCCACGAGCTGTATGCGGTCGCCGCGTTGCGGGTGGGCGACTGCGACGTGGCGGCGGAGCACCTCCTGCTGTTGCTCGAGTTCGGGATCGAGCGCCCGCGGGGGCCCGAGGAGGTGATGGAGTGCCGGCGGGGGGAGAAGCTCTAGGCCCCGGTTTGCTCCCCGAGCACGTCCTTGATTTCCGCGGCCGCCGCTATCGCGTGATCGACGTCGTGCGACAGGGCGCGCGCCTGCTGCGTGGCGTTGGTGAGATCGTCGAGCACCGCCGCGACGCCCGCGGACTTGAGCCGCAGCAGATCGAACCGCACGTTTTGCATGGCGAGCACGCACGATTCGATCTGGTCCTCGATGAGCTGGCGGCGCGTGAGCAGGTCCGTCAGCGCCTGGCGCTGCCGCTGCAGCAGGTTGAGCTGGCGGTCACGCTCCGGACTCTCCGGCTCCCGCTTGGTCGCCTCGATCGTCTGCTCGAGCCGGACGAGCGCCGCTTCGTCCACGTCCGCACTCATCGCGTGCTCGGCTCGGGCGAGCTCTTCGGCCCGCTTGAGTAATCCGTCCACCGTGGCGACCACATCCGGCAGGAGCTGCTTCTCGGACTTGGGCAGGCGCCCCATGATCTTGAGGATCGCCTTGCGGTCGCTCCGCGCCTGGTCCACGGCGCTCGACTGGCGGCCGAACTCCTGCGTGGTCGCGGGCGGCAGGTCGGGAGGCCGCGGTCCCGCGGCTGCGAGTTGCGCCCCGGCGGCGTCCGGCGCGGCGGGGCGGTGCAGCACATCGCGCCAGGAATACCCCGCGCTCCACAGCTTCATGTACAGCGGCAGGATCCCGAAGGCGCCCCAGGGGACGGCCACCCACAGCGACCACCCGTGCCACCCCGTGGCGGCGTCGAACAGCAGGCAGCCCCCGGCGACGGACGCCCACGACACGATGCTCGTGCGGGCCTTGCGCACGATCTCGGGCTCTCCCGCCGGCGCGAGCTGCGACGCGTCGCGCGGCCGGCGGCTCGGGCGCCCTCTGAGGACCGGGCCCCGGGGGAGTGGGAAGGCCGGCAGCGGCGGCAGCCGCGGCGCCCCCCGGCCCCCCCGCTCCCGCTCTCCCTGTCCCCGCGGGGCCTGCCAGGCAGGCGGGCGGCGCGAGCGGTCCAGCGTAGCGCTGCGCGACTCAAGCGCGCGCCGCAGCGCGTCCGCCGTCGGCCAGCGGTCCTCCGGGTCCTTCTCCAGGGATCGCATCACGCAGGCCGCGAGATCGTCGGGGATGTCGGGGCGCCGGTCCGTGATGAGCGGCGCCTGCTCGGTGATGTGCTTCATCAGGATCCCCGGAACGGTCGGCGCGTGAAACGGCAGCTCGCCCGCGAGCATCTGATAGCTCACGACCCCGAGACTGTAGATGTCCGAGCGCCCGTCGATCTCCCGGTCCCCGGCCGCCTGCTCCGGGCTCATGTAGTGCGGCGTTCCGATCGCCACGCCCGTGGCCGTAAGCGTCTGCGGCCCCGTGCTGGACGACAGCGCCTTCGCGATGCCAAAGTCCGTCACGACAACGCGGCCGCGGCTGCCCTCGAGCAGGATGTTGTCCGGTTTGACATCCCGGTGGACGATGCCGAGCGCGTGCGCGGCCCCGAGCGCGTCCGCCGTCTCCAGCATGATGCGGCGCGCTTCCTCGGGCGGCAACCGGCCGCGCCGCTTCAGCTTTCCCCCGAGCGACTCGCCGTCCACGTAGGCCATGACAAAGTACACGAGCCCGTCCGGACTCTCGCCCACCGAGTGGATCGGCACGATGTGGGGATGCGACAGCCGGGCGGCCGTCTCCGCCTCCCGTAGGAACCGGAGGCGGATCTCTTCGCGGAACCCGAGCTCGGGCGGCAGCACCTTGATCGCCACCCGGCGCTTCAGCCGCTCGTCGCGGGCGTTGAACACGACGCCCATGCCGCCGCGGCCGATCTCGCCTTCGACGGTGTACGAGCTTCCCAGCGCCTGAACCAGGCGCGTGGTGAGCGACCTATCGGCGTCGTTCATCCCGGCTCACGAGGAGTGCGCGCATAGATTTACTCGCCGCGACGCGGGGTTGCAACCTCCCGAGTGGTCGGAACTTACGATTTTGAGCGCGCCACACTGGCCGCGCACAGCCGCAAACTGGTGGCTATTCGGCAGTTCCTGCCCAATTGGCCGCACGCGACTGGAACGACGCGCCTCGTTGCGGTGTTGACTCTGGTGGCACGGACGATGCTAGCAACCCAATGGGCAACGTCGCATGACCCAAATCTCTGGGAGAAGGACCCATGTCTGAGCGCATGACGCTACCGGTGCTGCCGCTCCGGGAGGTGGTCCTATTCCCGGGCGTTTCCATGCCGATCGGAGCGGGGCGGCCCTCTACGCTGCGCGCGATCGAGGCGGCGCTGAAGAGCGAGGCGCGCCTCATCTTCGCCGTCGCGCAGCGCGAAAACGTCGATCACGTGACTCCTGCCGTGCTCTACACCACGGGCACGGTCGCGAAGATCAGCCAGATCCAGCGCGGGCTCGGCGGCGTGCAGCTGCTGCTGCACGGCGAAATGCGGGGGACGGCGCTCCACTACGTGGAAACCGAAGGCCATCTCCAGGCGGTCGTGCGGGAGCTCGCGGACCTCCCGCCGCTCATCCAGGACGATGCCGCGTTCGTGGCCCTGCATCGCGAGGCGCGTGAGCGCGCCGCGGAGCTGGGCCAGAAGTCCGGGCTGCCGGAGGAGGTCGTCCGCCAGGTGCTCGAAGGCGTGACCGATCCCGGACGGCTGGCGGACCTCGTGGCCGGTTATCTCGACGTCACGCCAGCCGAGCGGCAGGCGCTGCTGGAGACCCTTTCGGTCGAGGAGCGGCTGCGGCGCGTGCTGGTGCACGTCCAGCGCCAGATCGGTGTGCTCGACGCCCAGGAGCAGATCAAGTCGCAGGTGCAGGAGGAGCTGGGCGAGCGCCAGCGCGAGATGTTCCTGCGTGAGCAGATGCGGGCGATCCGCAAGGAGCTCGGCGAGGAAGGCGAGGCGACCGAAGTGGAGGAGTTGCGCAAGCGCTTCGAGGCCCTCGAGCTTCCCGGGGCCGCGAAACAGGAAGTGGAGCGCGAGCTCCACCGGCTCGAGCGCGCGAACCGCGATTCGATGGAGGCCCAGGTCATCCGCACCTACCTTGAGATGATGGCCGAGCTGCCGTGGAACAAGCGGGCCGAGGAGTCGCTCGACCTGAAGCGCGCGGCGGAGATCCTCGAGGAAGATCACTATGGATTGCAGGACGTGAAAGACCAGGTCCTCGAGTTCCTGGCGGTGCGGCAGCTGCGGCAGCGCACGCCGCAAGGCGAGGCCCGCGGCAACGAGGACGACAAGCAAGCGAAGGGCTCGGTCCTGCTGTTCGTGGGCCCGCCCGGCGTCGGGAAGACGTCGATCGCCAAGTCGATCGCGCGCGCCATGGGCCGCCCCTACGTCCGGATCTCGCTGGGTGGCGCGCGCGACGAGGCCGACATCCGCGGACACCGGCGCACCTACGTCGGAGCGATGCCCGGGCGCATCATCCAGGGGATGAAGCAGGCGGGAGCGAAGAACCCCGTCTTCCTGCTCGACGAGGTGGACAAGCTGGGCATCTCGTTCCAGGGCGATCCCGCGGCGGCGCTGCTGGAGGTGCTGGATCCCGCGCAGAACGACTCGTTCACCGACCATTACCTCGGGGTCCCGTTCGACCTGTCCGAAGTGTTGTTCGTCGCGACGGCGAACTTCATCCAGAACATCCCGGCGCCGCTGCTCGACCGGCTCGAGACCGTAAACTTCGCGGGCTACACCGAGCGCGAGAAGCTCGAGATAGCCAAGCGGTACCTCGTCCCGCGGCAGCTGCAGGAGAACGGGCTCGGCTCGGAGCAGCTCACGATCACCGACGCGGCGCTCGGCGAGATGATCACGAGCTATACGCGCGAGGCGGGCGTCCGCCAGCTGGAGCGCGAGATCGGCAAGCTCGGCCGCAAGGTAGCCCGGAAGATTGCGGGCGGGACGGTGGAGCGCCTCACGGTCGACCCCACGCACGTGGACGACCTGCTCGGCCGCCCCAAGGTCCACCCCGAGCGCAAGGCGGGTGAGGATCAGATCGGCGTCGCGACGGGGATGTACTACACGCCCGTGGGCGGCGACATCATGTTCGTCGAGGCGAGCGTGATGCGCGGCAAGGGCGAGCTCGTGCTCACCGGCCAGCTCGGCGACGTGATGAAGGAATCGGCGCGCGCGGCGCTCACGTATGCGAAGAGCCACGCGGATCAGCTCGGCATCCCGGAAGACGCGCTCGTCGACACGGACATTCACGTTCACGTCCCGGCGGGCGCGATCCCGAAAGACGGGCCTTCGGCCGGCGTGACGATGGCGACCGCGCTGGTGTCGGCGCTGTCCCGGCGGCCGGCCCGGCACGACTTGGCGATGACCGGCGAGATCACCCTGCGCGGCCGGGTGCTCCCGATCGGCGGCGTCAAGGAGAAGGTGCTCGGCGCCGTGCGCGCGGGGATTCAGACCGTCGTGCTCCCCAAGGAGAACGAGGCCGACCTCGACGATCTGCCCGAGGACGTGCGCCGCTCGCTCCGGGTGCACCTCGTCGAGGAGCTGGGCGACGTGCTGAGCCTGGCACTGCGGGGCGCGCGGTTCGAGGCGGGCCGCCTGGTGTTCGAGGGGAACGCTCCGGTCGAGCCGAGCCTCGTGGCGAAGAAAAACTGACGACGGCGGCGCGGGGGCGCGGTGCTGCAACCTTTTCCCCGCGCGCCGCGTCTAAGCTCTCGGTCCCCCCCGAGAGTGTGTCATGCCGCCGGCCGCGCCGCTCGTCGCCGTCATCGTCCTCGCTCAGGTCCCCGGCAGCCCGGCTCCGGGCGACGGCCGCGTGCCACCGCCCACGGCAACGATGGCGGTCGCCGTGCGCGCGTCCCGCGCGCCGGCGCTCGACGGCACGGAGGACGACGCCGTCTGGCGGGAGGCGCCCGCCATCACGGCGTTCCGCGAGTTCTCACCCCGCGAGGACGGCGACCCGCGCTTCCGGACCGAGGCGAAGGTCGCCTACGACGACCACAGCTTTTACGCGTTCATCCGCGCCTTCGATCCCCATCCCGACAGCATTCTGAAGATCCTCGCGCGCCGCGACGTGCGCGCTCCGACCGACCAGCTCAAGATCGTCATCGACTCGTACCACGACCGGCGCACCGGCTACGAGTTTGCGGTGAATCCCGCCGGAGTGAAGCGCGATTACGCGATCTACAACGACGATCGCGAGGACGAGGCCTGGGACGGTGTCTGGGAGGTGGCGACCACGGTCGACTCGCTCGGCTGGACGGCGGAGTTCCGGATTCCGCTGTCGCAGTTGCGGTACGCGCATGCCGACACGAACACCTTCGGCTTCGGCGTGTGGCGCGACATCCAGCGGTACAACGAACGCGTCGGCTGGCCGGTGTACCGGCAGTCGCGGGCGGGGTTCGCCTCGCAGCTTGGCGACGTCACCGGCCTGGCTGGACTGCCGGCGCCGCGCCGGCTGGAGGCCGCGCCGTACATGGTGACGAAGAACGTTTCGGTGCCAGCCGGCTCCAGCTTCGACCGTTCCCAGAAGCTCACCGCGGGCGCGGACCTGAAGTATGGGCTCACGTCCAACCTGACGCTCGACGCCACGGTGAACCCCGACTTCGGTCAGGTGGAGGCGGACCCGGCCGTCTTGAACCTCACCGTGTTCGAGACCTTTCTCCAGGAGCGCCGCCCCTTTTTCGTTGCCGGCACCGGGATCTTCCGCTTCGACGTGAATTGCAGCCAGGTGAACTGCAACGGCGAGCGACTGTTTTACTCGCGGCGCATCGGGCGCGCGCCCCAGCTCGCTGGCAACGACCCGGGCGCGCCCATCGCCACCACGATCTACGCGGCGGCGAAGCTGACCGGTCGGCTCCCGGGTGGGCAAACCGTAGGCGTGCTGGACGCCATTACCCAGCGCGCCGCGGGCAACTCGGCTCGCACCACCGAGCCCGCCACTAACTACGCGGCCGTCCGCGGGCAGCAGGACTTCCGCCAGGGCCAGAGCGGCCTCGGCGTCATGTTCACGGCCGTGAACCGTAGCCTCGACCAGTTGACCGAGGCGGCGCTCCGCCGGAGCGCGTACGTGGGCGCACTCGACTTTCGGCACCGCTTCCTGGGGAGCCGCTATCAATTCTTCGGCTCGCTCGACTGGAGTCGCGTCGCGGGAACGCCCGCATCCATCACCGCGACCCAGCGGGACCCCGTGCACTACTACCAGCGCCCCGACGCGAGTCTGCCGTTGGACTCCACGCGGACGTCGCTCACGGGCGACGCGGAGGAGCTCCTGTTCAGCAAGGTGGGCGGCGGGATCACGCGCTTCGAGACGAGCTACCAGCGCCGGTCACCGGGGTTCGAGGTGAACGACCTGGGCTTCCTGCTGCGCGCCAACCAGCAGAGCTGGAACAACTGGTTCGGCGTGCAGTCGCGGCATCCGAGCCGGGTGTATCAAACTGCGTTCTGGAACTTCAATTGGTGGCAATACTGGACGGGGGCTGGGCTGCCGCTCGAGCGCGCCGCCAACACCAACGCGCACGTGCAGCTCAAGAACGGCTGGTGGGCGCATGCCGGCTCGACGTTCGGCCAGCTCGGCACGACGTTCTGTGACCTCGATTGCACGCGCGGCGGCCCGGCGCTGCGGGTCGATCCGTATGTCTCCGCCTGGGCGGAATGGGACGGCGACAGCCGGGCGATCGTGGTACCCGCCGTGTGGACGAATTACTGGCGCGGAGATCGCGGGCGGTCGGAGTCGGTCAACCTGGGTTCGCAGGTGTCCCTCCGCATCGCGTCGCAGTTCAACACGACGGTTGGCATCAGCGTCACGCACAACATCAACGACCGTAGGCCGTTCGGCCCAGATTCGACGGGCACGCATTACGCCTTTGCGCACCTGGACCAAAAGCAACTGTCACTGACTGGGCGCGTGGATTACACGATCACGCGCGACCTCACCCTCCAAGTCTACGCCCAGCCGTTCGTGAGCAAGGGCGCGTACACGAACTACCGCGAGCTTGCGGCCCCCCGGGCCGAGCGGTACGCGGACCGCTTCCAGCCGTACGGCGGCACGACCGTCCCCGGGGTCAACTTCAAGCAGTTCAACTCAAACGTCGTGCTGCGCTGGGAATACCGGCCCGGCTCGACGCTCTTCGTCGTCTGGTCGCAAGGGCGGGCGGACTCCCGGCCGGCCAGCGGCACACGCTCGCTCATGGGCGACTTCGGGGACCTGTTCGACCTGCATCCCGACAACACCTTCCTGGTGAAGGCGTCGTACTGGCTCAACTGGTGACGCGGGCCGCGACTCCCTCCAGAAACAGCCGCACCGCCGCCTCCTTCCACCGCTCCCTGAGCCCCGGCTCGTCCACGCCAAGCGGTGGCGCGCTCGCCGCGATCAGCGACTCGAGCCCCAAGTACGCCACCATCAGGACCAGGGCCTGCGCTGCCGCCAGATGGGGGTCCACGTCGTCCCGCACCTCTCCACGGCCCTGTCCTTCGGCGAGCACCACCACGAGCCGCGTGACCGCCGGCGAGAACGGGCGGGCGTTCGAGCGTCCGGCCTGCGTGAGCAGCGTCACTAGCTCGGGGTGCGCGAGGAGGAAGTCGAACAGCGCCCTGAGGGTCGCGCGCAGCCGATCGAGCGGTCGGCCGTCCGCCGTCCCGAGATGCGTGAGTGCCTCTTCGAGCTGCGTCGCGCCGCGGGCGAGGACGGCGTCGAACAGTCCTCGTTTGGAGTGGAAGTAGTAAAAGAGGAGCTGCTTGTTGACTCCCGCCCGCCGGACGATCTGATCCACCCGCGCGCCGTCGAACCCCCGCTTCGCGAACTCGTCGCGGGCTGCCGCCATGATACGTAACGCACTGGAGTTGCTTAGCTTGGGTTTCAGGTCGACGACCTCAACCAAATGGTTGAGGAAATCTATGCCTGGGGCGATTGTCCCGCCAGCCAGCCGGCACGCCGCTCGTCACGGCCCGTGCTCGTCCCCGACGCCGTCTTCCGCCACGCGCGGCCGACCCGCCGGCTTCAGGTTCAGCGGTCACGCGACGTCGAGGTCGTTCCAATTGAGGATCGTGTTGAACGCGAGCGCAAAGCTCCCCATAGAGAAAGGGGACGGACTCGTGGAGGTCGTGGAGCACGGTCGGATGCCACGTGAAGAACCCGCGCAGCATGGTCTGCGTGAGCACCTGAGACATCACGATGCCGTCGCGGTTGTTGTCGTGCGCCGTGTACCGTCCCCAGTAGATCAGGTTGGGGCCGATGTTGTGGTGCGCCCTGCGGTAGCGGTAGATGTCTACCATGCGGTCGCGCTCGTCCACCTCGGTCACCGGCGTGATCAGGGTGATGATGCTGTCGCGAATCTGCCGGATGAAGGGCGACTCTTCCACTGCGAGGCGGTAGGCGAGCTCCATCAGCGACACGGAGACGCGGCGACGCGGCTTCGAGCGCCCGCAGGTACCGGGTGATGTCGGCGACGTACGACAGCCGGCCGACCGTGCCCGGGACGTAGCCAAGCGCTTGCAGAGGCGTCGGCACCCTGGGGTCCGCGGGGAGGTGGTCCGTCAGCTCGGTGTTGAAGCGGGGCTCCGTCGTGAGCGCGCGGATCGTGGCCGTATAGGCCGAATCCACGGGCTGCTGGAGCGTGATCAGGGCGAGGACGGCGTGGACCATGCGAGATTCTCCGGAACGCGTGGCAATCCTTCCCTCAGGAACTTGATCAGCAGGCGGTTCACCTCGTCAGGCGCCTCCTCCTGCACCGAATGCCCGGCCCGCGGGATCGACAGGAACGCCGAGCGGGCGAGCTGGGCGGCGAGCGCGCGGCCGAGGGCGATCGGAATCCAACGATCCTCCTCGCCCCAGAGGACGAGGACCGGCACCTGGATCCGGTCCACCCTCCCGGTGAGCCCGCTGAACCGGAACTCGCGCAGCACGCCGCGCAGCGCGCGGCCGTAGGCGGGGTCGGCGACGGGCGCGTAGTACTGTTCTACGTCCGCGGGGGTCACTTTGCTGGGGTCCGCGTACGAGGATTTGAGCACCCGCTCGACGAACCCACGGCCCTGCAATGCCACGGCGAACGCCCCGAGCACCGGCCACCGCGCCACGCGGAACAGCACCGGCTCCCGGACCCCCAGGCCTGCGGCAGCGATCAGCGCCAGGCCGCGCACCCGCTTGGGAAACCGGATCGCCGTCTCGGCGGCGATCGCGCCGCCCATGGAGTGGCCCGCCAGTACGGCGTCCGCGATGTGCAGTGAATCCATCAGCGCCACGACGAGGCTCGCGTACTCCGCGTTCGTGTACCCGTGCGCGGGCTTGTCGGACGAGCCAAATCCCCGGTTGTCGAACGCCACCACTCGGAAGCCCGCCGCTCTCACGGGACCGATCGTCTTGCGCCAGGCGTAGACCGAGGCCCCGAGCCCGTGGAGGAGGATCACGGGCGTTCCTTGACCGGCGTCGATGTAGCGGATTCTTGTCGCGTCGACGGGGAGATAGTGCGCCTGCAACGCCGTCCCCGCCGGAAAGCGCTGGGCCTCCGGGAGCGGCGCGGGCCGGCACCCGGCCGCCAGGATCAGCGCGAGCGTGACTCGTCGCGTCAGGCGAAGCTCTGGCGGGCCGTCATACGACCTCGATCGGAATCCCCATGATGCGCGCGATGAGCGCGAGCCGGAACGTCACGTCGGTCTGCCGCTGGGCGGGGCTCTTTCCCGGCCCTTCAAGCGGAAAGTAATGGGCCGTGAGGGGGCTCGTGGACCGCGGCATGGCCCGCAGGCTTTTGGGGCTCCAGATCCCCTGGTCGTCGCACTCCCGCAACAGCCGCGCGAGCACGCGGCTGGTGCTGGGGATCTGACGGACGAGACCCAGCCGGGCCAAGAGCTCCGACCAGTAGACTGCGAACGGCACGTCGGGCACGTGTCCCGCTGCGTCCGCGCGCAGGGGGTCGCCGAGAATCTCGAAGACGGGTTTGAGCAGCTTCCTGCCCGCCAGGATGGAGAACGCCCGCCGCGGGGCGGGCGACGACAGGTAGTGTCCCAGCCGCTCGATGAACCCTGCCCGCTCGCGCTGCACGGGCGGCAGGAACGCGAGCATTTCGATGGCGAAGATCGTGGGCGGGTAGCTCGCGGGATCGAGGACGGTTTTGCCCTGGGCTTTCCGAAAGGGCTTCTCGACGAGCTCGCTCCGCAGGAACTGCGAGATGCTGCTCGCGATGTTGTGCGCCGTCCCCCGCACGCGGGGATCGTCGACGTGTCCGGCGCGGGCGAGCGCGCACGCCGCGGCCTGCCGCTCCATCTGCCGCGCCCAACGGGCGAGCCCGGGGTCGGTCTTGGCGGGCTTCTGGAACTCGACCAGCAGCTCCAGCGCCCGCTGGGCCGCCATCGGGTCCGGGTCGTCCGGCTCGATGCGGGAGAGGATCTGATAGAGGAACCGATCGGCGAGCCGGAAGGGACGCTCGGACGGCGGCCAGCCCAGCTCGAGGAGCCGCCGGTACTGATAGATCGTGCCGGTCTCCGTCCAGCCGTGCGCCTTCGACGGCCCCGGGCCGAGGAGGTTGCCGCCCCACAGTCCGGTCGCCGCCTTCTGCTTGCGGGCGATCGCCTGGGCGATCTTGTAGTCGAGCACGGCCTGGTGCAGCGCGGCCAGCCGCTCGGGGTCGCGAGCGGTCTCCGGCACTACTTCGGAATAGGCCCGATACACGATCGGCGGGCTCGCCGCTTCGAGCAGCCAGGACAGCGGCAACCGATGGGAGGTCGGAAGTTCCAGGTGCTCGCTCCGCGGTGACGAGGGCGGCGGCTCGTGTCAAAAAGCCCGCAAACTTATTCGGGGACGTGCGGATCGGCCAGAGGCCGCACGGGCGATCCCGCTATTATCTTGTGCTGTAGTCGGTTATGCCTGGTGCAATCGATTGCACTCAAGGCACACTGCGGTCGTTCCGGCGCTGGAACTCGGAGTTGGGCAGCCAGCGCGGCAGCTCCGGCGCGTTCGCCACGGCGAGCGCCACGCGCATCGTCACGCGCACCTGCTGCACGGTGCCCTCGTAGGTGAACGTCGGCCGGTATTCGTCGCTCGGCCGATGGTAGCGCTCCAGGTTGTAGAGGTCGTGCTGCTGCTTCCCCCACCCGCCGGGCCGGCCGACGAAATCCGTCCCCGATTCGATCGAGAGCACGGGGACGCCGGCGCGCGCGAAGGGGAAATGATCCGACCGGTAGAACGAACCCCGCAGGTCCGGCTCGTGCACCACGACCAGCGACTCGGCGCGCGCCGCGGCCTCGAACATCGGCCCGAGGGTCGAGCGGTCGGTGCCCAGGGCGTCGATGTCCCGCGTCGCGCCGCGCACGTTCGTCACGTCGAGGTTGAGCACCGCGGCCGTGCGCTCGAGGGGCACGAGTGGGCTGAGGACGTACGCTTCGCTGCCCAGCAGCGCGCTTTCCTCGGCCGTCGTCGCGACGAACAACAGCGTTCGCCTCGGCGGCGGCGCGACGTGGGTGAGGGCCTGCGCGGCGGCGAGTAGCGCGGCGACTCCGGAGGCGTTGTCCTCGGCGCCGTTGTAGATCGAGTCGCCCCCGATCGCGGGGCCGATGCCCTTGTGGTCCCAGTGGGCCGTGAACAGCACGACCTGGCCCGCGACCGCCGGATCGCCGCCCGGCAGCTTCGCGACGACGTTCTCGGAGCGGACCCGCCGCAGTCTGCTCGTGATGTCCACCGCGACGCGCACGCCGGTCGCCGCCGGGTGGAAGTCGCGGCGCGCCGCGGCGCGCGTCAGCGAGTCGAGGTCGAGGCTCGCCTGGGCGAGCACCGCCTGCGCGGCGTCGTGCGTCACCCAGGCGGCGAACGCGATGGTCTGCGCCGGCGTGCGGTCGAGCTTGAACTGCTCGACCGACCACGACCCCCGTACCACGTCCCACGGATAGGTCGCGCTCTCGGTGGTGTGGACGAGGATCGCGCCCAACGCGCCGCGGCGCGCCGCCTCCTCGAGCTTGTAGGTCCAGCGGCCGTAGTACGTCAGCGCCCGACCGTTGAACACGGTCGAGTCCTGCAGCCCGGGGTCGTTCACGAGCATCAGCAGCACCTTGCCGCGGACGTCCGTGTCCTTGTAGTCGTCCCACTGCCACTCGGCCGCGCGCACGCCGTAGCCGACGAACACGAGGTCGCCGTCCCCGACGACGTGCCCCTCCGGCCGCTCCGCCCACGCGACGAACTCGTCGAGATACTTGAGCGCCCTGGTCGAGCCGCCCTGCCCCCACACGAGCGACGGGTGCGGCACCATCCCCACGAGCGCGACCGGCTGGAAGTAGGAGCCGTCGGCCCCCGCCGGCTCGAGCCCGGCCGCCTGGAATTGCGCCGCGACGTAGCGGGCCGCGAGTCGCCCGCCGCGTGTCGCCGGCGCCCGGCCCTCGAGCAGGTCGTCCGCCAGGTACTTGAGGTGCGCGTCCAACGCCGCCGCGCTCACCGGAGGGAGCGGCGCGGCGAGCGGCGTGGAAGGTGCCGATTGCGGCGCAGCGCACCCGCCCCACAGCATCGCGACGGCCGCGGACCATCTCCAGGACATTGGCGAATGGCTCCTTTCGTTCACCCCGGGCAGCGCAGCGCGTGCAGCGACGGAGGGGTGCGTGCGCCGCCTTCGCTCGTGAGCACAAGGGTCGTGTCGTCGAGGAAGTCGATCGCTTCTCCCTGGACCTCGAGCCCGGCGACATTACACACCGGCCGCTTGCTCGGGGCGAGTCGGCCCCCGGCGCCCGGGACGAAGAAGTAAATCTCCGCATAGGTGCGGATCGCGACGAGCCGACCGTCGGGGCGCACGCCCGCGCCGGTGACCAGGCGTCCCAGCGCGGCGAACGTGACGATGGGCAGGGCCTGGACCAGCGAGGCGGTGACGACGGTGTCCCCGCGCCAGGCTCCCCGCGGCACGCGGTACAGATGGACCGCCCCGCGCCGCCCTTTGCCGACGAGATAGAGCGCACTGTCGCGCGGTGACAGGTAGATCGCCTCGACGTCGTCCGGACCCCGCGGATACCTGAGACGGAGCGCCGACGCGCGGGCGGAGCGTGCGGTGTCCGCAGGCCCGGTCGGGACATCGGGCTCGGGCACGGCGTAGATCACCACGGACTTGCGGTTCTCCTCGTTGTCACCTGTGTCCGCGATGTAGAGACAGGCGCCGCCCGCGGCGGGGCAGGGACCGAGAGCGATGTCCTCCCAGTCCACGGCCCGAGCGTCGCGGATGCGCACGGCGCCGCGGTCGGCGCCGCTCAGATCGGTGGCGTACACGTAGGGACCGTCGCCCGAGTCGTTGTGCGTCCACAGGACGCCGCGGTGCGCGCGGCTCACCACCACGCCGGAGCTCTCGCGCACGCGCGGGCTCTGGAGGTTGACCGCCAGCGTGACCCGCGGGGTGCCGGGCGCGCTCTGGAGGGCCAGCAGCAGGAGGATCACTGGCCACCAAGGAAATCCGCTTGATCGGGTCCCGGCAAGGGGCGATCTTTGGCGCATGCTCGCTGGGTTGGAGTCCCGTCGCGTCGAGCGGCTGCCTGATCGAGTCCGGTTCCCGGGCCGGATCCTGTTCCTGGCCGAGGATCCAGCGCTGGTCCGGCGCCAACTCGAGGGGACCGATCTCGATTGGGCCCCCGCGATCAAGCTGCGGGACGACATCTCGACCGACGAAATCACCCCCGCCTACGTCTGCTATTACTACGACGAAACCCTCGGCGACTTTCCGTACTTGGGCTTGAAGTGCGGCGACGAGTTCCCCATCACGCGCGGCGCGGTCAAGCGCGGCGGGTTCGTCGCGTCGGTGAGCGGGAAGCGGCGCGGCAAGGGCTCGTCGCGCGAGCAGTCGCCCTTCGCCGAGATGTGCGCGGGGATCAAGCTCGTCATCGCCGAGAACATCGAGCGGATCTACCGCGAGAACTGCCAGAACCTGGGGATTCTCACGACCACGGATTTCTCGATCATCGACACGGTGCGTCGCGGCGAGGCCATCCCGCTCGCGGCCTTTAGCGAGGGGGAAGGGGAGATCACCCGCGGCATCGTCGAGTACGGCGGGCTGTTCAACTTCAACGTGGCCCGCCTGCAGGGGAAGGTGGCGCTCACGCCTCCCGCGACCCGGCCGCGGCCGATGACGCTGGGCGAGAAGATCATCGCGCGGCACTGGGTGATGGACCCGTCGAGCGGGAGGGTCGGCGTGCCGGCGGTGAAGCCCGGGGACGAGGGCTTCGTCGTCACCGACATCCGGTTCAGCCACGAGTACGTGACGCCGATGGCGGCGATCTTCTTCGAGCAGCTGGTCGGCAAGGACGAGAAGGTCTCCGACCCGGGCTCCGTCCTCATGTTCCGCGACCACCTGACGTTCCTCGGCGAGGCGATGACCGCCGAGCGCGTCAAGGAAGGCCTGCTCGACGTGGCGCTGCAGCTCGAGAAGAAGCAGCGCGAGTTCGCGGAGAAGCAGGGGATCAAGCTGTACGGCGAGCTGCGGCTCGGGCACCATGGGTCGGAGGCGATCTGCCACTCGAAGATCCTGGAGGGGCACGCCGAGCCGGGAATGGTGATCATCGGGAGTGATTCGCATACCCCGCATGCCGGCGCGGTCGGGTGTGTGGCGTTCGGGGTCGGCACGACCGCGATCTTCAACTCGTGGATCACGAAGGACGTGCGCATCACCGTCCCCGAGACGGTGAAGGTGGTGGTGCGCGGCACCAAGCCCGATAACGTGACCGCCAAGGACTTCATGCTCGAGATCCTGCGCCACCGCTACGTGAAGAGCGGCCGGGCCATCGGCAAGCTCGTCGAGTACGGTGGGGCTGCCGTCGCGGCCCTGTCGGTGGATGAGCGGGCCACGATGGCCAACATGACCGCCGAGGTGGGCGGGTTCACGGGCTACGTGGCGCCGGACGAGAAGACGGTCGAGTACCTGATGGCGTACCGCGGCATGCCGCGGGGCGAGGCCGAGCGCCTGTGCGAGGGGCTCGAGAGCGATCCCGGCGCCGAGTACTGCGAGGTGATCGAGATCGACGCGAACGCGCTGCGGCCGATGATCGCCCTGCCGGGCGACCCCGGGAACGGGCGCTCCATCGAGGAGGTCGCGGGGCGCATCCGCGTGGACATCGCGTACGCCGGCTCCTGCACCGCCGGGAAAAAGGAAGACATGGACATGTACGCGCGGGTGCTTGGGGAGGCGGCGGACCGGGGGGAGCGCGTGGCGCCCTGGGTGCGCTTCTACATCCAGAGCGGCTCGCAGGACGTGAAGCGCTACTGCGAGGAGCAGGGGTATCTCGAGCTGTTCCGGCAGGTGGGCGCCACGTTTCTCGAGCCGTCGTGCGGCGCCTGCATCAACGCGGGGCCCGGCGTCTCGAAGACGCGCGACGAGGTGACCGTGAGCGCGATCAACCGCAACTTCCCGGGCCGCTCGGGTCCCGGCCAGCTCTATCTCGCCAACCCCTACACGGTCGCGGCCTCGGCCATCGCCGGCTACATCACCGAGTGGCGACCCGGGATGGCGCTCGCCGCCGAGCCGTAGCCCGGGTTCCGGCCTCCGCGGGTCACGGCACTAGCGCCCGGCCACCGCGCTCGACAGCTCCCGCGTGGCGGGCTCCACGCTCCGCTTGGGCCGCAGCGAATCGCGTTGGTAGACGCTCCGCGGGTTCCACAACACCCATGACGTGATCCCCAGCTCCTCGACGGCGCGGATCTGCTCGCGGATCTCGAACGGGGTGTAGCGCGGGAGCCGGCGGCCCAGCGTGAACGCCTGCAGGAACGGCCGGATCTCGGCCGCGGCGGCGTGCGGCCGGGAGCGCTGCAGCGCGTCGCGCATCGCGTAGCGCACGACGCGATACGGCTCGGCGTTGGGCCGCGCGACTCCGAAGGCGCCGCGGTAGTAGTGGCTGGGATAGACCATCGGCAGTACGACGTCGGCGATGTTGATGAAATCCTCCCACACCTGCCCGATCCCGAGATCCCCTGTGGTGGTCGACGCGGTAAGGCCGAAGATGTCGAAGGTCACGGGCACGCCGAGCGGCTTGAGGCGCTTCTTGAGCAGCGTGATGTTGTCGCGCACGGCTTCGCGCTGCGTCTGGCCGGCGCGGCGGGCGGGGAAGATCGCCTGCGCCAGGCGGTGGGGCGGCTCGTCGGGGAAGCGCACGTAGTCGAACTGCACCTCGTGGAATCCCAGCCGCACCGCCTCCTCGGCCAGCTGGGCCGAATAGATCCAGACCGAGTCGTTGTACGCGTCGACCCAGGCGATGTCGATCCGGTCACGCCACAGGCCGCCCGTGCCACGGTCCCTCACCGACCACTGCGGCTTCCGCTCCGCGAGCAAGGGGTCCTTGGCGACGACGATTCGCGCGATCGCGTAGATGCCGTGCGCGGCGAGCGTGTCGAGCCGGGCCGGCGCGTCCTTCGCGCGCGCGCAGCGGCTCGCCCCGATCTGCTGCGCCGTGGGCACCGTCGACGGATACAGGATGCACCCCGTGTCGTCCTTCACGTCGATCACGAAGGCGTTGATCTCCGTGTCGTCGGCGAGCCGGACGAGCTGTCGCAGCTTCGGCGAGGCGAACGCCCACGCGTTCACATACAGCCCCTTGATCGACCGGGCGGGCGGCGTGAGCAGGGCGGCCTGCTGCACGTAGCGGATGTCGACCGGCCGGAGGGAGACGCGCGCCTGGTCGGGGGCGATGAGCGGCGGAACCGCGGGGCGGATGGAGTCGGGCCGGGGCGTAACTGCGTCCTGAGCAAAAAGGCCGCGACTCACGAAGAGCGCGGCCAGCAAGAGCGCGCTTGCCTGCCGGAGCACTGCCATATGGGGCATACACCATAGGAAGCGACCCGGAATCAGGCAAGGCGGCCCATCACACTCACTTCGCGGTCGGCTGTAAGCTGTTGAATAGCAAGGGGAAAGTCGCGATGCTCTGACCCCGGTACTGCGCCCGGAAGCCGAACAAGACCACCCGGCCGGTCCCCTGTTTCACCTCGATGAGGGCGGCCCGGCCGGCTACTCGCTCGGGGTGCAGCACCCACCCTGACAACAGCACCTTGTCGGCGTCCGCCGGATAGCGCCCGACGACCCGCGCGACGCTCGAGTCGAGCACCTCGAACGCCGGGCCGCTCTCGAACCACGCAATGCTTTGCGCCGGCAGGCCGCGCGCGATGGGTTGGGCGGTGTCGAGCTCGAGCCGGAAGATCGAACCGGGGGCGTAGAACTCGTCGTCCGCCACGCCCTCGAGCACGTTGCGGACCGGGAGCCGCAGCTGCTCGACGGCGAAGCGGCTCGCCTCGTTGAGCGCGATCAGTGTGCCGCCGTCCTGCACGAACTGGCGCAGCCCCTGCACGCCGTCCTGCGCGAGCCCGCCCGGGTACGGCGCGGGGTACTGGCGGGACAGACCGTCGAGAATGTCGTGCGGCTCCTGGTCGGGCAGCACGATCACGTCGAAGCTCTCCCGGAGCTTGCCCCCGCGCACCACGGAGTCCACCACCGAGACGTACGGCACCCTCCACGTGTCGAACACCCAGCGTGTCCACCCCTCGTCCATCGCCCCCTTGTCC
Organism: Gemmatimonadales bacterium; assembly: GCA_035637235.1. Taxonomy (GTDB): domain Bacteria; phylum Gemmatimonadota; class Gemmatimonadetes; order Gemmatimonadales; family GWC2-71-9; genus DASUAL01. The sequence continues at coordinate 20,745 of DASPXO010000105.1, read as the reverse complement.
GTGGAGTTGACGTATGACCGGTACAGCCCGATGCGGGGCGCGTCCGGGCCCGCGAGCCCGGGATAGCCGGGCGTCGCCGTCGGCGGCTCGACCGGCGGCGACAGGCCGACGCGCAGCGAATCGCGCGCGGCCACCGCGGTCACGCCCATCAGCAGCGGGAGCGCGTGCGCCGTGACGTCGTAAGGCGGCAACGGCGGGCCGCCGGGGTACAGCCGGAGGTCGGGGTAGCGCTGCGGCTCGAGCAGCGCCTTCGCGAACGCCGCGTAGGGTTGCCGCAGCACGACGACGTAGCTCTCGGCCGCGAACCGCTGGCTGCCGGCCGTCACCGGCTGCAGCGCGGTGCGGATCTCCACCTGGCCGCGGTGCAGGATGCCGAGCAGTGTCGCGAGCCCGATGGTGTCGCGCTGCTGGCGCGGGATCACGTACGCATACGGCCATCCCTTCCAGCCGCGCACGGCGCGCGATTCCACCGCCAGGAAGCTCGCCAGCCAGCGGTCCCGGTAGCGGGCCGCGTTCTCGAGCAGCGCGTAGGCGGCGTCGGTCTGATAGGCGACGATGTCGCGCAGCGTCCAGCGTCCGCCGGGCCAGGGGTTGGTAAAGTTCCACGACCGCTCCCGCGGATTGAAGCCCCGCGCCCGGGTGGCGAGGCGGTCGAACGGCACGTCGAGCGGTGATGCGAGGTTCGCGCTCGCCGCCTCCGAGAGGATGCGCACGCCGCCGTGGTAATGCTGGTACGCCCGCGCCGGCGTCCAGGCGTCGTACACCGCGTTCAGCGCGATGCCCGTCTTCCCCTGCCCGGCGAGCTGCCACGCGATTGCGCTGCCCAGCGCGTTGACGCCGTCCACGAGCAACGGGTCCACGTTCGGCTCGATCGGATCGAGGTACGGCGGCAGGAAGAGCCGCGACCCGTCGGTGTCCTGTTGGTGGATGTCGTGCACGATCTGCGGGTGCCACACATTGTGGATCGAGTCCACCGTGAGCTGGGTCTCGACCTGCGTGAACGCGTACCAGTCGCGGTTGTTGTCGTGGCCCGCGTAGTGGTGGTACAGCTCCGGCGGGTCGGTCCCCTCGGCGGGCGTGCCCAACGTGCGGTTGTACCAGCGGGTGACGATCGTGACCCCGTCGGGATTGAGTGAGGGCACCAGCCACAGGATCACGTTGTCCAGGATCGCGCGCGTCGCGCCCCCGGTGTCGGTGGCGAGGCGGTACGCGAGCACGGCCGGGGTCAGGCTCCCACCCACCTCGGTCGAGTGGATCCCCGACGTGATGAGGACGATCGTGCGGCCGTCCCGCAGTGCCTCCTGCGTCTCGCGGGCGTTCTTGAGCGTGCGGGGATCGGCGAGCTGGGCGTTGAGCCGGCGGTAGCGGTCGAGGCGCCTCAGGTTCTGCGGGCTCGAGATCACGAGCGCCACGAACGGCGCGCCGCGCGTGCTCTTTCCGACCTCGCGGTAGTCCACCCGGTCGCTCGCCTTGGCGAGCGCCTGATAATAGCGCACCAGCACCGGCCAATCGGCGAGCTTCCGGTCTTCGCCGGGCTCGAACCCGAGGACCGATCTGGGCGTGGGCACGCGCGCGGGGCGTGCGCCGCGCTGCTGCCCCGCCAACGCGGGCGCGGCACACAGCCCCGCCGCGAGGAGGGCGAGGACGGCACGCGGCGTCACGGCGCTAACGGGTCGATCCGGCGGTCGGCGCGCTGTCGCCGGTGCCGAGCCAGTGCGCGAACCAGGTGCGGATGCGCTCCAGCCGGTCCACCAGCAGCCAGGGCGGGCCGGTGCGGGAGAGCCCGTGGAAGGAGCGCGGGTAGCGCACGAACTCCGAGGGCACGCCGCGTCTCCGGAGCATCGCGAACAGCTGCTCCGCGTCCGTGATCGGCGTGCGGCGGTCGTCCTCGCTGTGCACGATGAGCATCGGCGTCCGGATGGCGTTCGCGTAGGTCATCGGTGACAGCGCGCGGTACAGCGAGTCCCGCTCCCAGGGCGGACCGAAAAACTCGTAGTCCGTGAGGCCCTGCGCGTCGGAAGAGCCGTACCACGAGTAGAAGTTGTAGATGGACCGGTCGGTTTCCGCGGCCGCGAACCGGCTCGTGTGCGACACGATCCAGTTCGTCATGAACCCGCCGTACGAGCCGCCGAGCACGCCCATCCGCGTCGTGTCCACCCCGCCGCGGGCAATCGCGAGATCAACCGCGTTCATCAGATCCCGGTAGTCGTCCGCTCCCCACCGCCCGCGGGTGGCAAAGGTGAACGCGTGACCGTATCCGCTCGAGCCTCGCGGGTTCGTGAACAACACCCAGTAGCCCTGCCCGGCGAGCATCTGGAATTCGGGGAAGAAGACGTTGCCGTAGTTGGCGTGTGGGCCACCGTGAATGGACAGGACCAACGGATACTTCCTCCCCGGCTCGTAGCCGTAGGGGCGCATGAGCCAGCCTTCGACGCGGAGGCCACCGACGCCGGCTTGCCAGAACGTGTCGGCCGGGATCGTCACCACCTGCGCGAGCAGGCCATCGTTGAACGAGGTCAATCGCCGCTCGGCGTCCGAGCCGATCGGCCTCACGTACAGCTCGACCGGATGCGTGACGTCGCTCGCGGTGTAGGCGAGCCACTTGCCGTCGCGTGACAGCACGGGGTCCCGAAGCTGTCGCTCTCCCGTCGTGACCTGGCGCACGGGGCCGTCCGCGAGCGGCACCGCGAACAGATGTACGTTGCCCCGTGTCTCGGCGACGAAGTGGATTGTCTTGGAGTCGGCCGACCACAGGGGATCGGCCGGGTCAAGATCCCAGGATGCGGTGAGCGCGCGGGCCGGCCCGCCGGCCGCCGGAATCACACAGACGTCGCTTTCCTGGCCCCGTCCCTGCGAGCAGACGAACGCGATCCACTGCCCGTCCGGAGACCAGGCTGGTGAGCGGTTCTCCGGAAAGCCGGTGACCAGCCGCGACACTTTCCCGTCCAGGACGCTGAGCCGGTAGAGCTGCGGCCGCGGCTCGTAACGGGCCTCGTCGTCTTCCGTCGAGTCCTGCTCGAACACGATCGCCGTGCCGTCGGGTGACCACGCGGCGTCGGTCTGGCCCAGCGTGCCGCTGGTCAGCTGTCGCGGCTCCCCGCCTTCCACCGGGACGAGGTAGAGGTGGATGGGCCGCCGCACCTCGCGGGGCGGCAGCAACCCGCGCTCGTCGGCGACGACGGGCAGCGAGGTGTAGACCCGACCGTCGAATCGCTTGACGTCCGGTGCCCGGGTGATCGCGGCGGGCGACACCCGGTCGCGCCACGGCTCCAGACTGTCCGGTTTCGGCCCACGCCACCCGAACGCGATCCAGCGGCCGTCCGGCGAGAACACGGGCGGGCCGTGAACCCCGGGGACTTGGTACGGCCGGCCGCGGGAACGAACCGGCTTGAACCACACTTTCCCGGCGCTGTCCGAATAGGCGAGGACGGCACCGTCGGTGGACCAGACGGGATGCGCCGCGTCGCCGGCAGGAGCGGTCGCCCGAGCCGGAAGAGAGGATCCGTCGGTCGGCGCTACCCAGATTTGCCGGGACCTTCGATCGTTCTCCTCGACCACCGTGGTCACGGTGAACGCCATTTGCTTGCCGTCCGGGGACAACTGCGGTTCGGCAATTGACACGAGGCGGTAGTAGTCGGTCGCCTGCCACGGACGGCGAGGGCTCGGCTGGGGAACCGCAGCGGGTCGCGCCGCGGCCCGGCACCCCGCCCCCGCCGCGATGGCGACGAGGAGCGGCAGCGAACGGGTCAGCATCGAAGTGCTCGCACCGACTGTTTCGGGGAACGCGAAAAATACGGACCCGAACTGCCGGTGCATAGGGGGAGGAAGGGCGCGTCGATGCGTCGAGTGGTTGCACGTCTTGTGCGTCTGGGCTGTTGTGCGTCTAGCCCTTCACGGCAGCTTGTGCAACTCCACCCGCCGGTTCTGTGCCCGTCCCGCCGGCGTGGTATTGGGCGCGATGTATCCCGACGCTCCGTATCCCCTGGCCCTCATCCGGCCGAGCGGCACGCCGTCGCGCGCGAGGTATGCCCGCACCGCCGCCGCGCGCGCCTGCGAGAGCCGGAGGTTGAGCGCCGCCGAACCGGTGCTGTCGGTGTAGCCGGCGATCTCGATCCGGATGTCGGGGTTGGCCATGAGCGACGCCGCGACCTGATCGAGCACACCGTACGACTCCGGCCTGAGCGCGGACCTGCTCGACTCGAAGTTCACGCCCAGCAGGATCAACGTCGGCCGTGGCGGGGCGCCCGGCGCGGGCCGCGAGACGACGTCCGGCTGGAACAGGACGAGGCAGCCGTTCGCGTCCACCTGCACGCCCGGCGGCGTGTTCGGGCACCTGTCGAGGTTGTTGGGCACGCCGTCCCGGTCCGAGTCGCTGACCACCGCGCAGCCGGTGGCGTCGACCGGTGTACCGGCCGGCGTGTACGGGCATCGGTCGAGGCCGTCCGGCACGCGATCCAGGTCCGTGTCCATCGGGCAGCCCTTCGGATCGACCAGCGCGCCCGACGGGGTGCCGGGACACTGGTCGATCCCGTCCGGCACGCCGTCGTTGTCCGCGTCCACCGGGCAGCCGACGGCGTCCACCACGGCGCCGGCGGGCGTAGTGGGGCACTTGTCGACGCCGTCCGGGACGCCGTCGGCGTCGGAGTCCGTGGGGCAGCCCTTCGTGTCCACCTGCGACCCGGGTCGCGTGTCGGGGCACTGGTCGATCCCGTCCGGGACGCCGTCGCGGTCGGCGTCGCTGGGACAGCCGGTCACGTCCACCCGTGCGCTGGCGGGCGTGCCGGGGCATTTGTCGAGGCCGTCGTACACGCCGTCGAGGTCGGAGTCCAGCGGACAGCCGCGCGGGTCGAGGGTCGCCCCGAGCGGCGGGTTCGGGCAGGCGACCACGCGGTCGGGGACGCCGGCCTTGTCGGCGACGTCGGCGACCTTCGGGGGCCTGCCCAGGTGGAGCACCGAGAGGCCCGCCGTCGCGACGACATGGGTCGCCGTGCCGGAACTGGACGCCGCACTGGTACGCGGCGTGTAGATGCCGCGGCCCTCGAGCCGCAGCGCGACGCGGTCGGTCAGGAAGATCCGCGCGCCGGCGCCGCCGTGCGCCGCGTGGTCGGTAAAGTCGTAGGGCGCCCGCGTCCCGAAGTCGAGTAGCGAATAGCCGCCGAGCACGTAGAGGACGACCCGGGGGCCCCGCACGACGTTGGCGACCAGGCTGGCGCTCCCGATCAGGGGCTGCATGGTGGCCGTCGTGCTGCCGGTCGAGAAGGTATAGCCGGGCTGGAACAGGACGTCGCCCTCCAGCCCGACCACGTTGCCGAGGAAATACCCGAGCCGCGCGCCGCCGCCGACCTTGTTGGCGAGGCCGAAGGCGGCGTCGTAACGCGCGTAGGAGCCGAACGCGCCGACTTCGAACTGACCGGCATGCTGGGCCGCGACACTCCCCCGCGGGAGCGCCAGCAACCCCACCAGCACCCCGAGCCTTCTCATATCGGCTCCTCTGCGCCTACGGTAACTGGTGCAGCTCCACGCGTCGGTTCAGCGTGCGCCCCGCTGGCGTGGTGTTCGGGGCGATCGGATTGGCCGGGCCGTACCCCCTCGACGTCATGCGGGTCGGCGGGACGCCCTTGCTGACGAGGTACGCGCGCACCACATCCGCCCGCGCCTGCGAGAGCCTCCGGTTCAGCGTGGCGGACCCAGTGATGTCGGTGTAACCCGCGATCTCGATCCGGATCTGCGGATTCGCGACGAGCGACTGCGCCACGATGTCCAGCACCGTGTAGGACTCGGGCTTCAAGGCCGACTTGCCGGTCTCGAACAGCACGCCGCGCAGGATCACGGGGGCGCGCTCCGGCGTGAACAGGATCATGCAGCCGATGGCGTCTACCCGCGTGCCTGCCGGAGTCCCCGGACACTTGTCCTTGGAGTCGTCGACGCCGTCGCCGTCCGTGTCCTTGAAGCGCTGGCACCCCACGTTGTCCACTTCCGCCCCCGCCGGCGTGTTGGGGCACTTGTCGAGGCCGTCCGGAACGCCGTCCTTGTCCGAATCGATGGGACAGCCGGCGGCATCCACGGTCGCTCCCGCGGGGGTGTTGGGGCACTGGTCGATCCCGTCCAGCACGCCGTCTTTGTCCGCGTCCGTGGGGCAGCCCTTCGGATCCACGCGCGCGCCGACCGGCGTGTTGGGGCACTGGTCGATCCCGTCGACGACGCCATCGCCGTCCCCGTCCGTGGGGCAGCCCTTCGTGTCCACGCGCGCGCCGATAGGCGTGTTGGAACACTGGTCGAGGCCGTCGTACACGCCGTCGCGGTCGCCGTCCAGCGGGCAGCCGCGCGGATCGACCATGGCGCCCAGCGGCGTGCCGGGGCAGGCGTCCCGCTTGTCAAAGACGCCGTCGCGGTCGGTGTCGATGGGCGGGCCGCCCTTGGAGAAGACGGATATGCCGAGCGAGCCGACGACGTGGCCGGCCCAGGTTCCGCTCCCAAACCCGGTGTTGGGGGCGTAGATGCCTCGCACCTCGAACCGCAGCGCGGCCCGGTCGCCGAGAAACACCCGATCGCCGATCGCGCCGTGGAGGCCGTTGTCGGTGAAGCGGAACGGCGACGTCTTCTCGAAGTCGAGCCGCGAGTAGCCGCCGAGGATGTAGAACAGCTGGCGGGGGCTCCCGAAGTTGACGACGACGCTCGCGCCGCCGAGGGCCAGGGAGCTAGGAGACGCGCCGCTCTTCGCGTCCGGGCTCTGGTAGCCGGCGTCGACCTCCAGGCCGAGCACGTTGGTGAGGAAGAAGCCGAGGCGGCCGCCGGCGCCCATTTGGGGGTCGAGGTTGTATGCCCGGTCGTACCGCGTGAAGGATCCGAACGCGCTGAGCTCGAACTGGTGCCCGCGCTGAGCGCCCAGGCGGGACGCTCCGCAGATGAGCGTCATTCCCACGATGACGAGTGTCCGCACGGATCGGCTCCTTCCTGCAGGGTGGCCCTACGGGGTAAATCCGCTGCGCATACGGTAATAACTCCGCTGCGGGTTAGAAACCCCAGACGCCAGCTTCTCGCTGGCGGGTGGCTAAGTCTGTGCCCCCGATCACCAACGCGTGCCGCGATCCGTCCCCGTCCCGCCAGCTCACGCCGGTGGGCCCGACCAGCGTTCCGCCGCCCTGGCCGGCAATCGTCGTGGCGCCGACAGTGCCGACGAACGGGCCGATCGAGCCGTCGGCGACGGCCGCCGCGATGGTCTCGGCGCTGTTCGTGGCCGCGCCGTCGTACATCCCGCCCACGACCAGGACGGCATCGCCCAGGTCCAGTGTTGCAAACTGCGAGCGCCCCGCCGGCAGCAGCACTGGCCCGGCCGCCCAGGGACCCGCGAGGAACCCGGAGGCGAGGCTCACGGGCGCCGTGTCGCTCGAGGCGAGGCGCGCGGTCGCGGGATCGATCCCGCCCCCCGGCGGAACGCTGTCAGCCACCCCGCCGAACGCGACCGCATGGTCGTCGAGCACGACGCCCCCCCCGTACGCACGGGGAGCGGAGAGCATGGGCTGCTGATACCAGCCGTCGATGTGTCCGTCCACGCCGATTCGGCCCACGTACACGGTGCGCTGCGGCCGCCCGGCCGAATCGGTCCCGCCGATCACGTAGATCCGGCCGCGCTTCACGACGGCGGCCGCGCCCACGACCGGTGCCGGGAGCGCCTCGATCGGGGCAAAGGGGCTCGAAACGCTGTCGGGCGTGACTGCCGCGGCGAGCACCGAGGCCTGCGCCCGGCCTGCAGAGTCCACGCCGCCGATCACGTACAACGTGCTGCCCGCGAAGCGGGAGTTGTAGCGTGTGGCCACCGCCACCGCCGCGAGCGCCCGCGGCGCGGGCAGCACGCGGGCGCGGGCGGGATCCGATGTGTCGCGCTGGCGCGTCCAGGACCCGATGCTTCCCCCGCCGGCTGGCGGCGCGCGCGCGACGTACACACCGCTGTCCAGCACCAGGCGGGGCCCGAGCGGCTCCGCACCGCCGGCGGCGTAGAGGGTCGTGGAGACGGCGTCGCCGAGCGGGGTCTCGGCCGCCGCCGCGCCGACGCCGATCGGAGCGGCCGGGAACGTGGTCCGGCGCTTCCAGACCAGCGTATCAGGGCTGAAAGGCAGTCGCGGCAGGACGTGTACGAGGGCGGTGAGTCGCCGCCCCGTCGTGGTCGTGACGAGGAGGCTGCCCGAGACGGCGCCAGCCGGGACGGCGACGCGGATTGCGAGGTCGCTCCAGGCGGCCACCGGCGCGGTCACCACGCCGCTGCCCTGCTGGAACCCGACGGCCCCCGTCCCCTGCGCGCCGCCGAACCCGAAGCCTTCGATGACGGCGTCCTGGCCCGGCACCAGGATCGGCTCGACCGCGCCGTCCACGTAGTCGATGCGCGCGGCAGCCGGCGGTGGCGGTCCCGCCGTCTCGCCGCAGGCGACGAGCAGGGCGACCAGCGCCGGCGCCGGTCTAGGGCCGGCCATTCTCCCCACGGACGAAGCGGACGGCCTTCGCCAGGCTGTCGGCGAGCATCGCGAGGTCGGTGGCGCCATGGGCGAGGTGCTCGATGGCCCCGAGCTGCCGCGCTGCCGCTGCCGCCACCGCCTCCGCCTCCGTCGTCGAGGATTGGGCGCCCGTCTTCGCCTGCTCGAGCGCCTTCGAGATCCGGCCCGAGAGCTCGCCAATGCCGCGTGCCAACTCCGCCACGCGCTTGCCTGCGCCGGCAGTGCCCGACGCCGCCTCGGCGATATGGCTCAGGTCCTGTACCCACTCGGCGGAGGTTTGGACCACGTCGCTCAGGTCGGCGCGGATCCGCTCGAGCAGCTGCGCCGCGCGGTCGAGGGCCCGGCGGGTGTCCTGGGCCGACTTACCCACGGCCCGGGCTTCGCGCCCGCTGGCTTCCGCGAGCTTGTGCACTTCGTCGGCAACCACTGCAAAGCCGTGTCCATGCAGGCCGGCCCGCGCCGCCTCGATCGTGGCGTTCAGGGCGAGCAGGTTGGTCTGGTTCGCGATGAACCCGATGGTCTCAGAGAACTTCTCCACCTGCTCGGCCACATCGCGGAGCCGCCGCACCTCGCTCGCGCTCTCTTCGGTGGAAGCGCCCAGCTCGGTGAGGCGGCGGACGGCGGCCTGCGTGGCGACGCGCACCTTGGCGGTGGTTTTCTCCATCCGGGAGCCCGAATCGCGCGTCAGGTCGCCCGCCGCGGACACGTCTCCCGCGTGCTGCTTCAGCTGATCGGACTCGCGCACGGCCGCGGTCACGAGGTTCGCCGCCTGGTTCGCGCCCCGGCTCGCCCGCTGGGCCGCCGCGGTCACGTCTCGACTCGCGGCGTGGATCTCCTGGGTCGTGGCGGTGAGGGTCTGGGTATAGGCGCTGGTCCGCTCGGAAGCGCCGACGACCGGCTGCACCGCGGCCTCCAGCGCGAGCATGAGCGCCAGCTGGGGCGCGAGGAGCGCGAGCATCTCGCCGTCCGCCTGGCGGTACATGTGGGGATCGGAGTGACGCACGCTCCACAGCCCCACCAGCGTGCCCGCGTGATACAACGGGACCAGCACCTCCGAGCCCGCGCCTTCCCGGCCGGGGAGCGCTGCTTGATCGCGCCGCAGGTCCTGGCCCACGAGCGGGCGTCGCAGCCGCACGGCCTCGCCGGCGAGCCCCGCGGCGGCGTCGAACCGGAAGCTCCGGCCCGGTTGTGCCGCGACCGCCGTGTCCACCACCAGCTCCATCTCGTTGGCGTGCGCGTCGTAGCGTGCAAACCCCATGTGCTCCCAGGAGACGAGCCGCCGGGCCAGCTCCTGGATGCGCGTGAAGCTCCGGGCGAGCGAGATGTCCCCGGCGATCACCTGCGAGAGCCCCTGGATCAGGGCCTGCTCGTCCGCGCGCACGCCAAGCCGGATGACGTGCGCGCTGGTAGCCGTCGCGGCGGCGAGCACCGTGCCGAGGGCGGCCGTGGCGCCCCTCCCGAGGTCCGCGTGGGCGAGCCAGAGCCACGCGAGCGCGAGCGCCGCCGAGCAGGCGTACACGATCGCCTCCCACCGCGCGGTGAGACCGGCGTCCACCCACGCGACGGAGCGGCCGAGCGCGCGCTCGAGGTAGAACGTGGCGTTTACGAGCGCGGGCAGGAGCAGAATCAGGCTGCCGAGTGCGGGGAGGTTCGTCGGGCTGAGCGCCTCGGCGCCGGTGGCGCCGCCGAGGCGCTGGTACACGAGACCGGCGAGCGCCGTGCCCGCGGCGAGGTGGGCGGCGTTGCCGACCGCCGTGCGCTTGGGAAGGCGCCGCAGCAACAGGTCGCCGGCCGCCACCGCGACCGACCCCGCGAGGATCGCACCGGTCCACCCCCGGTCGAGCATAGCGTACGCGGTGACGCCGAGGGTGTAGGAGGCGAAGCCGGTGCCGGGGAGCGGGATGCCGTACAGGCGCGTGAGCGCGCCGATGGTGGCGAGGATGACGAGCTCCAGCCCGAGCGCCCAGCCGAAGACCGCCTGCCCGCGGGCGTAGGCCGTCACCGCCGCGACGACCGCCAGCGCCGCTGCGAGCGAAACGGGCGCCCGCACCATCAGGCCCGGCGACTTCAGGCGGGACAGGAGACCCATGCCGGCCGTCCCGACTCCTCACGAGATATGGATGCCCGAGCAAGCTCGGAACTGTGGCGCGGCATGTCAAGCGCGACTATCGTTCACCGGCTATGCGCGTCACTATCGAATACTGCGTGGTCTGAAACTACGAACCGCGGGCCGCCGGTCTGGCGGCCGAGATCCGGAAAGCCTACCCGGACGCCGATGTCAAGCTGATCGAGTCGTCGGGCGGCGTGTTTGAGGTCGAAGTTGACGGGCGCCCGGTGTTCTCCAAGAAGGCTCTCGGGCGCCACGCGGAGCGGGGCGAAGCGTTGCGGTTGATCCAGCAGATGGTGCCGCCGGCGCGTTGAGAATCGCCATTTCCACGGGTGGCGGCGACGCCCCCGGGCTCAACGCCGTCATCCGCGGTGCCGTGCTCGCGGCCGTCCACCGCGGCTGGGAGTGCGCCGGCATCCGACGCGGCTACGGCGGCCTCCTGGGCGAGGACCGCGTCGTCCCGCTCGACGCGCAGGCGGTGCGTGGCATCACCCACCTCGGCGGGACGATCTTGGGCACGACCAATCGCGGCGACCCCTTTCGGTGGCGCGAGCAGCGCCCGGACGGCACCTGGACCGAGCGGGACCGCTCCGACGAGCTCGTGGCCGCGTTCCGGAACGCGGGGTTCGACGCCCTCATCGCCATCGGCGGCGACGGCTCGCTGCGCATCGCCCAGCGACTGTTCCGGGAGAAGGGCATTCCGGTGGTCGGCGTCCCGAAGACGATCGACAACGACGTCGGCGGCACCGTGGCCACGTTCGGGTTCGAGACCGCCGTGCAGACCGCCACCGAGGCGATCGACAAGCTGCACTCGACGGCCGAGAGCCACGAGCGCGTGATGGTGGTGGAGGTGATGGGTCGCTATGCCGGGTGGATCGCCCTGCACTCCGGCATCGCGGGATCGGCGGACGTCATCCTCATTCCCGAGATCCCGTTCGACATCGACAAGGTGTGCGACAAGATCAGGCGGCGCGAGGCGGAGGGCCGGCACTTCAGCATCGTGGTGGTGGCGGAAGGCGCCGCCCCGAAGGGCGGCACCGTCTCGCTGATCGATCCCGAACACGAGCGCCTGGGCGGCATGGGCGACAGGGTCGCGAGCTCCATTCAGGAAATTACCGGCAAGGAGACGCGCACCCTCGTGCTCGGCCACCTCCAGCGGGGTGGCAGCCCCACGACGTTCGACCGCCTGCTCGGTCTCCGCTTCGGCGCCGCCGCGGTGCGGCTCATCGCCGAAGGGAAGTTCGGCAGCATGGTCGCGCTGCGCCCGCCCACCATCGCAGCGGTCCCCATCGAGGAAGCGCTCGCGACCGCGAAGCGCGTGCCGCTCGATTCAGACACGGTCGCAACCGCGCGCGACCTCGGGATCAGCCTGGGAGACTGACGCGGACCGCTTGCCCTTCGCCCAACAGCCACTAACTAACTAGCCATTCTTGACGGCGTTAGCCGTCCTCCAGGCGTCGCTGGCACGAGCCTTCCCGGGCGTACCGGCTCCGGAGGTGACCATGAAACGCCTTATTCCGTCGCTCGGATTCCTGCTCGTGCTCGGAACGACGGCGGCAGGGACGGCCGAGGGCGACGGTCCAGCGGCCCTGTCTATATTGCGCAGGTGCGGACCTCTCGAGACCACTTTCTCCCTCCCGATCCCGAGGCCTTCCTCTCTGCGGAGCCCGCCACCGGGCGGGTGATCGTGATCGCGCCGACGCGGGCGGCGTGCGAAACGATCGAGCTGGCAATGGGCCTGCAGATCGACACGCTGCTCGGGCGCGAGCACGGCGACGACATCCGGCGGCTGGCTGCGTCCGGCCGCGGGTTCGGGATCGTGGCAGGCACAGGTACGGGCAAGACCCTGGCCATTCGGCCCATCGCCGAGACGGTCCTGCGGGCGCCGCTCAAGGTCGGGGTCGTGAACCGCGAGCGGGAGGCGACACCTGAAACCCCCGGCTGGAACGTCGTCATCATCACCACCGGGATCGCGCGGCGCTGGTTCGAGGACGGCCTGATCACCGACCGGGACACCCTGGTGGTGGACGAGATCCACCAGACCTCGGCGGAGCTCGAGCTGTGCCTCGCTCTCGGCAAGCGCGCGCGCTGCCGCTTCATCTGGCTCTCGGCGACGGTCGATCCCACATTCTACGCGCGCTACCTCGGCTCGGTCGAAGTGCTCGAGACCCGGGCGTTCGACCCCGCGAAGGCTGCGGAGGTGCGCGTCCTGCCGCAACAGCCGCTCGAGTTCCTGGACGACCGGTTCGTCCGGCGGGTGATGCGGGAGCGGCGCGGTGTCGCGGTGTTCGTTCCGACGCGGGCGGAGGTCGAGCAGATCGCGGGCGAGCTGGGAGACCGCTGGCAGGGCCTGCCCACGGCCTTCTACCACGGCGGCGAGCCGATCCGCGTGATCCGACCGTTCCTCGACGGCCAGGTGCACCGCCCCTTCCTGCTCGCGATGACGGCGGCGGGTCAATCGGCGCTCAACATCCGCGGGCTCGACACGGTCGTGATCTACGACGCGCGCTACGCGAACGTAGTCGAGCGCGGCCGCAACGTGCTCACCCGGCTGTACCTGGGCGCGAACGAAGTCCTCCAGATGGCCGGCCGGGTGCACGGGCGCGTGGAGGGCGGCGAGGTCTACATCCTGAGCGACCGCGACCTCGTGTTCGAGCGGCTGGTGCCCACGGGCCCCGAGTTCCAGCTCGCGGGCGACGCGGAGCGCGTCGCGATCACGTGCGCGGCGCTGGGCGTCGACGCGGCCGACCTCGACCTGCCCGTGCCGCTGGACCGCAGGGCGTACCGCGACGCGGTGCAGCTCCTGACCGACCGGGGGCTGATCGAGCACGGGCGCCTCACGGGCTACGGGCGCGCCGTCGAGGCGATGCCCGTCGAGCGTCCCTGGGGTGAATTGTTGTATCACGCGGATGCCGAGCTGGTCCCGATGGCGGCGGTATGCGCGAATGTCGAGTCGCTCCACCGTATGACCCGCGAGGAGCGCGACCTGAAAGGGCTCACGGTTTCGGGCAGCGATCACCTCACCGCGTACAACGTCTACGCCGAAGCCGTCAACAAGCACGGCTATCTTGGTGAGGTGTACGGGCTGGCGCGGCACCTCTTTCACGAGAGCATCGACCCGTGGGCGGAGGCGCGCGGCGTCTTGGTCAAGGCGGTCGAGGACGTGGCGCTCGGCACGGCGTCGGTGTACCGCCAGCTCGAGATGCCGCTACCCGAAAAGCTTCCGTTCGCAGGAGACAGGACGCGTGCGGCCTTCGCCGACCTCATCGCGAAGATCATGCCGTTCGATCTCGTGATCGACGAGGAGACCGCCGACCACCGTGAAGCGCGCGTGAGCCGCAGCTCGGTGTGCGGCAGCTGGGGCGCGGTCGCGGGAGCGCTGCGCTATTTCGCCGATCGGTTCGGCAGGCCGCGGGCGAGCATCGAGGGGACCGAGCTGCCCGAGCGCGCGCTGCGGCGCCACGCGCGGCGCGGCGCGCCGACCGTCGTGTTCGAGCGCCGCCGCCGCCGCGAGGCCCTGATGATGGTGCGTACCGTGGAGTATTTCGGCTTCGTCCTCGAACGGGACGTCGAGCCGCTGCCCCACCCGTTTCCGGCCGAGCTCGCGGAAGCGGCACGCGCGGCGCTCCTGGAGGCGGTGCTCGCCGGCGCGACGCCCCACCCCGACCAGGGGCGCGTCCGCCGGGGGCTCGAACGGTTCGGCTTCTACTGGCGGCGCTCGGGCGGCCGGATCGCGGAGGCCGCCCCGGAGCGGCTCGCCGCACGGCTCGCGGCGCAGCTCGAGGGGGTCGGCTCCTGGGACGGGTTCATCGCTACGCGTCTCGCGATCGACGTCGAGGACGCGATCCCACCCGCCGTGCGGCACGAGCTTGATGCGCTGCCGTCGTCCGTGCACCTGTACGGGGACCGCGTCCCCTTGGACTACGAGGTGGAGCAGGGGGTCGGCGTGTTGCGCCTGCGGCTCAAGGAAGGGCAGGCGCGCCGGCTCCAGCCCCGGGACCTGCCGCCGTTCGACCGGCCGGTGCGCTTCACCGTGCTCCGGGGGAAGCGCGAGGCCGCGCGCTCGGATACGCTGGCCGACCTGCGCCGCCAGCTCAGCGGCCTGTCCCCGGAGGAGCGGACGCGGCTGGGGCGGCGTGGGCGCCGGCTGCGGCGCCGCTAGGCCCGGTCGAGGTCGTGACCTTGACCCGCGCGTCGGGTCAGGTGTCAGGAGCCGTGCCAAATGAAACTCTGAACCCGAATCCGAGTATGCAATCGCGTATGGCACCGAAGACCCCGAACCCAACCCCCTTTTCCCTCGCCCCCCTCGGTCAGGCGGTCGTAGAGTCTTTCGGGGAGGGGATCGTCATCTTGGACCCGTACGGTCGCGTGCTCTACGCCAACCACCGCGCCCAGAACGTGCTCGCGCAGCTCGGCGATCCGGCGTTCCTGCGCAGCGGAGCGCTGCGCGAGCGGCTGCTCGCGCTCGGCGGGCGCGCCAGCCCGCTGAAAGACGGCGCCGCCGAGCTGGGCGAGGCGATCTTCCTGCCGGACGGGGATCGCGTGACGACGCTGGCCGAGCGCGAGCGCCGAGCCATCGTGGAGACGCTCGAGCTGACGCAGGGTCGCCTGGCAGAGACCGCGCGCCGGCTCGGGATCAGTCGCACGACGCTGTGGCGGCGGCTGCGCGCGTACGGCCTGCGCCCCGAGGGGCAGAGGGGACCGGCCGCGCGCGTCTAGCCGCGCCCGGCATCCTGGCGACGTCGTTTCGGGCCGTCTAGCTTCCCGCTCTGGCCTCGCCCGGGAAGCTATGCCCGCCACGCCGTACGTCATCCAGGAGTACGTCCGCTGGTCCGACGTGGACTTCGCGGGCATCATCTTCTACGGCTCCTACGTCCGGTTCTTCGAGATCGCGGAGACCGAGCTGTTCCGCGCCTGCGGCCTGGCCTACGCGCAGGTGTTCGATCGCTATGACGTGTTCCTCCCCCGTAAGGCGGTCCACAGCGAGTTCCACATCCCCGCGCGCCTCGACGACCGGTTGCGCGTCGCGGCCTACGTCGGGCGCGTGGGCAAGACGTCGATGACGCTCAACTTCGACGTGTTCCGCGGGGCCGCCCGGTCGATCGCCGCGGCGGGTTGGATGGTCCTGGTCTGTGTGGACCGTAAGAGCCTCAAACCGCGGCCCCTCCCCGCCGGGCTGCTCGAGGCGCTCGCGCCGCACACCCTCACTCCCGAGACGGCGCGCGCCTTCCTGGGCGTCCCGTCCCCCTGAACAGCCGGTCGCTGGCGCTGCTCGCCCTCTCCGTGACGGGCGCCGCGTGCGGGAGCCCCGCTGCGCCGCCGGCGCGCCTGCAGGCCCGCGTGACCCGGCCGGCGATGGACACCCTGCGCTTCGAGGCGCCGGCCGCCGCGAGCCGGTGCGGCCGTGCGGGCCATGTGCTGCTCCGCGGGAGCGAGGGCGGGAACGGCGTATTGGTCTGGCTCCGCTCCGCCGACTCGCTCGCCGGCGGTGAGTTTCCCTTGCTCGCGCGGGGCGACAGCGTCGCGAGCCGCGGCGCGGTGGTGGCGGTTCGCTTCATGCTCGGTGAGGCGGCCCACGGCTTCACGTTCGATAGCGGGGCCGTCTTCCTCACGCGGACGGCCGGCTTGCTCTCGGCGACCGCGCGCGGCTCGGGGAGCGACAGCGACCCGGCCGGAGTGGCGGGGCGCGTCGCGCTCGACGCGTCGTTCCAGTCGGTGCCGCTGGGATCCGACACGGTGGCGTGCCAGGTCAGGCTCTGAGGAATGGCCGCGGCGCGCACCGGCCGCGGGGTCGGGTTAGATTGACCGCGTGGAGCAGACCTATTTCCGGAGAGGGTTCGGGCTGAAGGGCCGGATCGAGGGGGCGCTGGCCGCGGACTACTACCACAGCCACGTCGTGGACCTGATCCGCCGCCAGGGCTACGCGCTGTCGGTCGGCGACCTCAACTTCAAGTTGGCCCGCGAGTTCGGCTTCTGCTACGGCGTGGATCGCGCCGTCGAATACGCCTACGAGACCCGCACGAAGTTCCCCGACAAGCGGATCTTCCTCGTCGGCGAGATCATCCACAACCCGCACGTCAACACCAAGCTCCGGGCGATGGGGGTGGACTTCCTCCAGCGGCCGGAGGGCGGCGACGTCGAGTTCAGCGCGGTGACGTCCGGCGATGTCGTCATCCTTCCCGCCTTCGGCGTCACGGTGAGGGATCTCGAGCAGCTGCGGCCGATCGGCTGCGTGCTGGTCGACACGACCTGCGGCTCGGTGCTCAACGTGTGGAAGCGCGTCGAGTCCTACGCGAAAGACGGCTTCACCGCGATCATCCACGGCAAGGCCTATCACGAGGAGACGAAAGCGACTTCGAGCCAGGTCACCAAGTACCCCGGCGGGCGGTATCTCGTGGTGCGCGACATGGCGGAGGCGCGGGAGGTGTGCCGGTACATCGAAGGACAGGGGAACCGCGGAGAGCTCCTGGCCCGCTTCGCCGGGAAGCTCTCGCCCGAATTCGATCCGGATCGGGATCTCGTGCGTGTGGGCGTCGCGAACCAGACCACGATGCTGTCGAACGAGTCGCTCGCGATCGCCGCCGAGCTGCGCGGGACCATGACACGGCGCTACGGGGAAGCGGCCCTCCCGGAGCACTTCCGTACGTTCGACACCATCTGCTCGGCGACGCAGGATCGCCAGGACGCCGTGCTCAAGCTGATTGCGGAGCCGCTCGACCTGATGGTGGTGATCGGTGGCTATAACTCGAGCAACACGACGCACCTCGCCGCGATCTGCCACGCGCGGGTGCCGACCTACCATATCGAGGACGCGGCCTGTGTCGACCCCGTGGCCGGGACGATCCGGTTCCGCCCCGTGGGGGTGAAGCAGGAGCAGTGCCGCGACGGGTGGCTCCCCCCCGGCCCGGTGACGATCGGCATCACCGCGGGCGCCTCGACGCCGAACAACAAGGTCGGGGAGACGATCGAGCGGATCGCGGCGGCGCGGGGGGCGGTGCTGGAAGGCTCTCTGGGCGGCTGACGCCGGGGCGCCGCCCCGGGGCTGGCCGAGCCATATTTAGGTCCATGCCGCTCACGGGCTTTCACCCGGCCGTCGCCCGCTGGTTCGAGTCGCGCTTCCGCGAGCCGACCGAGCCACAGCGGCGCGCCTGGCCCCTCATTCAGGCCGGTCGGAACGCGCTGATCGCCGCGCCCACCGGGTCCGGCAAGACGTTCGCCGCGTTCCTGGCGGCGATCGACTCCCTGCTGCGACAGGGTCTCGACGGCACCCTGCGCGACGAGACCCAGGTGCTCTACGTCTCGCCGCTCAAGGCGCTGTCGAACGACGTACAAAAGAACCTCGCCGAGCCGCTCGCCGAGATCCGCCGCACCCTCGAGGCGATGTGTCTCCGGGACGTGGAGCTGCGCACCCTGGTCCGCACGGGCGACACGCCGGCGCCCGAGCGCCGGGCGATGGTGAAGCGGCCGCCGCACGTCCTCGTCACGACGCCCGAGTCGCTGTACCTCATCCTCACGTCCGAGCTCGCGCGGGAGATGCTGCGCACGGTGCGGACGGTCATCGTGGACGAGATCCACGCGGTGGCGCGGGACAAGCGCGGCAGCCACCTCGCGCTCTCGCTCGAGCGGCTCGAGCACCTCACGGGCCGCTCGCTCCAGCGGGTCGGTCTCTCCGCTACACAGAAGCCCATCGAAGAGATCGCCGCTTTCCTGGCAGGCGCCCGACACCCGACACCTGACACCTGCATTGTCGACTCGGGCCATGCCCGCTCGCTGGACCTCGCGATCGAGATCCCCTCCTCGCCGCTCGAGGCGGTGATGGCGGCGGAGGTGTGGGACGAGCTCTACGACCGCCTCGCGCAGCTCATCGGGGAGCACCGCACGACGCTCGTGTTCGTGAACACGCGGCGGCTCGCCGAGCGCCTCACGATGCATCTCTCCGAGCGCATCGGTGGGGAGCAGGTGACCTCGCACCACGGCAGCCTCTCCAAGGAGAAGCGGCTCGACGCGGAGACGCGGCTCAAGGAGGGAAGGCTGAAGGCGCTCGTCGCCACGGCGTCGCTCGAGCTCGGGATCGACATCGGTGCGGTGGACCTGGTGTGCCAGATCGGTTCCACCCGCTCCATCGCGACGCTGCTGCAGCGCGTGGGGCGCGCGGGGCATCACCTCGAAGCGATCCCGAAGGGCCGGCTGTTCCCGCTGTCGCGCGACGAGCTGGTCGAATGCGCCGCGCTGGTGCGCTCGACGCGCCAGCGCCGGCTCGATCGGCTCGTCATTCCGGAGCGCCCGCTCGACATTCTGGCCCAGCAGATCGTGGCGGCAGTGGCGTGCGAGGAATGGGACGAGGATGCGCTGTACCGGCTGGTGCGTGGCGCGTATCCCTACCGGGACCTCGGGCGCCGGGACTTCGACGAAGTGGTCCGGATGCTCGCGGAGGGCTTCACCACGCGGCGCGGCCGGCGCGGGGCGTACGTCCACTATGACGGTGTGAACCGGCGGCTGCGGGCGCGGCGCGGCGCCCGGCTCGCCGCGATCACGTCGGGCGGGGCGATCCCGGACCTCGGCGATTATCGGGTCGTGCTCGAGCCCACCGAAATGTTCGTCGGCACGCTGAACGAGGATTTCGCGATCGAGAGCATGGCGGGCGACATCTTCCAGCTTGGCAACACCTCCTACCTCATCACCAAGGTCGAGGCCGGCCAGGTGCGGGTCGTGGACGCGCACGGCCAGCCGCCCTCCATCCCGTTCTGGGTGGGCGAGGCGCCGGCGCGCACCGCGGAGCTGTCGGAGGAGGTCTCGCGGCTGCGCCAGGATGTCGCCCTGCGCCTCGGGAACCCGGCGGGGGCGATCGCCTGGCTGGTCGGGGAAATGCCGGGCCTCCCCGAGCCCGCCGCGCGCCAGCTGGTCGAATATCTCGACGCGTCGCAGCGGGCCCTCGGCGTGATCCCCACGCAGCAGACGCTGGTGCTCGAGCGGTTCTTCGACGAGGCGGGTGGGATGCAGCTCGTGCTGCACGCGCCGTTCGGAAGCCGCATCAACCGGGCGTGGGGGCTCGCGCTCCGCAAACGGTTCTGCCGCAGCTTCAACTTCGAGCTCCAGGCCGCCGCCACGGAGGACGCGATCGTCCTCTCGCTCGGGCCCCAGCACAGCTTCCCGCTCGAGGACGTGTTCCAGTACCTGACGCCGGCGACCGTCGAGCACCTGCTGGTCCAGGCGATGCTCGTGGCGCCGATGTTCCAGTCGCGCTGGCGCTGGAACGCGACCCGCGCCCTGGCCGTGCTGCGCCAGCGCGGTGGCAAGAAGGTCCCGACGCCGCTCCAGCGGATGGAAGCCGAGGATCTCGTCGCGGCTGTGTTCCCCGATCAGCTCGCCTGCCCCGAGAACCTGGTCGGCGACCGCGATATCCCGGATCACCCGCTCGTCAAGCAGACGATCGCGGATTGCCTCCTCGAAGCGATGGACTTTCCGGGCCTGGTGCGTGTGCTCGAGGCGATGGAGGCGGGCCGCTTCACGCTCGTCGCGCGCGATACCCCCGAGCCGTCGCCGCTCTCGCACGAAGTCCTCAACGCCAAGCCGTACGCGTTCCTGGACGACGCCCCCCTCGAGGAGCGGCGCACCCAGGCGGTGCTGACGCGCCGCGGGCTCGCCGTGACGAGCGCGGAGGAGCTCGGCAGACTCGACCAGGCTGCGATCGAGCGCGTGAAGGACGAGAGCTGGCCCGAGGTATCGAGTGCCGACGAGCTGCATGATGCCTTGCTTGTCATGGGAGCGCTCCCCAGTGCGGAATGCGGAGCCCGGAATCCGGAATGGGGAGAGTACTTCGAGCAACTCGTGCACATCGGGCGCGCCGGCACACTGCAAACCGCCGCGGGGCTCTGGGTGGCTGCGGAGCGCCTTCCGCTGCTCGAGGCCGTCTTCCCCGGGATTCGGTGTGAGCCGCCGCTCGCGGCGCCCGAGCGCGACCGCGCCACGGCGTGGACCCGCGAGGACGCGCTGCGCGAGCTGGTGCGCGGCCGCCTCGAAGCGGTCGGGCCCACCACCGCGCCCGAGCTCGCCCGCTCGATCGGCGTGCCCGCGGGGGACATCGACGTCGCGCTCGGCGCGCTCGAGCACGAGGGGTTCGTGCTGCGCGGCCGGTTCACGCCGGGCGTC
>DASPXO010000104.1:0-9593 GCA_035637235.1 Gemmatimonadales bacterium | reverse complement strand
TCCACGCGTACGAGCCGGTCCCGCAGGTGGCGGCGAGCCCGGCCGCGTAGAAATAGCCCCATTGTCCGGCGGGCAGCTGCGCCGTCGTCGCGATCGTGACCGAGTCCCCTCCGAACATCACCACGAAGCGCATCGCGCCGTTCGGCACCAGCTGGCTGATGGTATCGACGCTGAAGCCCGGGCACGCGCCGGTGTTCAGGACAAGACTCGGCCGGGTGGACAGCGCGAGCGTCGTGTTCCCAATGATTCCCGGGAACGGATCGCCAGCGTCGCCGCGGTCCGCGCAGCCCGAGGGAGGCTGCGCGAGATTCGAGCAGGGATTGGTGTTCGCGTTCGCGTCCAGGTTCCCATACCCGTCCGCCTGCACCAGCGCCACCCCGTGGATCGCGCCGCTGTTCACTTCGTTCGTGGAGCTGCCGTTCGCGACCTGCGCGGAGTCCACGTGATACACGAGGAGCCCGCCGCTGCACGGGGGCGGCGTGGAGTCCTGGTACCAGACCTGGCACGCGTTCCGGATGAGCGCGGTGTCCGCCTGAACGGCCTGACGGTTCTCGAGCAGGAAGTACTCCCCACGGGGATTCGATCCGGTGGGCCGCACGAGAAACGTGCTGTCCGACGCCGGCGCGGCGCCGAAACTGTAGGCCCCCGCCGTCGTGACCGGCGCGAGCGTGACCCAGCCGAGCTCGTTCAGCGACCACGCGTCCATGCGCGCGGGACTGAAGGGCGAGGAGTAGTTCCCCGCCCCCATCAGACTCCAGCGGCCGATCGCCTCGGTGGTGCCGCTGACGTCGTACAGGTCCGGGAGCCCGAAGCCGTGGCCCGTCTCGTGCGCCACGGTACCGATCGGCATGATGTCCGTGCCGGTGCATGAGTCCGTGCCACCGAGCCCGCTCTGGAAGATGTAGTCCTGCACCTGGAGGAACTGGCCGCTGTGGCCTGGCCACGGGTCGTTTGTCACGTAGCCGGGGAAAAGCCACGCGCGGTGGGCCCAGAGATGATTCGCGGAACCCGGCCCGCACTCCCCGCCCAGCGTTGGGTGCACGAACAGCACCAGGCTCACGATCCCGGTCGGGGCATCGTAGGTGAACTGACTGAAATCGAGCTGCGAGTCGATGTTCGCCAGCGCTTCGCGGAGCGCGCCCTGCAGCGCCCCGAACGCGGCGTCGCTCCACACGCCGTTGCAGTTCGACGTGCCGTATGGATTGTTCTGCTGGCACTCCGCGCTGGTGCCGCCGTTATAGGCCCCTTCCGTCCCACTGAGCGTCGTCCAGCCGTAGCTCGCACCCTGAATGTCCAGCAGCCCGTTGGACAGGTCGCTGTAGAAGCTGTGGTACGTGTAGGGTCGGCCGAACGGCGCGGTGGCGCCGAACAGGACGGCGTCGTAGTCGGCCGCCGCGAACGGCGGGGCAGTCGTGCCCGTGTACCTGAGCAGCACCACCGGGACGTCGAGCGTGCCCGCCACCGCCGCCGGGCTCGGCACCGGCGCCCCGGCGGCCAGCGGAGCGTTCAATTCGCCGAACCGGCGCTGCCCCAGCAGCAGGGCCCGGGTGGCGCGCACCGCCCGCGCCTGCTTGCGCCAAACGCCGTCGCGCCGAAAGTCGAGGCCGGGCACCTCCCGGCGGGGGAGCCGGGCCTCCTGCGCGCCTGCCGCCTGCGCCACGCACAACATCGCCGCCAGCCCGACGAGCCACAGCCCTGGGTTTGTCACGTTGCGAGATCCGGGAGACAAGGGGAACAGCTTAGGACTCGGGGCTCCGGGATACTGTGCGCTCCCTCACACTCCTCATCGCGAGTAGTACCCCGAGCCCCATGAATCCGATCACGCCGCCGACCACTTTGGCTTCGTGGAGCGCCGGATGCGGCTCGTCGGCGGGCGGCACGAAGCCGAGCACGATCGAGCAGGCGACTGCCGCGAGGCCCGCGAGCCCGACGAGCGCGGTTCCGGCCGTGCGCTCGCGCCGCAGCCGGAGGTACGCCGCGAAGATGTAGAGGTACGGGATGAAGAACAGGACCAGCGTGGTCTGTGTGAGCACCAGATAGGCGTGCTTCACGCTGGAGCCGAGCAGGCTCGCGACCACGAACACGGTGGCGAGCCCGCCCTGCACGAGCAGCGCCAGGTGCGGCGTCTGCCAGCGGGGATGGATCCGCCCGAACGCGGGCGGCAGCGCGCCGTCCAGGCCCGCCGCGAACGGCAGCCGCGCCGATCCCGCGAGCCACGCCCCCACGCCGCCCAGGTTCCCGAGCACCAGCAGGATCGCCACCACGGCGGCGACCGGCGCGAGCCACCGCGCGCCCAGCCGCTCCACCAGCGCGGCGGTCGCCTGCGGCATCCCGTTGGTGATGCTGACCGTCTGCTGGGGCAGCGCGACCAGCATCGCCGCAGTGCCGAGCATATACATCGCGACGATCGCCCAGCCCGACACGACGACGCCGCGCCGCAAGGTGGGCGCGGCGTCGTGGATCTCGTCACCGAGGGTGGGCGCGAGCTCCAGTCCCGCGAACGCGAACGTGAGCGTGGCGAACAGGTTGATCGATGGGAGGTCGAGCGTCGCGGGTAACAGCGCGCGGACGCTGAACGAGGTCGCGCTGCCGCGCGCGACGAGCGACCAGGCCGCGAGCAGCACGAAGATCAGCGCCGGCAGCCAGGTGCCGTAGCCGCCCAGGTTCTGGAGCCGCTTGCCCACGCGCAGGCCCACGAGGTTCATCCCCACCGCCAGCCACAGCCCCGCGAGTGACAGCGCGCCGATGAACCAGACGTTCTCGCCGAGGGAGACGAAGCGCGGGCCGGCCGCGTAGGCGGCGATCGCCGCCGTGGCCACGAGGAGCGACGGAAAGTAGAAGAGATTGTTCACCCAGTAGCCCCACGCCGCCAGGACCGCCTGCCGCGGGCCGAACGCCCGCCGCACCCAACGGTACATCCCGCCCGAGCCGGGATCGGTGTCGGCGAGCTCGCGCACCGCCACCGCCGACGGCAGAAAGAACACCACCATCGCGAGCACCCAGAGCAGCAGGCTCGCGAGCCCGAACTGGCTGGCCGCGGTCGTGAGCCAGCGCAGCCCAACGATCGCGGTGATGTTGAACAGCACCACGTCGCGGAGCCGCAGGACGCGGGGCAGCCCGCTCATTCAGGCTCCGTCGCGCGACCGGTGAAGCGCGCGCGGCGCGGCGCCGGCCGAGCCTACGCTTGGGTCATCGGGACCGATCGCGCGCCCGGTCACGGCTTCGTCGGGTGTACCCGCGCGACCAGCCACCCGATGCCGCTGCCGAGCAGCGCACCGCCCGCCACGTCCGAGGGAAAGTGCTTGCCCCCGGCAACGCGCAACACGGCGACGCCGGTGGCCCCGGCGTACAGGAGCACCGCGTTGCGCGCACGGTGCAACCGGTGCTCGCGCTGCGCGATGACGAGATACGTCGTCGCCGCCGAGAACGCGACGGCGGCGTGCCCCGACGGGAAGGACACCCGGCTCTCGCGCAGCGGCGCCGCGGCCGGAGCGGCGGCGGTGTAGAGGATCGGCCGGTTGCGGTGCACGATGACCTTGAGCCAATCGGTCGCCGCCGTCGTCCAGGCGAGCGAGTTGAGCAGCACCGCCGCGTTGCCGCGCGCCTGGGCCGGCTCGACACCGCGGAGCACGGCGAGGCCGGCGCCCCCGACGAGGCCCGCGAGCAGAACGCTGCTCGCCGTCGCGGCGCCCCCCGAAAAGGTGCGCAGGCCCGCGCGGTCGATGCCCGGGACCGACGTCGGATCGCACGGCGCGCACGACGGAAGGCCGTGGGGCAAATCGAGCACCGCGGGCAGCACCGCGAGCGCGCCTGCGCCCGTCACCGAAGCCGCGTCCCACCAGGTGAGCCGATACGGGCCCTGCCCCGCCGCAGGGGCGGCGGACGCGCAATACCAGGTCAACAGGATCGCCACCCGACGCATCAGGGGTCTCGGTTGCTGCGGGAAGCCTACAAGCTAGCCGGGCCCGGCGACACGCGCTAACTCGCGTGCGCGCGGGACCTTGCGGATTGCCGCAAGCGCGGCTAACCTCTACCCGGTTTAGCTCTCCTCAACGCCCTGGGGGCCCCGTGAGTACCGAGACCCTGCAGCACGTCTCACTCTTCGACAAGTGCAGGAACTTCACGCGAGCAGACGAGGTTCGCGCGGCCGGGCTGTACGCCTGGTTCAAGCCGATTTCCCGGTCCGAAGACACGGTCGTCGTGATCGAAGGCAAGCCGCGCATCATGATGGGCTCCAACAATTACCTGGGGCTCACGCATCATCCCGAGGTGCTCGCGGCCGCGAAGGCGGCGCTCGACCAGTTCGGGTCCGGCTGCACCGGCAGCCGCTTCTTGAACGGGACCCTCGAGCTGCACTGCCGGCTGGAGGAGGAGCTGGCCGAGTTCTTCGGCAAGGAGGCGTGCCTCGTCTTCTCGACCGGCTACCAGGCGAACCTGGGCCTGATCTCGGGGCTCGTGGGCCGGGGGGACGTCGTGTTCCTCGACAAGCTCGACCACGCGTCCATCGTGGACGGCGCGAAGCTGTCGTACGGGGAGACGGAGCGCTTCAACCACGGCGACCTCGCGGGCCTCGAGCGCAAGCTGCAGCGGGTGCCGGCGGGCACGGGCGTCATGATCATCGTGGACGGCGTCTTCTCGATGGAGGGGGACATCGCCGATGTGCCGGGCCTGCTCAAGGTGGCGCAGAAGTACGGCGCCGCGCTCGCGCTCGACGACGCGCACGCGGTCGGCGTGCTCGGTCCCAAGGGTGACGGCACCGCCGCGCACTTCGGCCTGGCGGACGACGTGGGGCTCATCGTAGGCACCTTCTCGAAGTCGCTCGCTTCCATCGGCGGCTTCGTGGTGGCGTCCGAAGACATCATCGATTACCTGCGGCACTCCTCGCGGCCGCTCATGTTCACCGCGGCGCTGCCGCCGGCCAACACCGCCGGAGTGCTCGCCGCCCTCCACGTGCTGCAGCGCGAGCCGGAGCGCCGAGAGCGGCTGTGGGTCAACACGCGCCGCCTGCAGGAGGGGCTCCGGTCGCTGGGCTTCGAAATCGGGCCCACCGAGACGCCCATCGTCCCGTTCCTGATCGGGGACTTCGAGAAGACCCTGATGTTCTGGCGCCGGCTGTTCGACGCGGGCGTCTTCACGAATCCCGTCGTGCCGCCTGCCGTGCCGCCGTCGCAGAGCCGGTTGCGGACGAGCGTGATGGCGACGCACACGGACGACCAGATCGACTTCGCGCTGGAGACCTTCGGCCGGCTCGGAAAAGCGCTGGGGGTCATCTGAGCGGTGTGGAGGTCGCGCCCGTCACCGGCGGGCGCGATCTCGATCGCTTCATCGCCTTCCCCTACGACCACTACCGCGGCGACCCGTGCTGGGTGGGGCCGTTGCGCCGGGACGTGCGCGCGCTCCTCTCGCCCCGGAAGAACCCGTTCTTCCGGCACGCGGAGGCGCAGTACTTCGTCGGACGCTCGGACGGACGGACGGTCGGGCGGATCGGCGCCATCAAGAACGCGGCGCACAACCGGGAGCACGGCGATCGCGTCGGCTTCTACGGCTTCTTCGAGTGTGTGAACGACCGGGGCGTCGCCGCCGCGCTGTTCGACGCGGCCGCCGCGTGGCTTCAGGGCAACGGCCTCACCGTCATGCGGGGGCCGATGAGTCCCTCGATCAACGACGAGTGCGGCCTGCTGGTGCAGGGGTTCGACACCCCGCCGGCCCTGATGATGCCCCACAACCCACCCTACTACGTCGAGCTGCACGACGCCTACGGCTTCACCAAGGCGAAGGACCTGCTCGCCTTCCAGAGCACGACCACCCAACTCCCGGAGCGGATCGCGCGCGCGGCGACGGTGATCGCGCGGCGCAAGAGCGTCACGCTGCGGGGGCTGGACATGCAGCGCTTCCGGGACGAGGTGGAGCTCGTCAAGCGGCTCTACAACGAGGCGTGGGAGAAGAACTGGGGGTTCGTGCCGCTGACCGAGCAGGAGATCGATCACCTCGCGCGGCAGCTCAAGCCGATCATCGTCCCCGACCTCGTGTGCTTCGCCGAGCGCCAAGGCCGGGTCATCGGCTTCGCCGTCGGGCTGCCGGACCTGAACGTGGCCCTCAAGCACAACCCGTCCGGACGCCTGTTCCCGGGGATCATCAAGGTGCTCTGGGCCGCGCGCCGCGTCACCCGGATCCGCGTGCTGCTGCTCGGAACGCTCCCGGAGTACCGCAACACCGGCGTCGACGCCCTGATGTACCACTGGATCTGGACGAAGGGGTGCGCCCTGGGGTACCGCTGGGCGGAAGCCGGGTGGATCCTCGAGGACAACGTCGCGATGCTCAACGCGACGCTGCCGCTCGGCTTCGAGCGCTACAAGACCTACCGGATCTACGACAAGCCCCTGTGAAGGTGTTCGTCACGGGCGGGACCGGATTCGTCGGTGCCCATCTCGTTCGGGCCCTGCTCGAGCGAGGGGACGAGGTGCGCTGCCTCGCCCGCAACCCGGCCAAAGCCGAGGCACTGGGGTGGAGGCACGTCCGGCTGGTGCGCGGGGACCTGGACCACGCGCCCGCGCTGCGCGACGGCTGCGCCGGCGCGGACGTCGTCTACCACGTGGCCGGCCGGATCAGCGCACGCAACGTCACCGAGTTCATGCGCGCGAACCGCGACGGCACCGCCAGGGTGCTGGCGGCGGCGGCGGCGGAGCCGCCCGGACGCTTCGTGCACGTTTCCTCCCTGGCCGTCGGAGGTCCGAATCCCCGGGGCCAGCCGATCGACGAGACCCGCCCCCCGGCGCCGGTGAGCGATTACGGCCGCTCGAAACTCGCCGCCGAGCTGCTCGTACAGGCGGTGCCGTTTCCCTGGACCATCGTCCGCCCGCCCACCGTGTACGGCGAGTGGGACCGCGAAGTGCTGAAGCTGTTCAAACTGGCGCGGACCGGGTTCGTACCTGTGTTCGGTGACGGCTCGCAGGAGCTGTCGGTCGTCTATGCGGGGGACGCGGCGGCGGCGCTCGTCGCCGCGGCGACGGCGCCGGCGGCGGCGGGGAAGGTCTATTACGCCGCCCATCCCGTGGCGACGACCAGCGCCGAGCTCGGGCGGGCGATCGCACGCGCGGTGGGACGCGAGGCGCGGATCGTCGCCGTGCCCGCGCCGGTGGCGCGCGGGCTGCTGTGGGCCATCGGGTCGCTCGCCCACCTCGCGGGCCGGGCCACGGTGCTGTCGGCGGACAAGACGGAGGAGTTCCTGGCGCCGGCCTGGACGTGCCGCCCCGACGCCCTGATGCGGGACGCCGGGTGGCAGCCGCGGGTGGGTCTCGAGGCGGGCCTGCGGCGCACGGCCCAGTGGTACCGCTCGGAGGGCTGGTTGTGACTGCGCCGTTCCACCGCCGATTCACCGCCATCGACCTCACGACGCTGCTCTACCTCGCCGTCGCGACGGTCGCGGTCCTGGTCTTCGCCGAGGACGACCACACGGGCTGGAACTGGCTGCTCGTCGCGAACGGGCTCATGCTGGCGCTCGTGCTGCTCGCGCCGCGGGCGCGCGCGGCGGGACCGGTCGGCCGCTTCCTGGGCGACTGGTACCCGATGTTGCTGCTCGGCGGGCTGTACGCCGAGGTGGGCGTCATCAACGTGGACGTCGGCTACCAGCACGACCTGCCGATTCAGCGGCTCGAGCAGTGGGTGTTCGGCTCACAGGTCGCCTACCGCTGGATCCGCGAGATGCCGAGCCCGGTGTTCTCGTGGATCATGCACGGCTGCTACCTCGCCTACTATGCCATCCTGTACGCTTCGCCCCTCGGCCTGTGGCTCAGCGGGCGGCGCGACCTGGCGCGGCGCACGATCTTCGCGGTGATGGTGACGTTCTATCTCTGCTACGTCGTGTTTCTCTTCTTCCCGGTGGCGGGGCCGCGGTATGCATTCGAGGCGGCGCACAGCGCCGCCACCCAGGTCTGGCCGGCGCGCGCCGCTCAGTGGCTGCTGGACCGCGGCGACTCCTGGGGCGCCGCCTTCCCCTCCTCGCACGTCGCCGCGGCCGTGGTCGCGGCGATCTGCGCGCTGCGCTACAGGCGCCGCCTGGGGCTCGTGCTCATGCCCTTCACCATCGGCCTCGTGCTGTCCGTCGTATACGGGCAGTTCCATTACGCGGTGGATGCGGTGGCGGGGTTGATCGTGGCGCTCGCGGTGCTGGCGTCGCAGTACATCTACGGCGCGGAGCCCGCCCGGTACCTCACCCCCGTCCCGCCTCTCCGCCACGCGGAACGGGGGTCAGGGAGCGAGGTCGGGGGGTGAGGTTCACGGCGCGCGAGGCCACCGTGTCCAGGTCGCCGCCCTGGGCGTCCATGCGGCGCTGGAACTGGAGGTCGGTGAGGAACAGTCCCACGACATACGCCGCGAGATTGACCGCGAAGATGACCGTGAGCACCAGCGGGAACGGGAGCCAGATCCCGAAGTAGAGCGCGAACCGCTTCATGCCGGGGTCGAGCCCCGAGCGATCGGCGATGCTCGTCAGCAGCAGGATCGCGGTGAGCGCGAGCAGCGCGAGCTTGACCGGCACGACCCCGGCGACCGCCAAGCCCGCGAAGATCACCGCCTCCGAGGCACGGTCAAGTCGCGTGTCGAGCCGCCGCCCCGCCTCGGACGCGAGCCGGAACTCGCGCGCGATGCCGCCGTCGATCCCATCCAGCACTTGCCCTAGCGCCATCAGCCCCAGGCCCCAGCCCAGACGGCCCGCCGCCACGGCCGCGCCCGCCAGGATGCTCGCGCCGAACGCGGCCCACGTCACCTGGGCAGGCGAGAGGCCGAGCGTGAGGTGAAAGAGCCCGAGCAACGGCCGCATCACGCGGTCCAGCGCTCTCCCGATCCTCGGGGCGAACTCATACATGGGTGCGGCTCCAGTAGATCGCGACGTTCAACACGAGCAGCACCGCGAACACCACGCCCTCCTTCACCCGGTCCGGGATGCCGGTGAGCCAGCCGCGCGTGACGCGGGTCGAGTAGGGGTAGAACGGCATCTTCTCGAACCGCACGCTGTAGTCCATCGCCACGTGGACCGCGAAGAACACCAGCGGCACGACCGTTCCGAGGAACCAGCAGAGCGGCACGATCCAGAGCAGCGCGACCGGCTCCTGGAGCGAGGAGCGCCAGTAGTAGCCGCGCCTGTCCCGCAGGCCGACCGCCCGCAGGTAGAAGGGCGCCTTGAGCGCGTGATCCACGTCCACGCCGACCCCGAAGGCGTACGCGAGAGCGGCATCGCGCCCGCTCAAGCCCATCGCCTGCACGCCGAGCGTGGTGGCGAGGACGTGGGTGAAGAGCGTCACCGCCTCACCCCCTGACCGGCAGTCAGCCACACGAGCCCGAGGCCCGCCCCGATCCAGGCGAGATCCCGCAGCCGGCTCACGATCGCGGCGTACACGCCCAGCGCGGGCTCGAGCGCTCACGCGCCGCCCGGCGGCGACGAACGCCTTGAGGAACCCGCGCATCCGCTGCACGCCCGCCGCGACCGCCTCCGCGGCCGCACGACGCGCCCCCGGATCGAGACCGTACACGCCACCGGTGACGCAGGGCGGCTCGATGGGCGAATCCGCGACCGCTGAGACCGCGCCATCCGCGCT
>DASPXO010000103.1:0-12161 GCA_035637235.1 Gemmatimonadales bacterium | reverse complement strand
AGCGGTGATGGAGCTGTTGCGCGAGCTGCACCGCAACGGCGCCACGATCTGCATGGTGACCCACGATCCGCGCTACGCGCAGCATGCGGACCGGACGGTGCAGCTGTTCGATGGGCGGGTGGTGGAGGAGCAGGGGCTCGGGTGTCGGGGGCCAGGTGTCGGGGGAACCGCACGCCAGCCCGACATCCCTAACACCCGGCACCTGACGCCCGACACCTGACGCCCGACACCTGACCCATGGACGCCCTCCTCGCCGACCTCCGCTACGCGATGCGCTCGATCGAGCGACGCCCGGGGTTCGCCGCTGCCGTGGTCGCCTGCTTCGCGCTCGGCATCGGAGCGAACGCGACCATCTTCGGTGTCGTGGACACCCTGTTCTTCCGGCCGCCCGCGCACGTGCAGGAACCGGATCACGTCGTGCGCGTGTATGTCACGAGGACCTCTCCTCCGTTCGGCACGTCTACTTCGAGCATCACCTCGTTTGCCAAGTACATCGATCTGCGAGACGGTGTGCGATCGTTCTCCGACCTCGCCGCCTACTACTCATGGCCGGTGAGCCTCGGGCACGGAGCGGAGGCACGCTCGGTCGCGGGCGGTGTGGTCACGCACACGTTCTTCCCCCTGCTGGGCGTTCGGCCCGTGCTCGGCCGCTTCTTCTCTGCCGAGGAGGATCGCGTAGGAAATGGCAGACACGTCGCCGTGCTCGATTACGACTTTTGGCGGAGCGCGTTCGGCGGCGACTCGAGCGTGCTGGGCCGACCGCTCCACGTCAGCAACGGCGTCTACACGATCATCGGGGTAGCGCCGCGCGGATTCACCGGGGTCGAGCTGAATGGGGTGGATATCTGGCTGCCGATTGCTACGGCGGATCCGGAGCTGTTCGGGCGTGAGCATGGCGCGAGCCGGGGCTCCTTCTGGCTGCGCATCGTGGGGAGGCTCCGCAGCGGCGCGAGCGTGGCGGGGGCCGAGGCGGAGGCGACGAGCGTATACCGGCGCGCCAACGCAGACGAGTCCGGCGGCCCGCAGGCGGTCGTGAGCCTGGGTCCGATTCAACAGGCGAGGGGGCCGGAGATTCCCCAGGACGCGAAGGTGTCGGTGTGGCTCGCGGCCGTGTCGGCGATGGTGCTGCTCATCGCCTGCGCCAATGTTGCCAACCTCCTCCTCGCGCGCGCGGTGCAGCGCAAGCGGGAGATCGCGGTGCGGCTGGCACTGGGTGCGGCGCGCCGGCAGCTCGTGCGCCAGCTTCTGGTGGAGAGCGTCGCGTACGCCGTCCTGGGGGCCCTGGCAGCGGTAGTGTTGACCTTGTGGCTCGCTCCCGTGATCCATCGCTTCCTGCTGTCGGAGGTGGCGTTTCCCGACACGCTCACTGCGCGTGTGCTTGGGTTCACGGCTGCGGCGACGATCGTGGTGGGAATCGCTAGCGGGCTTGCACCAGCGCTGCGGGCGACAGGACGCGGTCTTGCGAACGACCTCAAAGCGGGCGAGCGGGAACGGCCGTTACCGCGATCCGCGATCCGCACGGCGTTGCTCGTCGGGCAGACCGCCCTCACGATCGTGCTCGTCGTGGGTTCCGGGCTGTTTGCAGTCAGCCTCCGCAACGTGCTCGGCCTCGACCTCGGGCTCGACGCCGGCGCGGTGCTCCTGGCGTCCCCGCGCCTGGCGCAGGCGGGGTTCAAGAAGGACGAGATCAACGCGCTGTACGAGCGGATGCGCGAGGGGATTCGCGACCTTCCCGGTGTGCAGAGTGTCAGTCTCAGTATCGGGCACCCGTTTGGCGCCTTCTTCGGCGTGCCCGTGTCGACGCCCGGGCGGGACTCACTCCCGAGGATCGCGGATGGTGGGCCGTACATCTATGCCGTCACCCCCGAATACTTCCGGACGCTCGGGATGACGATCCGCCGCGGGCGAGGCTTCACGACCGCGGACCGCGCTGGCGCTCCTCCGGTTGCGGTCGTGAGCGAGATGATGGCCCGCCTCGTCTGGCCGGGAGAAGACGCCGTCGGCAAGTGCTTGAAGCTCCCGAGCACCTCCAACGTATGCGCCGAAGTCGTGGGCGTCGCGGCCAACACGCGCCGCTTGCGACTGCTGTCAGACACCACGATGCAGTACTACGTGCCACTCGAGCAGCACAGCGATTTCCCCTCCGCGGTCACGGCGCTCCTGATCCGGACGGCCGGGCCGGCCGATGCCATGATCCCGCTCGTGCGGCGCGAGCTGGAAGGGACCGCCGAGAACCTGCCGTACATCGGCATCCAACCGCTCGCGACCATGTTTGCCGGGCAGGTGCGGCCGTTCCGTCTCGGGGCCACGATGTTCGCCGTGTTCGCGGTGCTGGCGGTCCTCCTCGCCGCGTTAGGCTTGTACGGCGTGCTCGCGTACACGGTCGCGCGCCGAACCCACGAGATCGGCGTGCGCGTGAGCCTCGGCGCCGAGGTGCGCGATGTGCTGGGCCTGGTGGTGGCCCAGGGCGTGCGACTCGCCGCGATCGGGGTCCTGATCGGCGGCGCGGGAGCCGTAGTCGGTGGCCGAGCGCTCGGCGCGCTGCTGTACGGGGTCTCGTCGTCCAACATGCTCGTCTTGGGCGGCTCGGCCGCGATCATGCTCGTCGTGGCGGGCGTCGCGAGCTACCTCCCGGCGCGCCGGGCGACGAAGGTCGATCCGATGGTGGCTCTGAGGTACGAATGATCGACGCCCTGCTCGCCGACCTGCGCTACGCCGTGCGGACGCTGCGCAAGAGTCCAGGGTTCGCGACCGCGGCGATCCTGACCCTGGCGCTCGCCATCGGCTCCAACACCGCGGTCTTCAGCGTCGTGAACGGCGTGTTGCTCCGCCCGCTGCCGTTCGCCGAGCAGGATCGCCTCTTCATGCTGGCCGAGCAGAGTCGCCAAGGGGCGTTCCGGCCTCCGTCCTATCCGACGTTCCTGGACTGGCGCGCTCAGAGCTCGGCGTTCTCCGGGCTCGCGTACGTACGGGGCGGAGGGCAGCGGCTTGCCGGCCCCGACGGGGTCCAGAGCATCATCGGTTCCCTCGTCTCCGCCGGATTCTTCGCGACCCTCGGCGAGCGGCCACTGCTCGGCCGGCTCTTCACACCCGATGAAGAGCACTCGGGGGCGCATGTGGCAGTCCTTTCCTACGCGCTTTGGCAGGCGCGTTTCGGCGGAGACCCGCACATCATCGGGAAGGCCCTCTCGCTCAGCGATGGCGTGTTCACCGTAATCGGCGTACTTCCCCGCGACGTAGCCTATCCACCCTGGGCCAGCGAGCAGCTGTATTTCCCGATCGCGACGGTCGCCGCGACCGACCGTGCGCTCACCCAACGGGGCTTCCATGCCGACTGCCGCATCATCGGGCGTCTCAAGCCGGGAGTCACGGCGGAGCAGGCGAAGACGGATCTCGACGGCGTGGCTCGCCGCGAGGCAGCCACGTACCCCGAGTTCAGCGCCGACTGGATCTCGGTCGCGCTGTTTCCGCTGCGCGACGAGATCCTCGGCGAGACGACGCCGCGGCAGTTGCTCGTGCTCCTGGCCGCGGTCGCCCTCGTTCTCATGATCGGCTGTGTCAACGTGGCGAACCTGACGCTCGCGCGCGCCGGCGCGCGCGGCCGCGAGCTGGCCATCCGATCGGCATTGGGAGCCGGGCGGGGACGGGTGGTGCGACAGCTCCTCACTGAAAGCCTGGTGCTCTCGTCCGTGGGAGCTGCGCTGGGCGTGGTCACCGCGCACGGGGCGGTCGCACTGCTCAAACGTGCCGCGCCCGCTGTGCTGCCCCGGCTCGAGACGGTCCAAGTCGACGGTTGGGTCCTCGCGTTTGCCCTCGGCGTCACGATCCTCACGGCGGTGGCCAGCGGGCTCCTACCGGCCCTTCGAGCGGCACCCCCCGACCTGACCGACTCGCTGAAGCAAGGCACAGCCGGAGCCGGCAGCGGACGCGGGCGACAGCGCCTGCGCGCGGCGCTCGTCACGAGCGAGATCGCCCTCGCGGTGGTCCTCGTCGTGGGCGCCGGGCTGTTGATCAGGAGTCTCTGGCAACTGCGGGCGGTGAATCCCGGATTCGACCCGCAGGGGCTCGTGACGTTTTACATCTCGCCGTCGCCGCTGCGCGCACAGGAGCCGGCGAGGCTAGCGGCGCTGTACACGCAAGTCGAGGACGCGGCGCGGGCGCTCCCGGGGGTGAGGAGTGTCGCCCTCACGAATTTCACGCCGCTCTCGGGCGGTGGACTGCCCTCTCCGGTCGAAATCCCGGGGCGTGCCCCGGACCCCGGGCGCGATCCTCGCGTATGGTTCATGACCGTGTCCCCGGGCTATTTCCGCACGATGCGCATCCCGGTCCGCGCGGGACGCGAGTTCACCGAGGCCGATCTCGCCCCCGGCGCGGCCATAGTAGTGAATGAAGCGTTCGCACGTGCCTTCTGGCCTGGCCTGGATCCGATCGGTCGTCAGGTGACGCTGCACAAGGCGGTCCAGGGGCGCCCCGACTTCGGCGAGCCGTTCCCCGGCACGGTGGTCGGTGTCGTGGGAGACGTGCACCACTTCGGTCTCGACACGCCCGCCGAGCCCCAGGTCTACGTTCCCTTCACCCGGACCGTGTGGGGGCATATGAGTCTCGTCGTCCGGACGGCCGGGATCCCGGCGGGGTTCCTCGCGACGTTGAGCC
This sequence comes from Gemmatimonadales bacterium, assembly GCA_035637235.1. GTDB lineage: Bacteria > Gemmatimonadota > Gemmatimonadetes > Gemmatimonadales > GWC2-71-9 > DASUAL01. The sequence continues at coordinate 7,508 of DASPXO010000103.1, read as the reverse complement.
GGGCCGTTCGTCAGGTCGATCCGGATATTCCGATGACATTGGCGGGCAGCACTGGCAGCATGTCGGCAGCGGGCATGGTCGACATCAACGGCGGCCTCGCGTCCCGACGCTTCGACGCGTGGCTCCTGGGCAGCTTCGCCGCTTCCGCGTTGATTCTCGCCGCAATCGGCATCTACGGGCTCTTGGCGTACTCCGTCGGGGAGCGGCGGCGAGAGATTGGGATCCGTCTCGCTCTCGGAGCGAGCCGCGGAGATGTCGTGTCGCAAGTCGTGGGCGAAGGGCTCCGGCTCGGGGTGGCGGGGATCGTGCTCGGCGTCTTGATCGCCCTGGCCGTCACTCGGTTGCTCGCGGCGCTGCTGTACGGGGTTGGCGCGAGCGATTCAGCAACGTTCTTGAGCGTCACGGTGCTGCTCGCGCTGGTCTCCCTGGTTGCGAGTTATCTCCCCGCGCGCCGGGCGGCGCGCGTCGATCCCATGGTGGCCCTGAGGTCCGAGTGATCCAGCTCTCGAACCTCGACAAGTCCGTCTCCCAGGGCAACGGCCGCCTCTTCATCCTGCGGCAGATCACGCTCGACATCGCCGCGGGCGAGTTCGTCTCCATCATGGGACCGTCCGGCGCGGGCAAGTCCACGCTGCTCGCCGTCCTCGGCATGCTCGACGGCGACTGGACCGGCGAGTACCGCTTCCTCGACCACGCCGTTCACGCGATGAAGCCCAAGGCTCGCATCGCGCTCAACAAGGCGCACATCGGGTTCGTGTTTCAGCAGTATCACTTGCTGGACGACCTCACCGTCGCCGAGAACCTGGACGTCCCGCTTTCCTACCGCGACATCAAGAAGAGCGAGCGCCAGGCGCTCGTGGCCGACACGCTCGACCGCTTCGGCATGGTCGCGAAGAAGGATCTCTTCCCGCGGCAGCTCTCGGGCGGCCAGCAGCAGCTCGTGGCCGTGGCGCGCGCCGTGATCCACAAGCCGTCCTTGATCCTCGCCGACGAGCCGACCGGGAATCTCCACTCGAGCCAGGGCAAGGAGATCATGGAGCTGTTCACGGAGCTGAACCGTGGCGGGACGACGATCGTGCAGGTGACGCACTCGGACCTGAATGCGAAGTACGGGAATCGCATCGTGCAGCTGCGGGATGGGTGGGTGGTGCAGTGATAGACACGCTGCTGCAGGACCTGCGCTACGCCCTCCGGACCCTGGCGAAGAGCCCGGGCTTCACGCTCATCGTCGTGCTGACGCTGGCGCTCGGCATCGGCGCCAACACGGCGATCTTCTCGGTCGTGAACGGTGTGCTGCTGACGCCGCTGCCGTACAGGGACCCGTCCCGTCTCGTGGTCGTGTGGGAGAGCAAAGGCACGTCGAACCGCAACGTCGTGAACCCGGCCAACTACATGGACTGGCACGATCGCGCGACCAGCTTCAGCGGTCTTGAGCTGCTGTCATGGACCGGTCTCACCTTCACCGGGGACCAGGCCGAGGAGGTGCAGGGCCGCGCGGTGACGCCGGACTTCTTCGTGGTCGTCGGCGCCACGCCGCTGCTCGGCCGCACCTTCAACGCGGAGGAATCGCGGCCCAACAGTCCGCGAGTCATCGTCCTCAGTGACGCGCTGTGGCGGCGTCGCTTCGGCGCCGACCCCACCATCGTCGGGCGCGCGGTGCCGGTCGCCGGCGGGACGGCTCGTGTCGTCGGCGTGATGCCGTCGTCATTCCGCCCGATGCCGCTGGGCCACGAGGAGTACTGGGAGCCGATGGCGCTCGACTGGTCGAATCGCGCGCGCGCGGGCCGCTACGCGATGGCGCTCGGCCGGCTCAAGGATGGCGTCACGGTCGAGCGCGCCCAGACCGAAATGTCCCGCATCGCGCATCAACTCGAGTTGGACGATCCTGCCTTTGACACCGGGTGGGGCGCGACGGTGGTGCCGCTGATGGAGCAGGTGGTCGGCGGCTCCCGGCGGACGATTCTCATCGTCCTCGGCGCCGTGTCGCTCGTGCTGCTCATCGCCTGCGCCAACGTCGCCAACCTGATGCTCGCCCGGGCGGCCTCGCGCGAGCGGGAGTTGGCGGTTCGGGCCGCGCTCGGCGCGCCGCGCTGGCGGCTCGTCCGCCAGGCGCTGGTCGAGAGCGTGATCCTGGCGCTGGCGGGCGGGGCTGCCGGCGCCCTGTTGGCCAGCTGGGGTGTGCACCTGCTCGTCAGAGCGGCGCCTCCCGAGGTGCCGCGCATCGCCGACATCCGCCTCGACCTCACGGTGCTCGCCGTGACGGCGCTCGTGTCCATGGCCGCTGGCGTGCTGTTTGGCCTGCCCGCGGCGTTGAGCCGTTCGGGTGCCGCGATCCAGGACCTGCACGCCGCCACGACGCGCACGACGGCAGGGGTACCTGCCGCGCGGCTGCGCGGCGCGCTCGTCATCGCGCAGATGTCGCTGGCAATCGTGCTGCTGGTCGGCGCCGGGCTGCTGGTGCGCTCCCTGCGCCAACTGATCGCCGTCGACCCCGGCTTCGATCCAGCCGACATATCGGCGATGACCATCACGCAGCCACGCCCGACCTACTCCGACAGCCTGCGTCGCGTCGCCTTCTACCAGCGCCTGCTCGAGCGCGTTCGCAACATGCCGGGCGTGCGGTCGGCGGGGATGATCAGCTGGCTGCCGATGACGCCGGGGAACGCGGTGACGTCGCTGACCGTGGTCGGGCGCCCCAAGCCCGCCCCCGGCGAGGCGCCCACGGCCGCGATCCGCCTCGTGGACCCGGGCTACTTCGACGCGATGCGCATCCCGCTCAAGCGGGGCCGCTCGCTCGCGACGACCGACCGGATCGGCAGCGCGCCGGTGGCGGTCATCAGCGACGCTATGGCGCACAAGCTGTGGCCAGACGAAGACCCGATCGGCCAGCATGTCAAGGTCGAGTGGTGGCACCCAACCGCTTCGGTCGAGATCGTCGGCGTCGTGACCGATTCGCGTCACGACGGGCTCGACGCCGCGTTCGAGCCGACGCTGTTCTACCCGTTCGCGCAGGAGTCGCAGCAGAGCAGCATGAGCCTCGTCCTGCGCAGCACGCTCCCGCCTGCGACACTGACCCGCATGGTCCGTGCGGCCGTCTCCGAGATGGACAAGGGCGTCCCGGTCGCCGACGCGGTGACGATGTACCACCACGTCGCCGAGACGATGGCGGACCGTCGCTACCCGGCGTTCGTGCTGAGCCTGTTCGCGGCGCTGGCGATCACGCTGGCCGCGGTGGGGATCTACGGCGTGCTGTCGTACACCGTCGGCCAGCGCACGCGCGAGATCGGCGTGCGCGTAGCGCTTGGTGCCCGGCCCGCCGACGTGCTCCGCACGGTGCTCGGCGGCGGCCTGCGGCTGACGCTCATCGGCGTCGCGCTGGGCGGTATGGCCGCGGGGCTCGCCGCGGGGGCACTGGGCAAGCTCCTCTACGGCGTGCACCCGGTGGACCCGCTGACGTTCGCCATCGTGCCGCTGGTACTGGTCGGCGTCGCGCTGCTCGCGATGGCTGCTCCGGCGCGCCGCGCCGCGCGCGTGGACCCGATGGTGGCGTTGCGATACGAATAGGTGTCGGGTGCCGGGTGTCAGGTGTCGGGGTGTTCCCCTGACACCCGACACCCGGCACCCGGCACCTGACACCTGACACCAGGACATCGGAGACCGAGATGGATACAGTGCTCCAAGACCTCCGCTACGCCGTCCGCACGCTCGCCAAGAGCCCCGGCTTCACGCTCGTCGCCGTGCTCACGCTCGCGCTCGGCATCGGCGCCAATACGGCGATCTTCAGCGCGGTCAACGCCGTGCTGCTCAAGCCGCTGCCGTACCCCGGATCGGACCGGCTCGTCCAGATCATGTCCACCGGGTTCCGCGGCGTGCGGTTTGGCGTGTCCTTCCCGGACCTCCACGACCTGCGGGCGCTTTCGCAGGACTTCACCGGCGTCGCGGCCGTGAGGACGCAGCGTCACAACTTGACGGGCGCAGGAGACCCGCGCGAAGTCCAGGCCGGCGCGGTCACGGCGGACCTGTTCGATGTGCTCCACGTGCACCCCGAGCTCGGCCACGGCTTCGCGGCCGCCGAGGAGCGCAACCCGCTCGCGCTGTTGAGCCACGGACTGTGGGTCACGAATTTCGGGCGCGATCCCGGCATTTTGGGCAAGTCGATCTCGCTCGACGGTCGCAGTTTCACTGTGGTCGGCGTGATGCCCACGTGGTTTCAGTTCCCCAATGAAGACGTGCAGGTGTGGACGCCGATGGGGGAGTTCCTGTCGCAGAATCCGCAAGTCGAGACGGACCGCGGGGTGCATTTCCTCAACGCCGTAGCGCGCCTGGCGCCGGGTGTCTCCATGGAGCGTGTGGTCGGCGACGTCAAGCTGCTCGCAGCGCGTCTCAGCGCCAGCGACTCTGGGAGTAGCGGCGCCGGGCGGCAGTTGAGCGTGACGGGCCAGGCCAGCCCGGGCGGAGGCGCCCCTTCCGCCGGTGGCCGATCGATTCTCGACACCGGCTTCGACGTCACCCTGCTGCGGGACGTTGCGATCGGCGATGTTCGCCGGCCGCTGCTCATTCTGCTCGGCGCCGTCGGCCTGGTGCTGTTGATCGCATGCGCCAACGGGGCCAACCTGCTGTTGGCCCGCGCCACCGCGCGCCGCCGTGAGATGGCGGTTCGACGCGCGCTCGGCGCCGGACGCGGGCGGCTCGTCCGGCAGCTGCTTACAGAAAGCACGCTGCTCGCGCTCGCCGCGGGAGTCGTCGGAGTCGTCCTGGCCACCGGGGGACTCGATGCCCTCCTCGCTGTGTGGCCGCACGCGCTTCCGCGGACAACCGAAATTGGACTCGACGGCCGCGTTCTGGGCTTCAGCCTCGGTCTGGCCGTCATGACGGGCGTGGCGTTCGGTCTCCTGCCCGCGTGGCGGGCCTCGGCGCCCGGCATCGAGCAATCGCTGCGGGAGGATGCCCCGGGCGCAACCGGTGGGCGCCGGCGATTGCAGAGCACGCTCGTCGTGAGCGAGGTGACCCTCGCCCTGGTGCTGCTCGTGGGAGCGGGCCTGCTGGTGCGGAGCTTCATCCGGCTGAACAACGTGAATCCCGGATTCGACACGCGCGACGTGCTAGCGGCCCGCATTCGCCTCACGCCCGCGCGCTATCCCGCGGGCGCGCAACAGACGCGGTTCTTCGAGAACATGCTCGCGACGCTGCAGGCGCACCCGGGCGTCCAATCGGCCAGCCTCGCGAGCACGCTGCCGTTGAGTGGCAACATGTTCATGATCGCCTTCGATCCGCGCACGGTCCGGCCGGACTATCCCGAGCCGGTCATGATACTGCGGTCCTCCGACATCTCCCCGGACTACTTCACGACTTTCCGGATCCCTATCCGGCGGGGTCGTAGCTTCACGGCGCAGGATCGTACCGGTGCGCCACGCGTCGCGGTGATCAACCGGGCGACGGCGGATCAGCTCTGGCCGGGCCAGGATCCAATCGGCCGGCAGCTCACCATCGGCGGGCCGCGGGGACCCGGAGCGCCAATCACGATCGTGGGCCTGATCGACAACCTGCGCTCGGCCTCGCTTGATGCCAGGCCCCAGCCTGAGATCTACTCGCCGGCATCGCAGCAATCCGAGACGCGGGAGATATGGGTGGCTCTCCGATCAGGCAATGGGCGCCCGCTTCAGCTCGTGGGCGCGATCCGCGACGCGGTGCATCAGGCTGATCCGGAGCAATCGATCGGGGACATCGTGAGCCTCGAGCAGCTGATCGGCCGCCAGACCGCCGCGCGGCGCTTCAACACGACCCTGCTCACAATCTTTGCCCTGCTCGCGGTCGGGCTTGCGCTGGTCGGCATCTACGGCGTCACCGCGTACGCGGTGACCCAGCGGACGCGGGAGCTCGGCATCCGGATGGCGCTGGGGGCGCGAGGTGCGGACGTGGTCGGGCTACTGATGGCAGAGAGCCTGCGCCGCGTGGCGGCGGGCGTCGGGTTGGGGCTGCTCGTGGCGCTCGGCGTCACGCGGGCGCTCAGCGCCTTGCTGTTCGAGGTGGCGCCGAGGGACGCGACGACGTTCGTGGCGACGGCGTTGCTGCTGGTCGCCGTGGCGCTGCTGGCGACGTGGGTCCCGGCACGCCGGGCGACAAAGGTGGATCCGATGGTGGCCCTTCGCTATGAATGACCTCCGCGTCGCCCTTCGGGCCTTGCGCCGCTCGCCAACGTTTACTGCGACGGCGGTGCTGATCCTTGGTCTCGGCATCGGGATGGCGGTCGCGATGTTCACCGTGGCCGACACGGTCCTGCTTCGCCCGCTCCCGGTCCGCGACCAGGAACGGATCGTCCTGCCACGCATCGTTGACCCGCGTGGGGTTGATCTCGTGGTGGCGCCCACGGAGTTGGACGAGCTGCGGCGCGAAAGCCACACGATGTCTGCCATCGCTGGCGAGGCGCACCAGGGTGCGTTCGGCTTTGTGCTGTTGGACGGCGATCGCTCGCTCGTGCTCCGGGCGGCGTGGGTCACGGGGAACTTCTTCGATGTACTCGGCGCTCGCCCGGCGCTCGGCCGGTTGTTTCGATCGGAGGACGAATCCCTCACCGAGCCCTCGGTGCTGGTGGTGAGCTACGACACGTGGCAGCGGCGCTTCGCCGGCGACTCCGCTGTGCTGGGACGCCAACTGACGAATCCGTATACCCGGCGGCGCTACACGATCGTGGGTGTCGCGCCCGCCGGACTCGCGTACCCCGCCGGCGCAGAGTATTGGAGCCCCTTGGTGTATGGCGGTGGGCTCGACGTCGTCGCCCGCCTCGCTCCGACTGCCACGCCCGCGGCGGCGCGGGCCGAGTTCCTCTCGACCATGCGGGAGATGTACCGGAAGCAACACGCCCGCGACCGGGAGGTGGTGGCTGGAGCCCGGATCCGCACGTTCTCGCAGGCTGTCCTCGGGGATGTGCGACCAGTCCTCCAGGTGCTCACGGCAGCGGTGGCGCTGCTCCTCGTGCTGGCCTGCGTCAACGTTGGCAGCCTGGTCCTGCTCCGCGTGGCGACGCGGACGCATGAGCTTGCGGTCCGCCGTTCACTCGGCGCCACCGCCCGCGACATCGCGCGTCTCCTGCTGATCGAGACCGGGACGCTCGCCATCGTCGGAGGCTCGCTCGGTTTCTTCATGGCGGTGGCGTTGCTCCGCATGCTCGTGGCGCTGGAGCCCGCCGGCCTTCCTCGCACCGACCTCATTCGCCTGGGGAATGCACCTCTGGCGGCGGCAGTCGGTGTGACCCTGCTCGCGGTCGTGCTGGTGGGGGTGCTCCCCGCGCTCGCCGCTGCCCAGACAAGTCTTGCCTCCCCACTCCGCATCGACGCGCGGTCGGGCAGCGAGACCAGGGCGCGCAAACGCGTGCGGCGCTGGTTCGTTGCGGTACAGGTCGCTCTGGCCGTCGTCGTGCTGGCTGGCGCCGGGCTCCTGGCGCGCAGCCTCGACCGGCTGTTGCGAATCGATCTCGGCTACCGCGCGGACCGTCTCTCGTTGCTCTGGCT
>DASPXO010000102.1:0-3172 GCA_035637235.1 Gemmatimonadales bacterium | reverse complement strand
ATCCCGTCGCCCGGGAGCTCGTTCGTGGCCGGAGCAGGGTGACGGTGCGCTTCCAGGCGGAGGCAGGGAGCCAGATCGCGACGGTATTCGCGTTGCGGATGATTCGTGGCGACGCCGAGCGGTAGGGCGCTTCCGACGAGGCGCGAGTTCGTCGCCACGACGGCAGCCGCCGGTCTCGTCCTGCTCGGCGGCCGCCGGCGCTCCCGCCTCGCCGACTCGCGCATCGAAGTATTGCTCGACGAGCCGATCGGCACGGTCGCGCCCGAGCTGTACGGCCATTTCGTAGAGCACCTGGGTGGCGTCGTCTACGACGGCGTCTGGGTGGGTGAAGGCTCGAAGGTGGCGAACGTGGGCGGCGTGCGCCGCGCGCTGGTGGACGCGCTCCGGGCGATCCACCCGAGCGTCGTGCGTTGGCCCGGCGGCTGCTTCGCCGATTCCTACGATTGGCGCGACGGCGTGGGCCCGCGCGCCCGCCGTCCCCGGCGCACGAACTTCTGGGCCGACGACGCCGCCTTCCGGGGGCTCGGGCTCGTGCCCGCGAAGTACGACCCCAACGAGTTCGGCACCACCGAGTTCCTGCGCTTCTGCCGGCTGGCGGGCGCGCAGCCGTACCTCGCCGTGAACGTGCGCTCGCTCGCCGCCCGCGCGTTCGTGGAATGGCTCGAATACTGCAACTCCCCGGCCGGCAGCACGACGGGGGCTGAGCTGCGCGCCGCGGCCGGCGATCGGGAGCCGTTCGGCGTGCGCTACTGGGGGATCGGCAACGAGGCGTGGGGGTGTGGGGGCAACTTCCGGCCGGAGGAGTACGCCGCCGAGTATCGCCGCTTCGTCACGTGGGCGGTGCCCCGGTACGGGGTGGACCTCGCGTTCATCGGATCGGGGCCGAACGGGGGCGACGTGGAGTGGACGCGGCGCTTCTTCGAGGCGCTCGCCGAGCGCCGTAGCTTGGATCGGCTGTGGGGCTGGGCGTTGCACCACTACTCGAGCGCCGACGACGCGGGCGCGGACGCGGTGGCGTTCGACGAGCGCGGGTGGTACGACCTGCTCGCCAGCGCCGACCGCATGGAATCGCTCATCACGGCGCACTGGCAGGTGATGCGCCAGGCCGACCGCGAGCACCGCGTCAAGCTGGCGGTGGATGAGTGGGGCGCCTGGCACCGCACGGCGCCACTGGTCGACCCCAGCCACCTGTTCGAGTCGCAATCGACCATGCGCGACGCCGTGGTCGCGGGCCTCACGCTCGACACGTTCAACCGCCATGCGGACAAGGTCGCCATGGCGAACGTGGCGCAGCTTGTCAACTGCATCCACTCGCTGTTCTTCGCGCACGGCGACCAGTTCGTCGTGACGCCGAGCTACCACGTCTTCGCCATGTACGCGAGCCACCAGGGGGCGCGGGCGGTCCGGACCGTCTGGGCGGCGCCGCGGGTGTCGTGGACCGGCAAGCAGGGGACGGCGCAGGAGCTGTGGGGCCTCGCCGGCTCGGCATCGCTCCGCGACCGGCGGCTGAGCCTGACGGTGACCAACCCGGCGCTCGCCGCGCCGCGCGAAGCGGAGATCGTCGTGCGCGGCGGCGCGATCGCGTCGGTGCGCGCCACGACGCTCGCGGCGCGGAGCGTGCACGACGTGAACTCGTTCGAGCACCCCAACGTCGTGACGCCCGCAGCGGCCGACGTCGCGACGCGTGGCTCGCCGCTCGTCTATTCCTTCGCCCCGGCGTCCGTGACCAAGCTGGAGATCACGCTCGAGGCGCGGGATTAGGGGAAGCATGCGCAAGCTCTGGATCGTCTGTCTCCTCGCGTCGCACGCGACGCGCGCCCCCACCCCCTCCCCCGCCCCGGACCTGCCCCCGAACTACGTGGCGGGGACCCTGGTCCAGCTGAACGACAACGGCGCGTGGTCCTGGTTCATGGACGAGCGGGCGATCGTGGACGAGGGCAAGCTCATCGTGGGTTCCGTCCGCGCCGTCGGCGACTATCGCAACGACCGCGACCCCGACTGGGGCAACGTCGAGGTGTCCGTCTACGACCTTGCCTCGGGCGCGACCCGGCGGACGGTGCTGCACCGCCATCTGCAGCAGGACGACCACGACAACCCCGCGTTCCTCCCGCTCCCGGACGGCCGCTATCTCGCGGTGTACACGCAGCACGGAGTGGAGCGCCGCGTCTACTACCGGTTCTCGGAGCCGCACGATCCCCTGGTGTGGGGGCCCACCTCCCAATTCGAGACGCCGGGACAGGAGGCGGGCCCGCTGCGCGGCAACAACGTCACGTACTCCAACCTGTTCCGCCTGTCGTCGGGACGCATCGTGAACTTCTTCCGCGGCGTCGATCTCGACCCCAACTACATGTACTCCGACGACTCCGGCCGCACCTGGCGGTACGGCGGCCGGCTGGCGCACGGCCGCGACGGCTACAGCCCCTATCTCAAGTACGCCTTCGACGGCGCCGGCACGATCCACTTCGTCATGACGGAAGATCATCCGCGGAACTACGACAACAGCATCTATCACGGCTTCGTGAAGGACGGGGGCATTTACCTGTCCGACGGAACGCGCCGCGGCACGCTCAGCCAGAGCGTGAACGTGGACATCAACGCCTGGGACCTGACGAAGGTCTTTCAGGGAGATCCCGACAACGTGGGCTGGGTGATCGACCTGGAGCTGGACCATGCGCAACGGCCGTACGTGGTGTTCTCGGTCCAGAAGGACGGCCGCGGCCTCCCGCGCGGCCAGGGGGGCATGGACCACCGCTTCCTGTACGGACGCTGGGACGGATCGGCGTGGCGCGTGCACGAAATCGCGTACGCGGGGACCCGGCTCTATCCGGGGGAGGACGACTACACGGGCCTCGCCGCCCTCGATCCCAACGACCCCGACGTCGTCTACATCTCCACCGACGCGGACCCCGTCACGGGTGCGCCGCTCGTGAGTCGTGCCGATGGCCGCCGCCACCGCGAGCTGTACCGGGGCACGGGGCGGGACTTCGGCGCGACCTGGCGGTGGGAGCCGATCACCGCCAACTCGACCGTGGACAACCTGCGGCCGATCGTGCCCAAGTGGAAGGATCCTCGGACCGCGCTCCTGTGGATGCGCGGGACGTACCGGAGCAACCACGGCGAGTGGACGACCGCAGTCGTCGCGACGATCCTACCGCCCAGGAGTCGCGGCTGA
>DASPXO010000101.1:0-2530 GCA_035637235.1 Gemmatimonadales bacterium | reverse complement strand
AAAGATGACCGCGTCCGACGAGAGCTGGTGATCCTGGTTGCCGCCCTTACCGTCGATGTCGACGAGCGCCATGTGATACGGCGAGCCGTCGATCGCGATGGCGGAGTTGCCGGTGCCCCAGTCGAAGCGCGCTGCGATGTGACCGCCCCACGCCAGAACGGGACTGGACGCGGTAGCGGTGAAAGTGATGGTGATCCGCGTCGATGCGTCCCCGGTCAGGGTGCCGCTCGTCGTGTATGCCGACACGGATGTGATCGTGCCGTTGAAGAGCGTGAACACGCCCGGGACCTGGGCGATGTCGTCGCCGCCCGTAGGTCCGGCCGGAGCGTCGTCCGAGCCGTTTTGACCCTTAGTGACGTTCGCATCCACGGGGATGGCGTAGGTGGACTTCGGACCTGCGAGGCTGCACCCAGACACGTCGGCACACGGATCAGCGCTGGACTCCGTGCGATCGAAGCTCGTCAGGTAATCGAGCGCGTGCTTGCCACCCTTCGTGACGTCCCATTCGATCGTGACGGTATGGGAGCCCGCCGTCGCTACGTTGTCCATCCTGAGGCGGTACGGGACCGACTGGCCTTCAAGGTAGTGGGCCTTGCTGGCATTCAAGTTCCCGTTCACCCAAGCGCCGCCGGGGCCGCCGGTCGTACAGGCGACGGGAGCACTGCCGACTCCACCGTTGGCACACTGGTCGAGATTCGCCGTCGGGGACAAGTCTCCGGTGGCTGCGGAAGGTCCCACGAGTCGTCTCTCGCGCTCCCTGTCACAGGCAACCAGAACGAGCAGCGTGGTCAGGATCAGTCGAGAGATAACGGTGCGCTTCACGGCCAAACCTCCATGCGGTCGATGCGCAGGCGATCACGTCCAGGTGACCCACATCACAAGACGTCGCTCGCGGCCATACAGAGTGCCGCCGCGCACGAGGGCGCACTATCCAGGGGACGATGGAGAGCGCTGTGCCGGTTGACGGAGGGCCGTCTGGCCGACCGGATGAGGGGTACACGTGCGTGAGGACGCCTCGACAGAGAAGGCCCGGGTTTACCACTTTCCACCCATCACATTGTCGTCAAAGCAGTTAGTTGAATCGGATGGATGTAACCCGAACGACAGAGTCCCTATATCGTTCGCCCTATCCCCGCCTCCGGACGGCGGCTATCTTCGGGTTCGTTGTGTGTGGCACCGGTGCGACAGCTGTCCCCTAGAATCCCACCGAAGCCATCTCATCACGACATACTTTGCGAGCCGCCCCGGAGGACGCCCTAGCACGCGGCCCGGCAACCGACGTCGGTCGCCTGGCAGGCGGGACGCATACCCATCGGGTCCGCGCCCTGCGTCTGATTGCGACCGGCCGGCTCGTCCTGGCGGTTTGCTCACTCCTTGCGGTCCGGCTCGACCCCGCCACACAGGTCAGGTACGCGCAGATCACCTACGGCCTGCTCGCGGGATATGCGCTGTACGCGTTGGGGCTCGCGCTGATCGCGTGGCTTACGCCCGCGCCCCGCCTCCGCCTGAGCGTGGTCATTCATGTGGTGGATCTCGCGCTCTTTACGGTCTTCCTGTACCTCACCGACGGCCCCGCCAGTCCCGTGTTCTCCTACTTCGCCTTTGCCCTGGTCGCGGCCACGGTCCGCTGGCAATGGCGCGGCGCGCTGTGGACGGCGGCGGCGATCTTCGTGGCCTTCAACGCGATGGGCCTGTACCAGGCGAAGGTGGTGCGGGACCCGGGCGTCGACCTCGACCGGTTCCTGATCAGCAGCGTGTACCTCGTGGTGCTCGCGAGCCTGCTCGCGTTCCTGGGCGCGTACGAGGACCGCCGGCGCCGCGACATGGCGCGCCTCGCTGCCTGGCCGCGCGCGCTGCCGCCGCGGCCGGCGGCCGCGCTGCGAGAGATGCTCGAGAGCGCGGCGCGGGTGCTCGACGCACCGCGGGTGCTCCTCTTGTGGGAGGACGCCGACGAGCCCTGGCTGGAGCTCGCCCTGTGGGCCGGCCCCGACGAGTTCCGCTCGTGGCGCGAGCCCCCGGACACCTTCCCGTTCCCGACGCCCGAGCCGCTGGCCCAAGCCGATTTCCTGTGTCGGGATGTCCGAGCGCGGCTCCCGTTCGTGCTGCGCACCGCACCCGCAGGGCTCGAGGAGTGGCGCGGCGCACCGCTCGATCCCGCGCTGCGGGCTCGGTTTGCCATGACGTCCGTGCTCTCGCTACGGGTGCCGGGCGACTGCTTCGACGGGCGCCTGCTCGCGCTGGACAAGCGATCCCTCACGGCCGACGACCTCATGCTGGGCGAGGTCGTCGCCCGCCAGGTCGCGGCATCGCTGGACCACCTGCTCCTGTCCCGCCGCGTCCAGCAGGCCGCCGTGGCCGAGGAGCGCATGCGCGTGTCCCGCAACCTCCACGACGGCGTCCTCCAGTCGCTCGCCGGCGCCGCCCTGAAGCTGGAAACGATTCGCTGGCTGGTGCGCACCGAGCCCGAGCTGGCCCGCGACCGGCTCGCCGACGTGCAGCGCCTCATCGCCCACGAGCAGCGCGCGCTGCG
>DASPXO010000100.1:0-12699 GCA_035637235.1 Gemmatimonadales bacterium | reverse complement strand
GCGGCAGCAGGAAACGGTCCTCTCCTACATCGCGGCCGGTAAGAAGGAAGGCGCGCGCCTCGTCGCGGGCGGGAATCCGGCCAAGGTGAACGGCAAGGGCTACTACGTCGAGGCGACCGTCTTCGACGACGCGCAGCCGGGGATGAAGATCGTGGACGAGGAGATCTTCGGCCCGGTGCTCGCCGTGCTGACGTTCGAGAACGAGGAGGACGGCATTCGTCTCGCCAACCGCTCGCGCTACGGCCTCGCCGCCGGAATCTGGACGCGGGACGTCCAGAAGGCGCACCGCGTGGCCCGCGCGATCAAAGCGGGGACGGTGTGGGTGAACACCTACAACTCCTACGATCCCGCCGCGCCGTTCGGCGGCTACAAATTCTCGGGGTTCGGGCGGGACCTGGGACGGGAAGCGCTGGACAACTACACCGAGACCAAGACGGTGTGGGTGGGCCTGTGATCAATGCGGATTGCGGATTGCGGAATGTCAGTGGGGGCGTCGCTCGGTGAGCGACCTTTCCCGTCAATTCCGCATTCCGAATTCCGCATTCCGCATTGGGGTGGGGTGATGGCCCGGGACGCGTACATCTGTGCAGCGCTCCGCACCCCCGTCGGCAAACATGGGGGGGCTTTGGCACGGGTGCGGGCGGACGATCTTGCCGCAATCCCGATCAGGGCCGTGGTCGAGCGAACGGGGGTCGATCCGCTCACGATCGACGACGTGATCCTCGGCTGCACCAACCAGGCGGGCGAGGACAACCGCAACGTCGCGCGCATGGCGCTGTTGCTCGCCGGGCTGCCGGTGGAGGTCCCGGGACAGACCGTGAACCGGTTGTGCGGGTCGGGGCTGCAGGCCGTGGCGAGCGCGGCGCAGGCGGTCAAGGCCGGTGAGGGCGACGTGTTCATCGCCGGCGGCGTCGAGAGCATGACGCGGGCGCCGTACGTCATGCTCAAGTCCGGGGATCCGTGGAGCCGCCGGCCGCCGGAGGTCGCGGACACGACCGTGGGCTGGCGGTTCACCAACCCGCGCCTGAAGAAGGAATGGACGATCTCGCTCGGCGAGACGGCGGAGGTGGTGGCCGAGCGCTACAGGATCGGCCGCACCGAGCAGGATGCGTTCGCCGTGGAGAGCCAGCGGCGCGCCGAGCAGGCACTCAAACAGTGCGTGTTCACGGATGAAACCGTGCCGGTGCGCCTGCCCGATGGCTCGACGTTTGCAAAGGACGAGTACCCGCGATCGGGGACGACCCTCGAGGCGGTCGCGCGGCTCAAGCCGGCGTTCCGCAAGGACGGCAGCGTCACGGCAGCGAGCTCGAGCGGCATCAACGACGGGGCGGCGGCGCTGCTGGTCACGGGCGGTCAGGCGGTTACGGGCGGACGGGCGGACGGGCGGACGGGCGGACTGATGGCCACGGGCGGTCAGGCGGTCGGGCGGTCGGGCGGACTGAAACCTCTCGCGCGGGTAGTGGCCACGGCAGTGGCGGGCGTCGATCCCAGCTGCATGGGATTGGGGCCCATTCCGGCGACGCACAAGGTGCTGAAGCGCTCGGGTCTGACGATCGATCAGATCGATCTGGTGGAGCTCAACGAGGCGTTCGCGGCGCAGGCGATCGCCTGCATCCGCGAGCTCAAGCTCGACGCGCAGCGCGTGAACATTTACGGCGGTGCAATCGCCCTCGGCCATCCGCTCGGCGCGACCGGAGCGCGGATGCTCACGACTATGGTCCACGCATTACGCCGGACGAATTCGTGCTACGGTTTGGTGACTATGTGCATCGGTGTGGGTCAGGGGATCGCGATGGTCGTGGAGCGCGTCTAATGGCGGCCTACGAGCGGGTGCTGGTGGAGATCGCCGGTGGGATCGGGACGGTGACCTTGAACCGTCCCGAAAAGTTGAACGCCTTCGACCGCGAGATGTGCCGGGACCTGGTGGAGGCGCTGGCGCTGCTCACGCGCAGCGAGGCGGTGCGGGTCATTGTCATCACCGGGGCGGGCCGCGCCTTCTCGGCGGGGGCGGATCTGGACGTGCTCGCGACGGACCTGCCGGCGCTCGTGGCGGCCGGCAAGGACGTGGTGCTCGCCATCCGCTCGGCCCCGAAGCCGGTCCTGGCGGTCGTGAACGGGCCCGCGGCCGGGGGCGGGGCGAACCTGGCCCTCGCGTGCGACTACCGCATCGCGTCCGATCACGCGTCGATCGGGCAGGTGTTCCACCGGCTGGGACTCGTGCCCGACTGGGGTGGGAGCTTCTTCCTGCCCCGCCTCGTGGGGCCGTCCAAGGCGCTCGAGCTGGTGTGGAGCGCCCGGATGGTCCCGGCGGACGAGGCGCTGGCGCTGGGCCTGTTCGACCGGGTGGTGCCGCACGCCGGGCTCACGGCGGAGGCCCGCCGCCTCGCCGAGCTGTGGGCGGCACAGCCGGCGGCGGCGGTGCGCCGCGCCAAGGAAGCGCTGTACCTGAGCGAAGTGACCTCGCTCGCGTCGATGCTCGATCTCGAGATCGCGCAGCAGAACGAACTGTTCGCCATTCCCGAAGCGCGGGAGCGCATCGGGGCGGCGGCGTCCAAGAGGAGCCACTGATGGTCCGCAAGCTGCACAACTTCGACGAATGGATCGACTTTTTCCGCTACTGGCAGGACTCGATCGGCCTGCCCCAGGGCGAGCTGCGCGACTTCAAGTTCGACGCGAAGTTCGGGGAGCAGGAGGTGCCCCACATCGAGTTCGGACACTACAAAGGCCAGCGCAAGTGGCCGACCGTCATGCACATCCCCGACCAGCGGATCCGCGACGCGCTGCTCAACCTTATCGTGTACCAGGGCGACACGGAGTTCGCCTCGGTGGAGCAGCAGCGCAACCTGCTGACGCATGCGCCCTCGGACTACGACCTGCTCTCGCTGATGCGCGTGATGACCGAGGAGATGCGGCACGGCTGGCAGATGTCGTACCTGCTGTGCCGTCACTTCGGCGATGAAGGCAAACGCGAGGCGGCGAAGCTGCTGGAGCGCCGCGCCGACGAGGGCGAGCGGCTGCTCGGCTCCTTCAACGAGCTGGTCGACAACTGGCTCGACTTCTTCACCTACACCCAGTTCATCGACCGGGACGGCAAGTTCCAGCTCACGATGCTCTCCGTTTCGGCGTTCGACCCGCTGTCGCGCTCCATGAACCCGATGCTCAAGGAGGAATCGTTCCACCTGGGCACGGGGAACAACGGCCTCCTGCGGATCGTCAAGGCCGGCAAGATGCCGCCGGAGGTGATGCAGCGCTTCTTCTATAAGTGGGTCCCCACCGCGTTCGACCTGTTCGGCACGGACGACTCTTCGTCGGCGCACTGGGCGTACGTCTGGGGGCTGAAGGGGCGCTACGACGAGCGGGAGAACGCCACCGAGGCCGACAAGGCCAAACTGAACGAACACAGCCGTGAGCTGTACCGGCAGGAGATCACGAAGCTCGTCGAGCGGCTCAACCTGTTCATCCCGGAGCGCGAGCGGCAGATCAAGGTTCCCGACATCAAGTTCAACCGCAAGATCGGGATGCACGCCCACAAGATGTACACGGTGGAAGGCGAGCCGATGGACGACCGGCAGCGCTACCAGGAATACCTGAAGACGGTGCTGCCTCAGCCCGAGCACTATGCGATCGTGCACGCCATCGAGAAGGAGCCGGACTGGATCGAGCCGAAGAAGGCGGACAGCCTGTTGAAGTGAGCCAGGCGCTCGTCATCGCGCACCGCGGCGCATCGGCCCGCGAGGTGGAGAACTCGCTCGCGGCGTTTCGCGCAGCGGGCGCGCTGGGCGCCGACGCCGTGGAGCTCGACGTCCACGCCACGGCGGACGGCGCCCTGTTCGTTCACCACGACGAGACGGTCGGCGCCCTCCACCACATCCCCCACCTCGCGGCGCAACGGGTGCGCGAGCTCCGGCTCCCGAACGGCGAGCCGATCCCCACGCTGGCCGAGGCGCTCGTGGCGGCCGGGCCGAAGCTCCAGGTGTTCGTCGAGGTGAAATCCCTGGCGCCCCGGTTCGACGACCGCCTGTTCGACGTCCTGGCCGGCGGCCCCAACCCCTCCGGGTACGCGGTCCATGGCTTCGACCACCGCATCGTGCGGCGGCTCGGCCTCGAGCGCCCCGGCCTGCGGTGTGGCGTGCTGAGCTCGTCCTACCTGGTGAAGCCCCTCGCGGCGCTCGAGGACGCGGGGGCGACGATCCTGTGGCAGGAGCGGCGGCTCGTCGACAAAGCCCTGGTCGACACGCTGCACGGCGCCGGGATGCAGATCCTCGTCTGGACGGTGGACGATGCCGCGGAGATGCGCGGCCTCCTCGAGCTGGGCGTGGACGGGATCTGCACCAACCTCCCCGACGTCGGCCGGCGCACCGTCGACGCGCTCGCGGCGTGAGCGCCGGCCAGGTGGCGGTGGTCGGCGCCGGCACGATGGGCCACGGCATCGCGTACGCCGCGGCGCTCGCCGGCTGCCGCGTCACCCTGTCGGACAGCCGGCCCGAAGCGCTCCCCCTGGCGTTGCAGCGGGTCGGCGAGCTGCTCGCGGGCGGCGTGCAGCGCGGCAAGCTCACCGACGCGGACCGTGCCGCGGTCCAGCACCGCCTCGGCACCGATCCCGTGCTCGCTTCCGCCGTGCGAGACGCGGATGTCGTGATCGAGGCGGTGGTGGAAGACCTCGCGGCGAAGCGACGCGTGTTCGCGGACGTCGAGCGCGCGGCGCCGGCCGGCGCGCTGCTCGCCACCAACACGTCGGCCCTCTCGGTCGAAGCGATCGCCTCCGCGGTGCGCGAGCCCGGGCGGGTCGTCGGGATGCACTTCTTCAACCCGGTGCACGCGATGAAGCTCGTCGAAGTGGTCACGCACCCGCGAACGGACCGGGCGGCCGTCGAGCGGGCGGTCGCGTTCGCGCGCGCGCTCGGCAAGGAGCCGATCGTCGTGCGAGACTCGCCGGGGTTCGCGTCCAGCCGGCTCGGCCTGGCGCTGGGGCTCGAGGCGATGCGGATGCTCGAGCAGGACGTCGCCTCGGCCGAGGACATCGACAAGGCGATGGAGCTGGGCTACAACCACCCGATGGGACCGCTCAAGCTCACCGACCTGGTCGGCCTGGACGTGCGGCTCGCCATCGCGGAGTACCTGTACCGCGCGCTCGAGGAACCGCAGTTCGAGCCGCCCAAGATCCTGCGGGACAAGGTCGCGAAGGGCGAGCTGGGGAAGAAGACGGGAAAGGGGTTCTATACCTGGGGATGACGGAGCCTACCCCGAGCCGCATCACCGACGTCCATATCCACATCCAGCCCTGGCGCGAGCTCAAGCCGCCCGTGCTCGAGGTGCTGTGGCGCGGCAAGGAGGCGCACCGCGACTTCCTCATGCAGCTGATGGACGACCCCAAGGTGCTGCTCGAGGTGATGGACCGCGCGGGCGTCTGGCGGGTGGGGCTCGTCAACTACCCTTCGCCCGATGTGATGGGTTTCACCGACGCCACGAACACGTTCGCGGCGAACTACGCGCGCGCGAATCCGGAGCGCCTGCTGCCCTACGGCGGCGTCCACCCGCGGTTCACCAAGGACCCGGCCGGCGACGTGGACCGGATTGCGGACCTCGGGATCCGGCTGGTGAAGATCCACCCGCCGCATCAGGTCTTCCCCGCCAACGCGTACAGCGACGGCCTCGACGCGCTCGGCGCGATCTACCGGCGCTGCGAGGAGCGCGGGCTGCCGGTGATGATCCACACCGGCACCAGTATCTTCCCCGGCGCCCGCTCCAAGTACGGCAACCCGATGGAGCTCGACGACGTCGCGATCGATTTCCCCGATCTGCGGCTCGTGATGGCGCACGGCGGCCGGCCGCTGTACATGGAGGAGGCGTTCTTCGTCCTGCGGCGGCACCGCAACGTCCGGCTCGACGTGTCCGGGATTCCGCCCATCCGGCTGTTGGAGTACTTTCCGCGTCTCCCGGAGCTGGCCGATCGGGTCCTCTGGGGAACCGACTGGCCGAGTCCGGGTGTGAAGGACATGAGGGAGAACATCGCGCAGTTTCTCGCGCTCCCGCTCAGCGACGCACACCGAAAGGCGATCCTCGAGACCAATGCGCTGGGTCTGTTTCCCGCTGATCGCTAGCCTGGCGACCGCCCCGGCGCGCCCGCAGGCACCTCCTGGCTCCAAGGCTCTCCGCTTCGACCTCACGGCCATCCCGGCCACGCGGGACTCGTTCGTGTTCTTCTTGAACGGCGCCGAGCGGGGGTGGGCGGTGTGGCAGTACGAGATCCGGCAGGTCGAGACGAGCCAGCAGGTGCGGTACATGGCGCGCTCGGAGTTCCGGCCGGTCGAAGAGGAGAGCCTGCGCGTGGTGCTGAACCGTCTCACCGGGGAGCCGATCTCGACGTTCCACCACATCGACCTGTTCTCGCCCACGAGCGACACCGTGATGGTGGAGCACGACCTCGACGTGACGCGCGGTGCGATCGCGGGCCGGCGCCGGGTCGGGACGAGGAACGGAGACGTGCGGATCACCGCCGTCAAGAAGCCCCTGCCCTCCGGCGCGGTGCTGTCCGACTACGTGTTCATCGCCGCCGCGGTCACGAACGCGGCGCCCGGGGACTCCCTCGCCGTCCCGGCGTACAGCGAGTTCGGCGACTCGATGGCCACGCTGAGCATCGTGGCCGAGGCCCCCACCACGATCCAGGTGCCCGCGGGGCGGTTCGAGGTCCTGCCGCTCACGAGCGGCGGCTTCCGGGTGTTCGCCACGCGCGCGGCGCCGCGGCGCGTCGTGAAGGGCGAGACGCTCGACGGGACGTTTTCCTTCCAGCTCGCCGGCACCGGGCCGGTGGTGCCATCCCCGGAGTGAGCCGGCTCGCCCGCCTTCCAGCGCTGCTGCTCGGCCTCGTCGCCGGCGCGCCCTGCCCGCGCGCGCTCGCCGCCCAGTCCGGCCAGATCGGCTACGAGACGTTCAATCTGCCCAACGGCCTCCGGGTGATCTACTCGGTGGACCATTCCACGCCGATCGTGTCGGTGGACCTGTGGTACAACGCCGGGTCGCGCAACGAGCGCGCGGGCCGCTCCGGCTTCGCGCACCTGTTCGAGCACATGATGTTCGAGGGGTCGGTGCACGTGAAGAAGG
The DNA here is from genome assembly GCA_035637235.1 of Gemmatimonadales bacterium. Lineage (GTDB taxonomy): Bacteria > Gemmatimonadota > Gemmatimonadetes > Gemmatimonadales > GWC2-71-9 > DASUAL01. The sequence goes on along the minus strand of DASPXO010000100.1, from coordinate 5,598 downwards.
GCGAGTTCTTCCAGCTGATCCAGCGCGCCGGCGGCACGCTGAACGGCAGCACCGCCGAGGACCGCACCACCTACTACGAGACGGTGCCGTCGAACCGGCTCAACCTCGCGCTGTGGCTCGAGGCGGACCGCATGCGCTCCCTCGCCATCACCGAGGAGAACTTCCACAACCAGCGCGAGACCGTGAAGGAGGAGCGGCGGTTGCGAGTGGACAACCAGCCCTACTCGCCCGCGTTCATCAACGGGATGACGTGGCCGTACGACAGCACGGCGTGCTTCGCCTACGCGCACACGGTGGTCGGGTCGATGGCGAACCTGGACGCCGCGCGGCTCGCCGACGTGCAGGCGTTCTTCGACACCTATTACGCGCCCAACAACGGGACGCTGGTCGTGGTGGGCGACTTCAAGCCGCTCGAGCTGCGGCGGCTGGTGAACCAGTACTTCGCGGGGATCCCGAGCCATCCCGCCCCGGCGCCGGTGACTTGCGCCTCCAAGCTCTCGCCCGGCGCGATCCGGCGCGAGGTGCAGGATGTCCACGCCAATCTCCCGGCCGTGGTGCGCATCTACCGCGTCGCGCCCCACGGGCACCCCGACACGCCGGCCCTCGAGCTGCTGAAGATCATCCTCGGGCAAGGCGAGAGCTCCCGTCTCAACGTGACGGTCGTCCGGCGCGAGAAGGCCGCGCTCGGGGCCCAGGTATTCATGAATCCGTTCGACGCCCGCCGCGGGCCGGGCGTGCTCGTCGCACTCGCCATCGCCAACCAGGGTGTGGGTGTCGAGCGGCTCGACACGCTCGTCGCGGCGCAGCTCGACAGCATCCGCGCGATGGGCGTCACTCCGGAGGAGCTGACGAAAGCCAGGAACACCTTCCGCGCCGGCTACATCGAGGCGCGTGAGACGACGCTGGGGAAAGCGGAGGAGCTTCACCACTACGACATGTTCCATGCGTCGGTCACCGAGATCAACACGGACCTCGACCGCTACCTCGCCGTCACGGCGGACGACATCCGCCGCGTGGCGACGAGGTATCTCGACCCCGGCAATGCGGTGGTGATCGTAGTGAAGCCGGCGGGGGGGGCCCAATGACGCGGCGGTCAGGCGGTCAGGCGGTCGGGCGGTCGGTGACCGCGGTGGCGTTGTTGCTGTCCGCCCGTCCGCCCGTCCGCCTGACCGCCCAAGATTCGTTCCCGGCCCGGCCGCCGAAGCCCACTCCGCTCACGCCGGTCCGGTTCCCGCCGTTCGAGGAGGCGACGCTCGCCAACGGGCTGCAGCTGGTGGTCGTGGAGCACCACGAGCAGCCGGTCGTGTCGGTGGCGCTGAGCTTCCGGGCCGGCGCCGTCTACGACCCGCCCGGCAAGGAAGGGCTGTCGGACCTGGTCGCGGAGCTGCTGACCAAGGGCACGGCGACGCGCTCCGCCGATCAGATTGCGGCCACGATCGAGGGGGTGGGCGGCAGCCTGGCGGCGGCGTCGGACGCCGACTTCCTGACGATCACGGCCGGCGCCCTGAGCGACCAGGTCGAGCTCGTGTTCGACCTGCTCGGCGACGTCGTGCTGCACTCGAGCTTCCCGGCGAGCGAGCTGGAGCTCGCGCGCACCCGGGCGCTGTCCGGGCTCGCGCTCGAGCTGTCCCAGCCCGCGACCGTAGCGGCGCGGTTTTTCGCGCGGGAGATCTACGGCGAGAACCCGTACGGTAAGAGCCCCACCGCCGAGAGCTACAAGGCCGTGTCGCCCGACGACGTGACGCAGTTCGCGGCCGCGCGGCTGCGCCCGGCCGGGCTGCGCGGAGGGAACGCGCTGCTGGTCGTGGCGGGTGACGTCACCGTGCCCCTGGTCCAGTCCCTGGTGGACAAGGCCTTCGCGGGATGGCGCGGCGCGGCGGCACCCGGGCCCACCCGGCCCGCGCCGCCCGCGCGGACTCGAACGGACATCCTGCTCGTGCACCGGCCCGGCTCCACCCAGGCGAACATCGTCCTGGGCAACACGACGATCCTGCCGACGGACCCGGTCTATTATCCGGGCCGGGTCGCGACGCAAGTGCTGGGCGGTGGCGCCGACGCGCGGCTGTTTCTGATCCTGCGGGAGCAGAAGAGCTGGACGTACGGCGCTTACGCCGCCCTGCGCCGGCACCGCGGCCTCGGGTACTGGCAGGCGACCGCTGAGGTGCGCAGCGACGTGACCGACAGCGCGCTCGCCGAGCTGCTCCGCCAGGTGGACCGGGTCAGGACCGAAGCGATCCCCGACTCGGAGCTGGCGGCGGCGAAGGGGTTTCTCATCGGATCCTTCCCGCTCACCATCGAGACGTCGAGCCAGGTCGCGAGCCAGGTGGCCAACGCGAAGCTCTTGGGCCTGGGGGATGATTACCTCCGCCTCTACCGCGAGCGGCTCACCGCGGTGACCGCAGCGCAGGCGCGGGCGGCGGCAGCCCGGCTGTATCGGCGCAACGCGCTCGCGATCGTCGTGGTGGGCGACGCCGCCAAGGTCCGTGACGGGCTGGCGACGATCGCACCCGTGCGCATGGTGGACGGCGACGGCACGCCGCTCACCCCGGCGGACCTGGCCCCCAGGGCCGCCGGCTCGGTATCGCTCGACACGGCGCAGCTCACCCCGCACACCGACAGCGCGCGCGTGCTGGTCCAGGGCAACCCCATCGGCACCACCGTGACGGCGATCCGCCGGACGCCGGACTCGCTCCTGTTCACCGAGCAGAGCAGCCTCGGGAACGGCGCCTTCCAGCAGCAGACCACCATGGTGGTCGATCCGGCGGACGCGTCCCCGCGACGGCTCGACCAGGTGACGATCCAGCAGGGGCGCACGACCGAGACGCACATGACCTACACCGGCGGGCGCGCGAAGGGGCGCGGCGGCGTGCCCCAGCAGGACGGCAGCGTGCAGCAGGTCGAGATCGACACCGTCCTGCCGGCCGGCACCATGGACGAGAACGCCGTGGCCTTCGTGGTGCCGGCGTTCCCGCTCGCGCCGGGAACGACTCTCACGGTGAACTTCTTCGCGCCGAGCGAAGGCGCGGTGAAGGCCTTCACGTTCAAGGTCGGGAAGCCGGAGAGCGTCACCGTCCCCGCGGGCACGTTCCAGGCGTACCACATCGACGTGAGCGGGGGGCGCGTCCCGTTCGTGATGTACGTGAGCGCGGATGCGCCGCGCCGGGTCGTGAAAACCGAATTCGTCGGCCAGCCGTTCGTCGTGGAGCTCGTCAAGTAACCGGAGGCGGAACCCCGTGATGCGGAGAGCCTCGCACCTGCTGCTCGCGCTGTGCGCCGGCTGCGCTGCGGCGGGCGCGCGTCCGACCGCGAAGCCCGCGCCTGCATCCGCAGCCGCCGCGGGCTCGGAGAGCACCAGCGTCAGCCGGACGCAGTATGCGTCCACTTACCGGCGGCACCCGAACGCGCCGGTGCTGATCCGCAACGCGACCGTCCTGACGGCCACGGGCCGGGAGATCGCGAACGGGTCGATCCTGTTCAAGGACGGTCGGATCGTGGCGGTGGGCGAGACGGTGGAGGCGCCCGCGGACGCGGTGGTGGTGGACGGCACCGGGAAGTACGTCACCCCGGGGCTGATCGATACCCACTCGCACCTGGGCGTGTACGCCGCCCCCGGGACCGACGCCGAGTCCGACGGCAACGAGGCGACCAACCCGGTGACGTCGGAGGTCTGGGCGGAACACTCGTTCTGGCCGCAGGACCCGCAGATCCCGCTCGCGATCGCGGGCGGAATCACGACGATCCAGGCGCTGCCCGGATCGGCCAACCTGATCGGCGGCCGGAGCGCGGTTCTCAAGCTCGTGCCCGCCCGCACCGTGCAGGAGATGAAGTTCCCCGGCGCGCGCTACGGCCTGAAGATGGCGTGCGGTGAGAACCCGAAGCGGGTGTACGGGCGCCGCAGCGGGCCGTCGACCCGCATGGGCAACATGGCGGGCTACCGCAGCGCGTTCATCCAGGCCGAGGGATACCGCCGCAAGTGGGACGCCTGGAACAAGGACCACAAGGGGGATCCGCCCGAGCGCAACCTGCGGCTCGAGACGCTCGCGGAGGTGCTGCGCGGCAACATCTACGTGCAGAACCACTGCTACCGCGCCGACGAGATGGCGCAGATTCTGGACCTCGGCCGCGAGTTCGGATTCCACATCCGCTCGTTCCACCACGCGGTGGAGGCGTACAAGATCGCGGACCTGCTCGCCCGCGACAGCGTGTCCGCCTCCGTCTGGGCCGACTGGTGGGGCTTCAAGGAAGAGGCGATGGACGGGATCCACGAGAACGCCGCCCTGCTGCAGCAGGCAGGGGCCCGCCCGGTGATCCACTCCGACAGCCCGAGCGGGATCCAGCGGCTGAACCAGGAGGCCGCCAAGGCGATGTACTACGGCCAGCGGGCCGGGATCCCGATCACGCGCGCCCAAACGATCCGGTGGATCACGGCGAACCCGGCCTGGGTCCTCGGGGTCGACTCCGTGGTGGGCACGCTCGAGCCGGGCAAGATGGCCGACGTCGTCGTGTGGTCGGGAGATCCGTTCTCCGTGTACACGAGGGCGCTGCAGGTCTACAACGACGGCTGGCTGGTGTACGACCGCAACGATCCGGCGCACCAGCCGCGCACCGATTTCGAGCTGGGCCACGTCGCCGCGCCCGGGAGCGACCGATGATCGCGCTGCTCCTCGCGCAGACCATCGCCATCACGGGTGGGACGGCCTATCCCGTCTCCGGTCCCAAGATCCCCAACGCCACCGTCCTGGTGCGCGACGGCAGGATTGCCGCCGTCGGGACGAACGTGGCGGTCCCGTCGGACGCGACGCGGATCGACGCGACGGGCAAGTGGGTGACGCCGGGACTGATCGACGGCGGCAGCCAGGTGGGGCTCGTCGAGATCAACGCGGTGGGCGGCACGCGGGAAGGCTCGCTGGCCAGCGACACCATCGCCGCCGCGTTCAACGTGGCCGAGGGTCTGAACCCCGCGTCGGTCCTCATCCCCGTGACGCGGATCGAGGGCATCACCACCGCGCTCGCGGCGCCGGACGGCCATCTGATCAGCGGGCAGGCGGTCCTGATCGACCTCGACGGCGCGACCATCGAGCAGATGCTGGTGAAGTCGCCCGTCGCGGTGGTCGCCCGGTTGAACGAGGATGTGAAGGACGAGGCTGGCGGCTCGCGCGCCGGCATCGCCCAGCGGCTGCGCCGCGTGCTCAGCGACGCGCTGGAGTACGGCCGCCGCCGGGCCGACTACACGCACGCGCAGATGCCGCCGCTCGCCGCGCCGGCGGCGGACCTCGAAGCGCTGCTCCCCGTGCTGCGGGGCGAGCTGCCCCTGATCGCGGTGGCCAACCGGCGCAGCGACATCGAGACCGCCCTGCGGATCGCCCGGGAGTACAAGCTCAGGTTGATTCTCGCGGGCGCGGCCGAGGGGTGGCAGGTCGCGAAGGACATCGCGGCGGCCGGCGTTCCCGTTCTGGTCGAGCCGATGGACAACATCCCGAGCTACGACGCGCTGGGCATCCGGTACGAAAACGCCGGCCTGCTCGCGAAGGGGGGCGCGAAGGTCGTGCTGATGGAGACCGACAGCCACAACGCCCGCAACCTGCGCCAGCAGGCGGG
>DASPXO010000099.1:0-11106 GCA_035637235.1 Gemmatimonadales bacterium | reverse complement strand
CCGTCGTGGCCACGTGCCGTGCCACCCGGCGCGGCGCGAGATAAGGAGAAAGGGGGAGGCCATCCATTTGGTCAGGATATAGGCCGTCGTGGCCACCACGCGGCCCACGAGGGAGACGAACGCGTCTCGCCGGATCGAGCCGGCCCGCTCAGACGAGGCTGAAGTCGACATAAGCGGGTCGCCCAAGGAGCGGCGTCAGGTCCGGCATCTCAAGCGCGGCCTGCCCGACCCACAGCGTCGCCGGAATACTGACGCGCATGCGGCCGCGCGCAACCTCCGCTAGCGGATCTCGGGAGTCGAGACCGAGCATGACAATGAGCAGCTCGCGTTCGCGCGCGGCCGTGAGCAGCGCGTCGCGCACGGCTATGCCGGCCGCGACGTCGGTCGCGGCGAAATACCGAATGGCCGCCAACGGGAGCGGCTGCCCCGTCTCCGGCAGGAGGGGGGCGTCGCGCCGAGACGCGTACCACCGGATCCCACGAGCGACGACGGAGAGCGGGAACCGGTACCGCAACACGACCTCCCGGCGCAGCGGGCGGCGGTCCCACAGGGCGCCACACCCCACGAGGCTGCCGCCCCGTTCCGCGACGACCGCGTGCTCCAGGGAGAGCGACTCGTCAATGGTCCATTGGGTGGCGAAACCGTCGAGGTCCTCGGCGGACCCTAGCGCCCGCTCGTCCCAGAAGCGGGTGAGCAAGCGGTGCATATCCGGCAGATCACCGGGGCGCGCGGGCCGCGTCGAGACCTGGGACCGGCCAGCCGGCACGCCGAGCGCGAACCACTGGATGAGCCGCATACGGGCTAGCGGAACGACTCGCGGGATGTCGCGGCAACGACGGAGGAAAGCTTCCATGGCCCGGTTTCCACCCAGTGTGGCGAGCGCTGTGAACCGCGACTGCGTCTCCCGCTCGACGGCGATCCCGGCGCGGGCCAGCATCAGCGCCACTCCCCGGCGTCGCGCCGACGGCAGGACTCGCGCCTCACCGAAATAGCCCCACCGGGTCAAGCGGCGGTCAAGCCGTGTGAACCGCTGGGCGAGGGACGCTGAGCCGACAATAGCGCCCGCCTCCTCCACGACCCAGATCGCCCGCGGGCCTGCAAATCGTTCCCATGCAGCCGCACGAGGGCCGGGCACCGCCGCGAGGGTCAGCAGACCCTCCATCGGGCAGGCACCGGCAAGCCGGGTCAGCGCCGGTGCATCCGCGCTCGACGCGCGCCGCACAGAGAGCACCGTGGAGCCATTATGCGCCCCGGTGGCAGCGCCCGCAATGCCTCTTGACTTGCCGAGCACAGCCGCCATCGTGAGTCCAATGGCCGCGCTCGTCGGAAAAGCGTTACGCAGTCGACGCGTGCGCTTTTGGCTCGCGACCGCGGGAACCGCCACGAGCACGCTGCTGGTCCTCGTGCTGGCAGCCGCCTACCGCAGCGTACGGGAGAGCGTAGCGGGGTATGCCGGACAGCCCGGCGTCGATCTGTGGGTGGCGCCGGTGGGGACCGACAATCTCATCCGCTCGTCCTCTCTTTTCTCAAGCCAACTCGTCGACTCGGCTCGGGCCCTCCCGGGGGTGGTTTCCGTGGCGCCGGTTGTGCGCGCCTTTCTGACTGTCAAAGGGCGGCGCGGCCCTGAGCAACCTCGCCTCACACTGTTGGGAATTGGGTACGCCGCACCGGATGGCCTCGGCGGTCCTCCGGCGTTCGCTGCCGGCCACGCACCGCGCGGGCTGCACGAGGTGGCGCTCGATCGTGCGGCGGCACACCGGCTCCGCATCGGCGTGGGCGATACCGCATGGGTGAACGGTCGCGCCGAGAAGGTGGTGGGCCTGACGGCGCGGACCAACCTGCTCGCCACGCAGTTCCTGTTCGGCGACATCGCCGCGGCCGGTCCGGCCAGCGGCATCGGCGGGAAAGCCTCCTTCTTGGCTGTACGGCTCGCAGCCGGCGCGCGTCCCGACTCCGTCGCGCAGACCATCACCGAGCGGCTACCGGACGTGGCCGTGTTCACCCGCGAGGCGTTCGTCGCCAACAACCTCCGGGAGGTATCCTCCGGCTTCCTCCCGCTCCTCGCGCTGATCGGCATCCTGGGCGTGTCGGCCGCCACGGTCCTGGTGACTCTGCTTCTCTACAGCGTGATCGAAGACCGCCGCGCGGAAATGGCGGTGCTTCTTGCGCTCGGTGCCGAGGCGATGCTCGTCGGGCGTGGTGTGGTGCGGCAGGCCGCGAAGCTCCTGGGTCTCGGTGGAGTGATGGGGTTGGTCCTCGCCGTCACGCTCGGCCGTATCCTCGACCGCGCCCTCCCCACGGTTCCCCTCACGTTCGCGACGAGCGACGTCGTGGCGGTGATCGCGGTGTTCGTCGTGTTCGGTGTCGCCGCGGCAATCCTTCCTGTCTTACGGCTGCATCGTATCGATCCGCTCGAGGCCTTCCGGCCGTGACCGCGCTGCTCCTCGACGGCGTGTCCAAGACTCGGGGCACCGGTCGGCATGCCGTCCAGGCACTCCGAGACGTCTCACTCACCGTCTCACCAGGAGAGCTCGTGCTTCTCGAGGGGCCGAGCGGAGCCGGGAAGACGACCCTGCTCGCGGTTGCCGCCGGCCTGCTGAGCGCGGACGCGGGTCGGGTCGTCCTTGGCGGTCTTGCGCTCGACGGCGCGCCGCCGGCGGTGCGCCGCAAGCACCGCCTTCGCACGGTCGGCTTCGTGTTCCAGCGCGCCAATTTGCTGGGAGAGTTGACCGTGCGGGAAAACGTGCTCCTCATGGCGGCGCTCGCCGACGTCCCCGGCGAGGCAGCCCGGCGGGAAGTCGACACGCTGTTGGAGGACTTGGGACTCGCGAGCCTCGCGAACCGGCGGTCGACTGACCTTTCGGGTGGCGAGGAGCAGCGGGTCGCGCTCGCTCGCGCCCTGGTTCATCGGCCGCCCCTCGTGCTTGCCGACGAGCCGACCGGAAACCTCGATGGGGCGTCGGGGCGAGTAGTCGCGGAAGGTCTCGCGCAGTGCGCGTGCACGCGGGGCGCCGCCGTGCTCGTGGCGACCCACGACTCTCGTCTGGAATCTTTCGCGACGCGACGTGTCCACATCGTGGACGGACGACTCGACGCTGCGGGATGAGCGGCACGGAACGGGTCGCCGTAGCGGTGATCGGCGCTGGCCCCTACGGCTTGGCGGTCGCTGCACATCTGAAGGCGTGGGGCGTGCGCCATGCGCTGTTTGGCGCGCCGCTCGCTCGCTGGGCTGCTCAACTTCCTCCAGCCTTCATATTGCGGTCGCCAGCGGAGGCCTCGGCGATCGCCGGACCACGCGGTGGACCGTCGTGCTCGATCGTCGACTTCCGGTCGAGCGTGGGTGCAAGAGACTTGAGAGCGCCCGTGAGTGGCGAAGAGTTTCTCCGTTACGGAGCCTGGTACGTCGCCCACCACGGTCTGTCACCCCGCGAGCAGGTGGCGCAGGTCGACGCCGGGACGACGCTCAAGGTCACCACCGTGGTCGGCGACGCGGTACACGCTAACGTCGTCGTTGTGGCGACGGGCCTCACCCACGCGGCGTGGGTGCCGGAGTGCGCTGGCGTCCTCCCACCTCATGCGAGTCGGCACAGCTCGGACATGGGGGAGGCCGGTAGGTTCACCGGCGTCCGCGTGGCGGTCGTAGGCGCAGGTCAGTCGGGCGCGGAGGCCGTCGTGGCACTCGAGGCCGCCGGGGCGCACGTGACGTGGGTCGCTCGACACGCGCCGCGCTTCTGTAACCTTCCCTTGCAGGACCATCGAATTGCCGTCGCCGTCTACGCGCGCTCACCCGTCTTCCTATCCGCGATGCCCCCCTCGCTCCGGCATCCGCTGCTGCAGCGCCTGACGGAGACAGCCACGGTGGCTCGCGAATGGCGGCGTCGCGTGTCGGGCGCGCTCGCACGGGCGCAGTGGAGGTCGGTCACCGGCGCTCTTCGCGATGGCGCCGGCGTACGACTCACGCTTGCGGACGGCAGTCGCGTGGCCGCCGACTGTGTGGTTTGGGCCACCGGTTACCGCCCGTCGGTCTCGCGGGACCCGGTGGCTCGCGCCCTATTGGGAGCGTCCACGCAAGGCGCGCCTTCGGTGGATCGGACGGGGGCGGCAGAGCGGTCGGGGGTGTACTTCACGGGGGCGTGGACCGCACCCCGCTTCGGGCCGGCAGTTCGGTTTCTCGCCGGAACTTGGTGGCAGGCTGAAGTCGTGGCCCGCGCTGCCGCGCGCGCATCCTCGCCCACTACGGGTCCGCGGTAAAGCTCGCGGCTCGGCGGTGGCTATTCGCCCGGCGCGCCGCGAATGGCGCGGCACGGCTCACCATGCCGAGGTCCCGGCCGATACACGGGCCCGGACAACGCCCTGACGTCCACGCGAAACTCGTCGTTCGCCGGGTCGATCGCGGGCCATTGCCTCGCATCGTCCGGCGCAAACAGCCCTGCCATGTACGCCATCACCCCCCGGAGCGTATCCGGAGTGGGATTGTCATACATCGCCACGAGACGGTAGCGATGCCCGGCGCGGAGCCGGGGCCCTTGCCCGCGCACAGCGAGAAGCTTACGGGCCACCCCCAGCACGGCGCCGCTCTGGTCGCGCTTTGCAGAAACGGTCACAACGGTCCTCGCAGTGTCAGCGTCCTCCAACCGTAGGTAGACGCCGTGATCGTGCAGGTGCCCGCCGACCGCTAGCAGGTGCCCGCCGATGGGCATTGAGAACTCGGACGTCCTGACGCAACCACCCGGAGGGACGTCGTACGTGTCATGCCCTCCGACCACACGGTTGGCATCGATGAACATTGGGAAGACGGCGATGGGCCGCGGCACCTGATTGCGTGGCGCCCAGTGGATCGTCACCAGCAGATAGACACGCTCTACGTCCCGATCCGTATTGTTGTCCCACATCACGTACACGCTGATCCGCTGGCCGGCCTGCAGGGGTATGCCAACGGTCGTAGGGAGCGAGACGCGTTGGGTTTCCTTCCCGAAGCTCATGACTCGTTCGGCGATCGGGTACACGAGCTGCCGCCGATCGTGATTCACAATAGTCAGGTGGTGGAGGAGAGCCCGCGGCAGAGGCCGGCCGCCATCGCCCGTCAGTTCCAAGTCAAAGACTCGGAGCGAGGCGTCCAGCGGCCAATCAAACCGACACAACAGAGAGTCACGCTCTGCCATGGACATCATGGCGTGTCCTGCAGCCGACGGAGTCGGATGGACCCGATATGGACCGCCGACGAGCACCAACTCGCGTTTCGCCGGGTCCATCCGCATGCGAACGTGAAAGGCGGTATCCGGAAGCGGCACGAGACTGGGGGAATTCAAATTGAACGGGACGCGCCCGCGAGCACACGCGAGAGCGGCAAGGGCCAGCGTCGGGAGAAGACGGGGGTTCAGTGTCGACTCGCTAGGCAATGAGCAACCAACGCCGGGCGCGGCCATGTTGACGAGACCACGATATATGCATCGCAGAACGCTTCGACGCCAAGCCCGGGACTCAGTTGAAATAGGGACGTTCAGGAGCGAAGAGCAGCCGCTTCGCGGCGCGGCGCCAGGCGAGCGGTGCTCGCGAGCCCAGGATGATTACGCCCATACTGTACGCCTCCCCCCGCAGCCACAGCGGGAGACCCCTCAATGCCTGCTCGGCGACGAGGGGGTTCACCGAGCCCCGCGTCCCGTCAACGAAGGTCAGGATGCGCCCGGTGTAGTCCTGAGGCCAGGCGTCCGACACATGCGAGAACGGCATCACATCGCGGCCCAGGCGGGCGGCGAGGCCGATGCTGGCCCACCGAGTGGCCTCGTCGAGTCCTGCCTCCGAACCGAGCGCCAGGGCGCGCGCCGCGAGGTCGGGAGACGCCCCGTCCGAGGCCGCCGCCAGGCGAAGGACGCGGGCTTCGACCGACGAATCCGACCGAGCCAGCTCGAGCGCACGCTCGAGGTGACCACGAGCTAGCTCCGGGTACGCGAGCAGCGGGCCGGAATCGAGCCCTGCGCCGCTTTCGAGCGCGACGAGGTAACGCAAGCGGTCCGAGGTCTTCGCCAGGAGGGCGACGGCGGCCCTGGGGTCGTCCTCGAGCAGCCGGTGCACGCGCGCAAGGTCCACGGCCACGTCCTCGGCGAGGGGCCGCACGGTGCGGTGAGCTTGTTCCAGAGCGCCGAGCGCCTGTCCCCACTGATCGGCTTCCGCGTACGCGTAGCCAGCGGCATAGGCAAACCAGCCGCTCTGCGGCCAGCGTCGGTGACCGTCCAGGAAAGCCTGTGACCGTGCGCCTGGATCTGTGAGGCAGCGGGTGGCGACATAGGAGAGGTCGGCGTCATCCGGCGCGGCCTCAGACCGCGCTCGGTGGCGCGCGCAGACCGTGGCCTTGTCACCGTTCGAGGCTCCGTCCTGCTCCGAGCGTAGGAGCACGACGTCGTTCGGGGTCGCCGTCAGCCGGGTGGTCAGGATCTGGCGGTAGCTCCGCCAGCGATTGTGCGGCGACGCCCAGCCAGAAAGAGATGAGGGCCGAATTCGTGGCATCCCACCGTGCGTGCGCCCGAATGACGCGCTGCCGATCGGCCGTGCTCGCGAGTACGCTCAGTTGCCGAGCCGGCCGGGCCTCCGCCATGCTTGATAGCACGAGGCGCACGGCGCCGTTGGAGTCGCTGCGCACTTCCTCGGGAGGCTGGGCGAACAGCACGTCAGCGGACGTGCCGGTCCAGCGCGGAGCCCCGAGCATCCGTGCCGGTCTGGGCTCCGAGACCGTGCTGGTGCCGTTCGAGCAGCCTTCCCGACATTCGAAGCCGGAGCCCCTGATCGGGCACGGACCGTCGATGAACGTCCTCGGTCGCCAGCGCGGCTGACCCCGGGCCGGCGGCCCGGGGTCCCAAACAGAAGCGCTTCCTATCAACCCCGGGGCACCGCCCCGGGGTCAGCCGCTCCTAGCACGCCCGGCCGCGAAGTACCGGAATCCGTGACCCTCACCGGGCTCGTATCCAAGGCGTACATTGGCGCGGTCTCGACTCGTCGTGGGCGTGTTACACCCGTACACGGAGGATTCCATGCGATCGACTGTTGTGGTGACGGCGGCACTCCTCGGGCTGGTCATGGCGTGCGGCGGCGACGACGGCACGAACGTCACCGGCGACGTCACGGTGGGGGGTGGGGGCAACACTTTCAGCCCGCAGACGTTGACTCTGTCGACCAAACGTGCGGTGACGTGGACCTGGGCCGGCCCAAACCATAACGTGACCTGGGAGGACGGCGCCACGGCGTCCGCTACCCAATCGTCCGGCTCGTTCAGCCGCGATTTCACCAGTGCGGCGGCCGGGACCTATCGCTACCGCTGCACGATTCACTCGTCCAGCTTCACCAGCGGAATGATCGGCTCTGTGGTCGTGCCGTGAGGGATCCGAGTCGTCTGCGGGTTGAGTGCGCGGGTAAACCCGCGGCTTGTCCTTGGGGAGGTAAGCCGGCCGGTGGTGCAACCCCGCTTCAGCGGGGAGATGCCGAGTCGCGGCTTCAGCCGCGTCTGTGGCGCGGCATTCGTAAGTACTCTTCCTCTAAGGCCGGAGCGGCTGGAGCCGGCGCTTCAGCGCGGCGAGCGAATCGGCGGACAGCGGCCCGCGGACCTCCACGAAAAGCTCCGCGCTCGACCGATCGGCGAAGGCACCGCGTGTGTACCAGGCGGCGTCGGCCTTGCGCGCGGCCGGTGGTAGGGAATCCGTGGGCGGCGCCGCGCGACCCCTTACCACGAGCGCCCGCCCGGCGGCACCTGTCGAATCGGGCCGCGCCGCGCTTGAGACGACGACCGCGTCGAGTTGGAGCGTGCTGGGACGTCCGTTGATCACGGTGATCGTCGTGCTCGAATCGAGCGCTTGCTCGACGACGACGAGCACGGAGTAGCCCATCCGGCGCGCCGTGCGGATCGCGCGAACGGGCAGGCCGGGGACGACCTGCGGGTCCGCGCCGAGCAGCGCGCGGGCGCTGTCGAGGGTGAGTGCAGGGCCCGTCACCGTGTAGCCCCCGTCCGCACGGTAGAGGGCGCTGGACATGGGTGGTTGCGCCGCGGTCCGCTCCTCGCGGGCACGGGAAGCTTCAAGCGAGTCCTCTCCGGCTTCCATCGCGTGCGCGACCTCACCCACAGCGTTCGCCTGTCGGCGCTCCGCACCCTCCGGTGCAGCCTGTGCAGCCGGTGCGGCGGGCCGCTGCGCCTGTCGGGGACGCTGCGCGGGTGACGCCGCCGGGCGCTTGACGGAAAGGGTCTCCCGGACGGCGGGGAGCGTCGCGGCGGGGTGTGCCGTGAGATCGCCTGCGCTCTCCGCCGCGGGCTGCGCGTGTCGCGCGGGGGGCGCGCCGCCCAAGTACATCCCAACGCGGAGCGCCAGCAGCACCGTGGCCGCCCAGGCGAGCGGCAACCTCACCCCCTGACCCCCTCTCCGCAATGCGGAGAGCAACCTCACCCCCTGACCCCCTCTCCGCAATGCGGAGAGGGGGAACGGCGGTGAGGCCCCGCGGTCGGGAGGCGCGGCGAGGCCGAGCAGCTCGTCGGCCCGCGCGATCAGCGCCCGCTCTTCCTGTAAGCGGCCGCGGCAGGCCGGGCACTCGGCGACGTGCGCTTCGACGCCCTGCGCCTCCACCGCCGTCAGCTCGCCGTCGAGATAGGCGTGCAGCGTCCCATCATCCACGTGCGACATGTTCACCCTTCCCTCCGGCCTCGAACGCTTCCACCAGCCGCCGCCGCGCCCGCGCCAGTGTGGTACCCACGGCGCCGCGCGCGAGCCCCGTTTGAGCGGCGATCTCCTCGTACGACAATCCCGAGTCCCACAGCAGCAGCGCCTCACGGTCGCGCGGGGTCAGCTGCTCGAGCGCGGCGCGGACGCGCAGCCGCTCGCCCTCGGCGTGGAGCGCGTCGTCCGCCCCGGAATCGGTCTCCTGGGGCTCCGCCTTCAGCAGGGTCAGGTGGCGCCGCTCCCGCGCCGCCCGCCGCGCGTCATCCCGCGCCATGTTCGCCGCCACGACGAAGAGCCACCCCCGCGCTTTCTCCGGTTTGTGCACCAGCGCCCGGGCGAATGCCTCCTGGGCGAGGTCCTCCGCGCGCTCGGCGTCCCATACCCTGCGGTACAGGAAGCGCACGAGCGCGCGGTACGTGGTGCGGTAGACCTCCGCGAGATCGTCGGGCATAATTCAATTGCGGATTGCGGATTGTGAATTGCGGATTGGCAGGCCGCTCCCGAGGCGGAAGCCAGTCCTTCGAATCCGCAATCCGCAATTCGCAATCCGCAATCGGTTCATCCCCGAAACGCCCTCACCAGCCGCTGCAGCTCGCCCTCGGTCCATGCACTCTTGCCCCCCGCTTCAATTCTGATGCTCACGCGGCGTCCGGCCACCAGGACTGCCGGCTCGAGCGTCGCGGCCTTCACCAGTTCCGGCAGCGCCCGGAGCAGGGCGAAGTAGGCGTCGCTGAAGGCCGCCACCGTGACCACGTGCAGCGAATCCCCGTGTGCGATGTCGGTCCAGGCGCTGTCGCGCCACAGGAAGACGCGGCCGCCGACCCGCTGCGTGCGCCTGGCTTCGCCGGAGCTGCCCACGCTCAGGGAGTCGGCCCTCGCGGCGCCGTCGACGGTGACCGCGCTCAGCTGGAGCGAGCCGGAGAGCGCCTTCTCCGCGCGCGAGCGCTCCACCGCGGCGGCTCCCGCCTGCGCGGCCGGAGCCCGATCGAACATCGGACGGACCACGACCTGGTTCGGCTCCTGCACGAGATAGGACGTGTACTCGGTGAGGATGCCGTAGCGTAGCGCGAGTCGCTTGAGCTCGTTCACGAGCTCGGGGTTCGGTCCGCGCAGCCGGATCTCGTGGGAGAGCGCGCCCGCCTTGCGCGCGGCCCAGAGCTGCTGGATGTAGTCGTTGCGTCCCGGTTCACCGCCGGGCGTGGCGTTGGTCGCGAACCGTTCTTCACGGCCGTCTCTCCGCCCCGTCACCGTCACGGACCGCTCCCCGCTCCCTTCTCCCCGGTACCGCCCGAACACCACCAGCTCGCCGCCCGCGAACAGGTCGGGGAGGCTCTGCGGCTGCAGGTCGTACAGCTCCACCCCGTCGGCCCGCAGCGCGAGGTCGGTGAGCACCGGGCTCGAGACCTTCGCGGCGAGCGAGCCGACCGCCTGCTCGATGTCTCCGCCCGGCCGGACGTACTCGGTGACGCCCCGGGCGCGCTCCGTGAGCCGGTCGAGCAGGTAGGTGTTCACGTCATACCCGATGCCGAAGGCAAAGACCCGGAACGGCCCGCGGCCGCGGTCCGCCTGGTCGGCGATGCGCTCGGGATCGGTTTCGCCCGCCGTGGGCATCCCGTCCGTCAGGAACACCACGACGCCGAGGGCGCCCTCGGCGGGCGGCTCGGCGAACGCCTCCGTGAGCGCGCCCGCGATGTTGGTGCCGCCGTCGGTATCGAGCCCGCGGATCCACGCCTGGGCGGCGCGGACGTTGTCGCCGGTCGCCTCCGTCCAGCCCCCGGCGTAGCGGCGCACGCCGCTCCCGAAGGTGATCACCCGGAAGCGGTCGCCCGAGCGCAGGGTGCCCAGGAGCTGCCCCAGCGCCGCTTTCCCCTGGTCGAGCTTGTCGCCGGACATCGAGCCCGAGACATCGAGCACCGCGACCAGGTCCCGCCGCAGGCCGTGCGCATCCGCCGCCCGGCCCGGCGCGAGGAGCAGCATGAAGAAGCCGTCCTCGCCCACCGGCTGGTCGGTCACGAGCGACATCCCCACGAGCCCGCGGGCGAGCGGCAGCAGCAGCTCGAGGTCGCCCCGCGCGCTCGTGTCGGCCAGCGTCAGCTCGAGGCGGTCGCCGCTGCGGTTGGCGGTGAGCCGGTGCGTGGGGGAGTAGGGATCGCCGAAGCGCGCGGCCGAGTCCGCTTCCAGCCGGAAGCTGCTCGCTGCCGCCCCCGGTCCCGTCCCGGCGGCGTAGCGGAACCGCCACGCGTCTCCCACGCGGTCGAGGACCTGCGTGTATCGGAGCGTGATCTTGCGCGTCTCCCCCGGATTGATGGGGAACACGCGCGCCCGCAGGAGCCCGTGCCCGGCGAGCTCGATGAGCGCAGGGTCGCGCTTGCGTCGCACGATCTCCTCGTAGATCGCGCGCGCCTGCGCG